>JBDIAV010000074.1:0-17859 GCA_039812645.1 Actinomycetaceae bacterium
AACAGATTCAGGTACGCCTGGAGAAGCGTAAGAAGCTGCTGGAGAAGGGTGTCGAAGCGTACCCCGTCGAGCTGCCTATCACCACGACCATTCCCGAGATCCGCGAGAAGTTCGAGGGCATTGAGGCTGGCGCTGAGCTGACCGAGGAGCGAGTCGGCGTTGCTGGCCGCGTCATGCTCTCGCGTACCGGCGGCAAGATCTGCTTCGCAACCCTCCAGGATGGTGCAGGCACGCGGCTTCAGGTGATTCTGTCGCTCGCGAATGTTGGCGAGGAGGCGCTCGCGGACTACAAGCAGTTTGTCGATCTCGGAGACCACCTCTTCGTCGAAGGGTATGTGGGCGCTTCGCGCCGTGGCGAGCTTTCCGTGTTTGCCACGTCCTGGCAGATCGCCTCGAAAGCCATCCGCCCGCTCCCCAAGGTGTACAAGAACGCCGAAGGCGAGGATGTTTCGCTGTCTGAGGAGCTGCGCGTCCGCCTGCGTCATCTCGACCTCATTACTCGTCCCGCGGCGCGTGATATGGTGCGTCTGCGTGCGGGCGTGATGAAGTCGCTGCGCGCCAACTTCGATCGCCGCGAATACATCGAGCTTGAGACTCCGATGCTCCAGCTGATTCACGGTGGTGCCGCGGCGCGTCCGTTCACCACCCACATCAATGCGTACGACCAGGATCTTTTCCTGAGAATCGCCACCGAGCTGCACCTCAAGCGTGCGGTGGTGGGCGGAGTCGAGCGCGTGTTCGAGATCAACCGCAACTTCCGCAACGAGGGCGCGGACTCCACCCACTCGCCCGAGTTCACCGCGCTGGAGGCCTACCAGGCGTATGGCACCTATGACACGATGGCGGAGCTGACCCAGAGCCTCGTGCAGCAGGCATGCCTCGACACCCTCGGGACCACCGTCGTGACGCTTGCCGACGGCGCCGAGTACGACCTCGGTGGGGAGTGGGACAACATCGACCTCTTCACCGCGATTTCGGAAGCCGTGGGCGAAGAAGTGACGGTCGAGACCTCGCGCGAGAAGCTTGAGGCACTCGCCGAGGCTCATGACATCAACGTGGCTCCGTTCTGGGTTCCCGGCAAGATCGCCGAGGAGATCTTCGAGGAACTCGTTGGTTCGAAGCTGTGGGCGCCTACCTTCGTCCGCGACTTCCCCGAGGACACCTCCCCGCTCACCCGCCCGCACCGCTCCAAGCCGGGCGTCACCGAAAAGTGGGATCTTTACGTGCGCGGCATGGAACTGGGCACCGCTTACTCCGAGCTGGCGGACCCGGTCATTCAGCGCGAGCGCCTCGTCGCTCAGTCTCTCGAAGCCGCCAACGGCGACCCGGAGGCCATGCAGCTGGACGAGGAGTTCCTCGAGGCGATGGAGCAGGGCTTCCCGCCGGCAGGTGGCATGGGCATGGGGATCGATCGCCTGCTCACCGCGATGACCGGCCTCGGCATCCGCGAGACCATCACCTTCCCGTTCATCAAGCCCGCGGGAAAGTAGTAGCTCCCGCTGACCGTGCGTCAGCGGGGTGTCGATGGTTCTGCTGATCGTTCGGACGTGTGACGTTTCCGGCGACGTGTAACGCGGCGGATTCGAGGGGTGGTTGCAACACTTTTTAGTGTTGTTGTTGGTTTGATAGTAGTTCGTTCCAGGCCTCGTTGGGGGTTTTCCATCCTAGGCGTTTGCGGGGCCGGTCATTCATCTCGTTGGTGACGAACTCGAGGTAGTCGGGTGGGCAGACCGACAGATCGCTGCCTTTGGGGAAGTAATCGCGTAGGAGCCCGTTAGTGTTCTCATTCACCCCGCGCTGCCAGGGCGAGTGCGGGTCAGCGAAATACACCTGGACACCGGTGGTCTGGGTGATCTGGTGATGGGCCGCCATTTCCGATCCCTGGTCCCAAGTGATCGACTGACACGCGATATCTTCCATGGCCTCAATCGTGGTGATGATGGCTTGCGCCACCACCGGGGCAGTGCGATTGGCCGGCAGATGCAGCAAACATATTTTCGAGGTGGTGCGCTCAACCAGGGTCCCGACCTGACTGGCAGAGCCGGCCCCGATAATCAGATCACCTTCCCAATGCCCCGGAACCAAACGCTCCTCAATCTCTTCGGGCCGCTCATGAATCGAAACATATTCACCGAGCTTATCGGGCCGCTTAGCCCGGCCCTGATGCCTGCGATACTCACGCCCATGACGCAGCACTTTACCGCGCTTGATCGCGGCTTTCACCTCTTTAGCGAGTCCGCCACGCGGGTTAACATAGATGGCCTGATAGATCGTCTCATGACACACCCGCATCTCCTTATCCCCGGGATGATCCACGACGAGGCGGGCCGCGATCTGCTCGGGTGACCAGTTCTTTTCCAAGCCTGCCACTACCTGGGCCCGCAACTCGTCATTAGTTTCTAGTTTGCGTGTTTTGGGTCGGGCACGCCGAGCGTCGACTGTGCGTTGGGCGACCACTGCCCGGTAGGTACCCCACGTCTCGTGGATGCCTTTAGGGAGCTCGCGCCAGATCGTTGACCGGGACCGGCCCAACAAGCGAGCCATCTCACTGGTCGTGAATCCCGCCCGGCACATGTTCTGGATCCAGCCCCGCTCCACAAAAGTCAATGGACCCACACCAGGCTGGACACGATCAATAATCTTTTGGCGACACCATTCAGGTATAAGCCCATTCCTTAACCAGCGCAACCCCGCAGCCCGGGTCACCCCCACACTCGCCACCGCCACAGCCAGACTCCCGCCCTGGGCAATCACCTCCCAAAACCGGTCCCGGTCCCTCACCTTCCAATACTCTTCCCCAGCACGATGCCCCATCCGATCACCCTCCAATGACGAGCGTTGCACCCACCACTCGAATCCGCCCGCATTTTCCCTGGGAAAAACCGTGACGCAACGCGGAAAACGCCACACGTTCGAAATGGGCGCCGACGCCGCCGCCGCCGTGAAAGCGACCGTTCAGCCGTTCGTCACGTGGTCCAGGCCGATGTCCAGCACGCTCACGCTGTGCGTCAGCCAGCCCACGCTGATGAGGTCCACCCCGGCCTCGGCGATCGGGACCGCGACCTCCGGCGTGATCCTGCCGGAGGCCTCAGTGATCATCTTGCCGTCCACCATCTTGACCGCCTCGCGCAGTTCGTCTGGCGTCATGTTGTCGAGTAGGACGACGTCGGCGCCGATCTCCAGAAGTTCGGCGAGCATCTCCAGATTGTCCACCTCCACCTCGATCTTCACGAGGTGGCCCACGTTGGCGCGGGCGCCCTCGACGGCCGCCCGCAGGCCACCGGCTACTGCGATGTGGTTGTCCTTGATGAGAACCGCGTCATCAAGCCCGAAGCGGTGGTTCGATCCGCCGCCGCATGCGACCGCGTACTTCTGGAGGGCGCGGAGGCCGGGAACCGTCTTTCGCGTGTCGGCAACGCGGGCGCGTGTGTGTGCAATTGCGTCGGCGATGGTGGCGGTGCCGGTGGCAACTCCGGACAGTTGTCCGAGGAAGTTGAGGGCCACACGCTCACCAGTCAACAGGGCACGTGCAGGACCGTGGACGGTGGCGATGACGTCTCCCGGAACCACACGGGAGCCGTCCGGCAGATGAACATCCACCTGGACCGAAGGATCTAACAGCTGCCACGCCATTTGGGCCAGCGGCAGGCCCGCAATGACGCCCGGCTCGCGCGAGACCAACTGGACCGTCGCCACGGCGTCGACCGGAACGGTGGAATCGGTCGTGATGTCCCCGGCGCGGCCGAGATCTTCCTGAAGGGCAGCGGATACCGAGTCGATTGCGCTGCGGGGGAGTGTTCTCATGCGACACGTCCTTCGGTGTAGGTGGTGAGAGAAGTGATGGTGTGCCGTGGCGCCGCGGCCTCCGGGAAGTCCGTGCGGGTGTGGGCTCCACGTGATTCGGTACGCTCAAGTGCGGCAGACACGAGAAGGTGACCGACAAGGCCGGCGTCGTCGTTCAAGAATGGACGTAACATCTCGAGCGCGTGCCGGAGTCCGGACTGGTCGCGCAATACTCCCGCGCCAGCCGTGACGATCCCGCGAATCTCCGCGAGGCGCGGATTGGCGGGTTTCCAGGGCGCCCCGGGCCAGCGCCTGTCGCCGAGTGGCGCTGCCGAGGTGAGCGTGGCGCGGCGCAGGTGCTGTGCGGCGGCGCGACCGTAAACAACGGCCTCCAGCAGCGAGTTGGAGGCGAGGCGATTGGCGCCATGAAGCCCCGTTGAACTGACCTCGCCCACTGCGTACAGGCCGGGCACCGTGCTCTGCCCGTTGGAGTCCACCAGCACGCCGCCCATGTGATAGTGCGCCGCCGGCTTGACGGGCAGCAGATCCGTGGCGGGATCAAGCCCTGATTCCATGGCAACCCCGTGGATGGAGGGGAACTTCTGGATGAAGCGTTCTCCCAGCGCGGTGCGGGCGTCGAGGAAGACCTCGTGGCCCGCTTGGAGCTGCGCCCACTCGGCCCTGGCCACCACGTCGCGGGCCGCCAGCGGATTGTCCAGCACGGGTTCACCGAGCTCATTGACCAGAATCGCACCCTCGCCGCGCACGGCCTCGCTGATGAGTGGGAGCGGATCTAGCGTGCCATCCAATGCCGTGGGGTGGAACTGCACGAACTCGATGTCCCGCAGCGCCGCGCCGGCCCTGTGAGCCAACGCGAGACCCTGACCGCAGGAGCTGAGCGGATTGGTGGTGTGGCTGAAGAGGCCGCCGATTCCTCCGGTGGCGAGCACCACCGAGGTGGTCCGCACCAGCATGACGCCATCGGGAGTGTCCAGCTCCAGTCCGGCCACCCGGCCCCGCTCAACGACGATGCGCCGGGCGGAGCAGTGGTCCCAGAGGGCGACCGACGGCAGGCGGCGCGCCTCGGCCATGACGGTGCGCAGCAGCTCGGCGCCCGTTCCGTCGCCGTCGGCATGGGCGATGCGGCGGCACGAGTGGGCGCCTTCCAGGCCCAGCTTCAACGATCCGTCCTCGTTGCGGTCCCATCGCGCCCCGAGATCGGCCAACCATCGGACCGTTTCGGGGGCGGCGGCGGTCACGAGCTCAACCACCTCCGGGTCGCATAATCCGGCGCCGGCGGCGAGCGTATCGGCGGCGTGATCGGCGGGGTCGTCATTCGGGTCCATCGCCGCGGCCATGCCGCCCTGCGCCCATCCCGTGGAAGTCCCGGTGCCGAAATCGCCAGCCGTGACCACAAGGCAGGGCGAGGGAGAAAGTTCGATGGCGCAACTGAGGCCGGCCAGCCCGCCACCAACGATGACGGGGCCGTCCACCGTGAGTTCCGCGGGTGCGGCGCCCGCGCTCATCGCGCACCCATTGCGAGCATGCGGTCCACCGCGGCGCGGGCGTCCGCCTCAATGGCCGGATCGATGGTGACCTCGTTGGTCATGGTTTCCAGCGCGTGACGAATGGCGGGCAGCGTATTGCGCCCCATGTGCGGGCAGAGGTTGCACGGGCGCACGAAATCGACGTCCGGATACTGCTGGGCCACGTTGTCGCTCATCGAGCACTCGGTGATGAGTGCCACGCGCGATGGGCGGCGATCCGCCACGAAGTCGACCATCTGGGCTGTGGAGCCGGCGTAGTCGGCTTCATCGACCACTTCGGGTGGGCATTCGGGGTGGGCGAGGATGGTGACGCCGTCGGGATAATCGGCGCGGATCTGGCGGATGTCGTTCGCGGTGAAGCGTTCGTGGACCTCGCAGGCGCCGGGGTGCGTGATCACCTTGACCCCGGTCTTGCGGGCAATGTTGGCGGCGAGGTACTGGTCCGGGATCATGATGACCTCGGGGACGCCCAGGCCTTCGATGATCTCGACCGCGTTGCCCGACGTGCAGCAGACGTCGCTCACCGCCTTCACAGCCGCGGACGTGTTGACGTAGGTGACCACGGGAACCCCCGGATGGAGGCGGCGCAGCTCGCGCACGTCCTCCGCGGTGATCGACTCGGCGAGGGAGCAGCCGGAGCGAAGATCGGGGATCAGCACCGTCTTGGAAGGGTTGAGCAACTTGGCCGTCTCCGCCATGAAATGGACGCCGGCCAGCACGATGACGTCCGCCTGGACGGTGGTCGCCTCGCGAGCGAGGGCGAGCGAATCGCCGACGATGTCCGAAACGCCGTGAAAGATCTCCGGCCGCATGTAGTTGTGGGCGAGGATGACGGCGTTGCGTTCGCGCTTGAGCCGCTGGATCGCGTCGACATCCTCGGCCATGGTTGCCCATTCGATCGAGGGAATGACGTGATTGACGCGGCGGAACAGATCGTTTGCAGTGACTAGGGCGGTCATGGATGCCTCCTGGGTGAGATTGCACTTATGCTACAACTGAGCATAAGGGGGTGCAACCGAATGTTCAGGAAATGATCACCCAAAATATGTGACTATGGCCTCATGTAGGGCCTCACGTGTGGACGGGCCGGTGGCCGGTCTGGAACCGGGCCTGCGATCAGGATGGAACCGGACTTGCGGTCAGGATGGAACCGGGGAGGCCCGGGGTTTGACCGTGGTCGGGACGGCCGAATGGCGCGCTGATCAGCGGGATCGCGGCGACGGGAGCTTCGTTCCCACCATTTTGCGTTCCTGTAGTACTTCGTGCCGGAACCTGTAGAGCCGAGCTGGGCGCCCGCCAGTTGGGGTGTAATGGCCAGTTTCCTCGACGAGTTGCTGTTGCTCGACGAATCGGCGGAAGTTCTGGGTGTGGACCCGCTGGCCCGCCAACGCCTCGACGCAGAGCTGGAGCTGCCCGAGCGTGAACTCCTCGGGCATGAGCTCGAACACGACCGGGCGATATTGGATCTTGGTGCGCAGCCGTGCGATACCTGTGGCGAGGATCCGGCGATGATCCCCGTCCATCCGTTCGCCCGGGAGCCCCGCGTGCGTGGACTTTGGGTCGACGGCGACACCCGTGGCGGGGGCTTCGAGACTTGCGTCGGCAGTAGGGGCGACGACGGCCTGCGATTCCGGGACCAAACCGGCCTCCCACAACACCTCGTATCGCTGCAACGCGAGATCGGGAAGCCATGGCCGATTGTCGAATCCGAAATCGATCGCGCAACGCTCTAAGCGCGACTCGCCGCCGTTGGTGGCCCAGGAGCGAAGTGCTGGGGCGATGGTGTTGGTCAGCAGTGAGTTGCCTGCGCGCTGATCTTCCCACGGCAGCAAGGAGTACCAGCTGTGCCAGCGCGCTCCCGTCGCATTGAGCCCACGGACCAATCCGAGGTAGGACATTGAGATGACGCGATTTCCGCTGCCGTCGCGGTCCTGATCGGCGAAGGTGTAGAGCTGTTCGAGGTAGCCAACCGAGAGGCCAGTTTGCTTCTCAACCCACGCGCGAACGGCCGTTTGCATGGAGCGATGCTCCGGAAGCAATGGGCCGGCGGGAAGCCGGAGGCGATCGGGCACGGTCAGCACGTTGGGTTCGCCGTCCACCATCGCCACGATCACGGCGAGTACTTCGGCGTGCACGGGATCAACGATCATGAGGGTCTCCAGAGGCAATGGCGTCCAATGATTATAGCGCTTGGTGCGCGATCGGATTGTTGCGCTCGGCGGGTACTCGACCGGCGATTAAACGTGTGACGTTTTCCGCGACGTGTGACGCCTAGGACCCGCGAAAAACCGTCACGCAACGCCGAAATCGTCACTCCTTCGAGAAGATCAGTCCCGAGGCGGCGCGGTGGACTTCCGTATGATCAATTCCGGTTCGAACCGAAGGTGTTGTGGTGCTCGCGCGGGCACCTCCGCGGCCGCATTCCCTTCGCGAGCGTCGGCGAGCAACAAGTCCGCCGCCGCCCACCCGAGTTCCGCCATGGGCTGGCGAATCGTGGTCAATGGCACCGAGAACTGCTCGGCTATCGCGCTGTCGTCAAAGCCCACCAGGGATACCTGCGAAGGCACCAGGATTCCAGCGTCGCGAAGTGCTGTCATGGCGCCAAATGCCAGCATATCGTTTGCGCAGAAAATCGCCGTGGCAAACTCCGCGGGGAGCGTTCCCGGCTCCGACCCGGCAAGCAGCGCGCCCACTGCTGTTCGTCCGGCCTCGGCGGTGAAGTCCGCGGTCTCGTGGACATCCAGTCGCACGTCCGAGTACGGCGCGATGGCTTTCTCAGCGCCGGAGAGACGATCGCGCGCCTGCCGGGTTTTGCTGGGTCCATTGAGGAAGGCGATGTGCCGATGCCCCAGCTCCAGCAGGTGTTCGACCGCCTGAGTCGCCCCGACGATGTCATCGACGAATACTGAAGCCATATCATCGGGGGCATTTGGTGAATCGAAGAGGACAACCGGGGTTCCTTTCTCCACGATCTCACGGGCGGTCACAAGCTCGGGGTCCGTTGCCGTCAGGAGCACTCCCCGCACGCCTTGTCCCGATAGTCCACGAAGAAGATTGGCCTCCACCTGTTCATCCGAGTGCGTCGAGGCGAGCACCATGATGCAACCCTCTTGGGACAAGCGCCTTTCCATTCCCGCGGCAGCGCCTGTGAAGAAGGGATTGGTGATGTCGAGTACTGCGACACCGACGAGGGGTGACACTCCTGTGCGAAGAACCTGGGCGGCGGAGTTGCGCACATAGCCAAGTTCTTCGACGGCAGATTCGACTCGTTTTCGCATGTCCTCGGTCACTTGCTCCGGACGATTCAGGACGTTTGAGACGGTGCCAACTGACACTCCCGCGGCCCGCGCAACCTCTTTGACAGAAGGGCGGACCCTCGCAGCACCTCGCATGACACTTCCTCACCGTATCCAGTAACGTGGAGACTGGACCCGGCTCGCCGCGAGTCGGCGAGAGGTCCGCAATCCCATGCAACCTTACCGTGAGAATATGTGCCGCGATCAACTACGTGACCCCACGAAACGGTGCGGTGACGCCGTCGTCGACCTAGACGACGGCGTCACCGCTTCAGTTTGGTGCCCGGCTCAGTACAGATCGGTCGGGACGCCGAAGGCCTCGATCACGCGGAGCGATTCCTCCTCGTGCAGCCCCTCTCCCAGCCCGCCGATGGTCATGTTGCGGAACTCGTACATGGCTCCGGTCTCGACGTACTCGACCTTGTCCACGGCGGCAAGAGGAGATTCATCCGAGCGCACCATGATCCCGTGCTTCGACCACAGGACGATCTGGTGATCTCGCAGTGACGTGACATTGGCATTTCCGAGTTCTTCGCCTCCGGGAACCATGAAGTCCAGAACCTTGACTCCGGCGGGAACCTGCACGATGGTCTCCGGCTCCCACCTGAGAATCGCGCGGTTGAATGCGGCATCGTTGCGCAAAGCCGGGATGTGGGAAAGCGAGACAAGGTAGGGAGGCTGTGCATGAATGACGGCCTGGAACTCGACACCACGCTTCGCGGCTTGATCCGCATGGACACCCAGATGTGAGTTGAACTCCGAGGTCGGCTTCGTGAATGACTTGGAGGGCGCGGTGTGCCAAACGCCGCTCTTGCCGTCCTGTGAGACGGTCACAGCGCTGACATTGGCACCGGGTTCCTCGCCGACTTCACGGAGACGACATCCCGAACCAGTGACGAACACCGTCCAGCCTGCCAGCGCAGGAACGTCCACGGGCAGGTTGATGTTCGAGCGTTCGGGAAGGAACTCCGCAAGGTCTGCCGGAGCTTGCTTGACGGAGACCGAGATGTTGCCGGCTCCTGCCTCGCAGGCGCCCATGTGGTCGAGCCTGGCGCCAGCCTTGCCCATTGAGGCCAGAATGTCTGCCGCCGATGATGGATGAGTCATGATGTTTCCTTTCGAGGAGTGTATTGATGTGAAGGTGTGTGAAGGGGCTGGTGCGGGCATGTGCGGTGAGGGACTAGTCCGTTCCGAAGACCCGCCGCTCCGCCGAATCCCACATGGCGCTGGTTTCAGAGTTGGGTTCATATCGAGCCGTCTGCACGGAGGAACTGACCACCACTCTGAGAGAGTCGAGGCCTCCATCCAGTGCACCGATGGCGCGGAGTTGAACCAGCATGTTGCCGATCGCTGTTCCCTCCTGAGGACCTGCGATGACGGGAAGGCCGGTCGCATCCGCTGTTAGTTGACAGAGCAGGCTGTTCTGCGATCCGCCTCCAACGATGTGGACAGCAGTCACGTCCTGTCCCGCAAGTTCCGCGGCAGTCCGCAGTGCCCGGCGATAGGCGAGTGCGAGGGATTCGGCGATTGTGCGCAGGTAGTCACCCCGGTCACGAGGTACGGGTTGTCCCGTTTCACGGGCCAGGTCGTCCAACCGAGGTGTCATCTTGCCCGGAGCCAGCAGCCGTGGGTCGTTGGCGTCCACTACCGTTCTGAATGCCGGCGCGTGCTCGCTAGCCGCCGCGATGGCATCCCAGGAGAGCTGCTCCAGTCCTTCGTCCCGCCACTCTCGCAAGCACTCCTGTTGCAACCACATGCCCATGATGTTCTGTAGGTACCGAACCGTCCCATCCACGCCGAGTTCATTCGTGAAGTTGGCGGCTCGAGACTGCTCGCTCCTGACCGGGTGATCAAGCTCCAGGCCGGCAAGTGACCACGTGCCCGAGGAGATGAAGGCGAGGGCACCGCCATCGGATTCCCTGGGAATGGCCACAACCGCGGAGGCGGTATCGTGAGACCCGACTGCCACGAGTGGTGTGCGGTCACCTCCGTGAGTGACGCACTCCATGCCATCACACGTGATGGGGGCGACGACGGCGCCAGGCTCCACCAAGTCGGGCAACAATTCGGACGCTCGAATCCCGAATTGATCACGTAGGACACCCAGCACGTCGGGATCCCAGTCACGGGTCTGTGGATTCATGAGCCCGGTCGTCGAGGCATTGGTGACCTCGCAGACCCTCTCACCCGTGAGCCAATATCCGATCAGATCAGGAATCATGAGCAGAGTCTTGGCACCCGTGGTCCGAGTGTCCTCCAGATCAGCCACCAACTGAAAGATGGTGTTGAATGGCTGAAACTGGAGGCCGTTTCGTGCGTGGAGCCACGAGGGGTTGCATACCGAATGGACTCGCTCCACTGCCCCGTCCGTGCGCGAGGAGCGATACGCATTCGGCAGTCCGATGAGGCGTCCGGATCCATCCAGAAGGCCGTAATCTACAGCCCAGGTGTCGATGCCCACTGCGTCAATGGGCCCTCGCCGCGACGCCTCATCCAAACCCTCTTTGATCCCGCGCCACAGGGCGGCAATGTCCCAGATCAGATCCGTGCCCTCGTCCGTGGGCAGAGCCACGGGCCCATTGGAGAAGCGAGCACACTCTGAGATGGTGAGGGTTTCGCCGTCAAAGGTACCCGTGAGTACTCGCCCTGAGGAGGCACCCAGATCCACCGCGGCCACCGTCACCGATTGCACGGAAACCATCACTCACGCACCCCAGCCGGCCTGCTGGCCGCCGACGCGCTCGGACGAGACCTTCTCCAGATAGCCGGACCTCAGGAACGCAGCCATGGGATCGGGGTCCAATCCGGCCTCTTCGCGCAGCTCGCGTAGCAGCGGACGCACGTCCGTGTTGAATGCATCCATGAGAACTGCGTTGGCGCCCAGTACGTCGTGATTCTCCTGGGCCTTGGCCAGCGCCGAGCGGTCCACGAGGAGGGCCTTGGCGGTCTGTTCCTGAACATTGGTCGCGGAAAGAATCTCTCCCGGGATCTTGTCTTCCAGGTTGTGGCACTGATCCAGCATGAAATTGACGCCCGAGGACTTGTCCAATGCGCCGAAGTCAACGATCTCGTTCATGATCCGGAACAACTGGAACGGGTCAGCGGCGCCGACGATCAGGTCGTCGTCGGCATAGAAGCGACTGTTGAAGTCGAAGGCACCGAGGCGGCCTGCGCGCAGCAACTGCACCACGATGAACTCGATATTGGTGTTGGGTGCGTGGTGGCCGGTATCCAGGCACACTACGGCGCGCTCGCCGAGCGAGACCACGTTCGCCAACGCGGTTCCCCAGTCCGGGACGTCCGTGTGGTAGAAGGCTGGCTCGAAGAACTTGTACTCCAGCAGAAGCTGTTGATCGTCCGACAGTGCCTGATAGATCTCGGTCAGAGACTCGTGGAGCCTGTCCGCGCGGGCGCGGATTGAATCCTGGCCCGGGTAGTTCGTTCCGTCGCCGAGCCAGATCTTCAAGGTCTTCGATCCGGTCTGGTTCATGACGTCAATGCAGTGCATGTGCGCATCGATGGCCTTGCGGCGGAGCTTGGGATCGGAGTTGGTCAGCGAACCAAACTTGTAGTCATCGTCCTGGAAGACATTGGAGTTGATCGTTCCGAGCTCCACGTTGAGACCCTCGGCGTAGTCACGAAGTTCGGTGAAATCATCCACGAGATCCCACGGAATGTGGAGCGAGACTCGCGGCGTCATCCCGGTGAGCTTGTTGACCTGTGCGGCATCCGCGATCTTCTCGAACGGATCACGGGGTGTACCGGGAGTGGTGTAGACCTTGAAGCGGGTACCCGAGTTGCCGAATGCCCAGCTGGGGAGCTCGATTGTCTGTTCAGACAGCAGCCTATGCTGTTCTGCGGTCAGGTCATTGAGCGAAACCATGATTTTCCTCTTTTTCTCTCGACATGGTCGAGGACTTTCTTGTGTGAATTGATTCGACGTGTGACTGAATGTGGCTGTCAGGAGACGGTTGCCTCCACGGGAAGGTCCGACACCACCTCCCCGTAGCGCTCCTTCTCGATGGCAGCGAGCGACTTGCCCTGTGTCTTGGGAGTCCAGATCGTGCCCACGACGGTGGCGGCCAACAGGAATCCAATGAGGATCAGGCCGTCGATCAGCAGACCGTTCTCGCCAGCAAGGATGATCGGGAATACCAGGGAGATCAGACCCGATGCGCACCGAACGATGAAGAAGACGATGCCCTGGGCCCCTGCGCGGTAAGGGGTTGCGAACAGCTCGGGCGACCACACCGCGTAGTAGGCCTGCGCAGACGGGCCCGCCGAGAGACCCCAGATGATCGCGTATCCGAACGCCGTTGCGGCGGATGTCGCGGGCCCGAAGACCAGCACGACCCACGCCAACGCGGCCAGGATTCCACCGATGAAGAAGAGAGTGCGGTAGGGGACTTTGTCTACCAAGAACATAAAGACAACGGTTGAGACCGAGACCACTGCCCACGACAGCATGGAGAACAGGTCCGATTGAATCGTTCCGAAGCCCATTGAACCCAAAATGGTGGGAAGGAAAATACCATTCTGGCTGGCCGCCTGGTTCCAGAACGTATAGATGCACGCCAGGAACACGAGCGCGGCAATGTTCGCCCTGCGGGAGAAGAGAAGCTTGAAGGAATAAAACATTGACTGGGGTTTGGCGTTCGCGCCGCCCTTGCTCGACTTCCAAGCTTGGGATTCTTCGAGATTTCGGCGGATGTACCATGTCACGAGTGCGATCACCACGAGATGACCAAAGATGATGCGCGAACCGAGGAGACCGAGAGGTGCTAGTGCGGCAGCCAGTCCGAATCCGATGAGCGGGCCGAATGACCAGGCGAGCTGGGTGGCTCCGACGTGGCGTCCGCGCCGATTCACTGGCGCGAATTCCGCGATATATGTCCATCCCGCCGGTACCGAAGCACCAACCGCGAGGCCCACGATGACGAAGCCGATGAACAGCATCGCAAGGTTCGCGGCGAAGGTTATGATAAGACCGCCGGCCGCGTAGACCAAGAGGTCGTAAGTGTAGATGAACTTGCGACCGTACTTGTCGCACAGCGGGCCGCCGATAAGGGCGCCAATCGCGGCGCCAAAGGCGTTCGAGCTGAACGCGGCAAGGAGACCCGCGATCGTTCCGTCGTCGCCCGGGAAGTAGGCCGCGCTCCAGAACCCCAGTGATGTAGCAATGGCAATGATGGATCCTGAGTCGATGTAATTCGACATCGACACGGCAGCAGTGGCCTTCCAGCCCGTGAGCTTTTTGGTCTGCTTCTTTTCAGTCATAGTGAGACTCCTTCGTCTTGAGCAGTGTTGTTTGTGAGTGGAGTGGGGAACTTGCTGTGAATTGGCGTGGACGTGGACGTGGGTCCTCCGCTCTTAAGCGAGATAGAAATACTGGCGCAACGTCTCGTTAGTTCCGCCGGCGGGCTGCACGAAGTAGCGCGCCATTGCCGCCTGCCAGCGCGAGTTCACATCTGTGGCGGCCATGGACTCCTGTGCGGCTGCGACGTCATCCGACTCGAAGTATCCGACTACCATGCCAGTTTCCGGCTGAAGGAAAAGGGAATAGTTTCGCCATCCGCAGGCCGTCAGTGCAGCGCGCATTTCGTCCCACACATGCTGGTGTTCCGCTACGTACTCGGGCAGGCACTCGGTGCGCACCCGCAGGAGAAAACAGCACCGCTGATTCGACTGCTGCGGGGTCTCCGCCAGCATTTCGTCGAGACTGGGTGTCACCGCTGACTCCGCCGGTTGCATGGTGGCTCCGTGAGCTGAACTTGAATGGACTGCATCGTCCATGGCAAATCCTCATTCCATTTGAATCGTTTCATTGCACTCTGGACTATACTTATGAATCGATTCATTCACAAGCCGGAAATCTACCTTGGAATGATTCCACTTGACATTACGTGCTCCGAAGAATCAGAGGTTGCGCTCTCGGATCTCAGACGTCCGGCCCGCGGATCTCAGACGTCCGGCCCGCGGATCTCAGACGCTCAGCGCGCGATCAAACGTGTGACGTTTTCCGCGTTGCGTGACGCCTAGGACCCGCGAAAACCCGTCACACAACGCCGAAATCGTCACACGTCCGAGAAAACCAGCCCCCACCCACGAGAAAACCAGTCCCGGCCACGAGAAAACCAGCCCCACCCACGAGAGAACCAGCCTCAGCGCATCCGCGCAAGCAGGTTTGTGAGCGTCTCGTGTGCTTCTTCCCAGGTCACGATCCTGCACCCGCGCGACTCGATGTACTCGTAGCGCTGCGGCTCGGCGAAGAAGTGTGCAATGCCGCGGCGCAGCAGGTTGATGGGAGGTTTGCGGCCTTCGTCTAGGTCGCGCATGAGGCGAAACCAGAACGTTTGGAAGCGCGGCCGCTTGAGGCAGATGGCATCTGCGAGCACGCCCTCGGCTCGCAGGTCATCGACGATTTCGGGCGCAAATATTCCCTCGACGAGGATGTACCGCGCACCATCCAACTCCAGCCGCCGTTCGCCCACGCGTGCGTTCGCGGCGATGTCATAAATCGGCACGACCGTTTCATCTGTGGTGCACAGTTCCACGAGGGCGCCCACTGCTCCGCGCCGGTCCCAAGTGAGCGGGGAATCCCAGTCCACCATGCCGTGGCGTTGGGGCATGCCGGGGTGATCGCCGTCGAAGTAGAACTCGTCGAGCGAGACCACCGGCAGGCCGGATCGCGTGGTAAAGCGGGTCTTTCCAGTTCCGGAAGGACCCGCCACCACGATGGCGCGCGCCAGAGGCTGGCGCTGCGCCGGATCGAGTGGAAAGAGGGCGTCAGACATTCAGCCCCGGTACTCCTTCGTTGGCTGACCGGCAACCTCGGCGCGCAAATGGTAAATGGCGCCAGCCTCGGGCACATCCAGCAGCTCCTTGGAGGTGGCAATGAAGACGTCCTTGCCGTCCTCGCCACCCAAAGTCACCGCAGTGACACCGGGGCAGGGCAGCTTCCACTCGCCAAGAATCTCGGCCTCGGGGGAGTAGAGCCGCACCACGCCAAGTCGGTTGAGCGCCGTCCACACGTTGCCCTCGGAATCCACCGCGAGGCCGTCGGGGCTGATGCCCTCACCGACGAAAGCGAAGACACGACGGTTGGTCAGCTCGCCGTCGACGACGTCGAATACGTCAGTCCCGCGCGTAGCCGTGTCATTGTAGTAGGCCTTCGAGCCGTCGGCTGTGAACTCAATACCGTTGGACGTGGTGACGTGCGGCAACACCACTGTTGCGACGCCGTCGGTATCAATGCGATACAGCTTGCCTGCACCGGGGGTGCGATCGTAAGGCATGGATCCGGCGTAGAGGCGGCCCTGCGGATCAACGCCACCCTCGTTCATGCGCACATTGGCATCCGACCAAATCTCGGGCTGGAGGACGGGGCTATCGAATGGCGAATCGGCCAGGGCAATGCCACGCTCGACGCCAACCACGTACCCGCCGTTGGCCCGCGGGCGAACGAAAGCAGCAATCTTGGAGCCGATAGGTGTGCGGATGATGTCGCCAGAAGACGTCAGTGTCAACAGGTCACCAGCGAGCATGTCCACCCAGCGCAGACCGCCCCAGGACTCGTGCCACACCGGACCTTCACCATGGAAGGCTACGGAATCAGTAATTTTCTCAGGAGTCACATCGTTGATCATAGTATGTTTGGCCGGGTTCGAGTATGGGTTGTCAGGCTTGAATACTCCTCAAACGGGTGAGCCCCGAGCAACAATGCCCGGGGCCCACTTCCTCAGTTATCAAAGATCCGCCGATTCAGTTGTCAATGATCTGATGGCCGCTGCGGAGAACCTGCCTGCGCTCAGTCGACGTCGTCCACGATGATGACTCGCAGGTTGCGCGGGCCATGCACGCCGTCGACGCGAATAAGCTCGATATCGGAGGTCGCAGACGGTCCGGCGATCCATGTTGTGGCGCGCTCGGGATGCTCGCCGAGAATCGCGACCGCCTCGGGCACTGTCGCGTAGATCTGGCTCGCGCGCAGCACGATGACGTGGGTATCCGGAACCAAGGTGATGGCGCGGCGGCCCTGGTCCGGCTCGCCGTCGAGCATGATGGTCCCCGAAAGGGAGACAGCAGCCCGAGCACCAGTGACGACGGCGTCCGTATGGTCCAGCTCGCCCTTCGTCAGTGCAGGCTCATCCACGCGTAGTTCGCGTCCCTTGCCGGCACCCTCCTGCCAGGCGGCGGGCAGACCCTGCGGAACCACGACGGTCGCACAGTCAGCCAGCGCGGTGTCGATTGCGGCGGGGATATCGTTCTCGGACGCATGGCTGACGGTGGCCGTGTAGTCGATGAGAGCTTCTTCCATTTCGGCGACGACGTCGCCGCCGTCACCTGTCCGCCGATAGTCACGGGGAATCGGTGGCGGGTCAATTTTCCCAGCTCGGGCGATACGACGAAGAATCTCTTGCTTGGCACTCATCGCTTCTCTCCTTCGGACTTTCCGGGCTTCTTCTCGTGTTCGTCGTCCCACCAGGAGCGGAAGGTTTGTCCCGGAGGCGCCGGAACATCGCGGACGAAGGTCCAGTTCCTGGCCAGGGGCAAAGGAATATGACCGATTTTGCGGCTCGGACCACCCACGACGCGGGCGACAGGCATAGCGCTACCAGCGAGCTTCATCCCCTTACCTGAGGACATCACTGCACCAGCTGCCTTCATGCCCACATCCCAGATGCTCGGAATGCCGCCGCGGTTGGCTTCTGTGTAGCGGTGGCGCAAGTGCACGAGAATGTTCGGAATATCGATCTTCACCGGGCAGGCGTCATAGCACGCGCCGCAGAGCGAGGATGCGAATGGCAGCGTTGAGGCGGGATCGTGATGGTCGAAGGCTCCGATGAGCTGTGGCGTGAGAATTGCGCCGATGGGGCCGGGGTAGACCGAGTTGTAGGCGTGACCGCCCACGTGCTGGTATACCGGGCAGATATTCATGCAGGCACCGCAACGGATGCACTTGAGGGCCTCACGGCCTACCGGGTCGGCAAGCACATCTGTGCGGCCATTATCGAGCAGGATGAGGTGGAACTCTTGGGGGCCATCACCCGGGGTGACGCCTGTCCAGAATGAGGTGTAGGGATTCATGCGCTCGCCGGTGGCCGAACGGGGCAGCAGCTGGCTAATGACCTCGATGTCCTCATACGTGGGTACGAGCTTCTCGATGCCCATGATGGTGATGAGAGTTTCCGGGAGGGTGAGGCACATGCGGCCGTTGCCCTCCGACTCGTATA
>JBDIAV010000075.1:0-17745 GCA_039812645.1 Actinomycetaceae bacterium
CGGAGGAGCCTGGCCGGTTGAGTTGACTAGCCGGTTGAGGCGCCTGGCTAGTCATCATGATTCAACTCGTCAAATATAGAGGTTTGACCTCAAGTTAACTTGAGGTTCTAGCATGGGGTGACAGCCACTTCGAAAGGAACCTCATGAGCATCTACACCCTCCCTGAGCTGGACTATGACTACTCCGCACTGGAGCCGCACATCTCCGGACGCATCATGGAGCTGCACCATTCCAAGCATCACCAGGCCTACGTGACCGGAGCGAACACGGCGTTGGAGCAGCTCGCCGAAGCGCGTGAGTCGGGGAATTTTGCCAGCGTCAACAAGCTGGAGAAGGACCTCGCCTTCAACCTGGGCGGGCACCTCAACCACAGTATTTTCTGGCAGAACCTATCGCCGAATGGTGGCGGCGCTCCAGAAGGAGAACTCGCGGCGGCAATCGACGAGCACTTCGGCTCCTTCGACAAGTTCAAGGCGCACTTCACCGCCACCGCGCTCGGTGTGCAAGGCTCGGGCTGGGCGGTGCTCGCCTGGGATTCACTTGGCGCCAAGCCGGTAATTTTCCAGCTCTTCGACCAGCAGTCCAACGCGCCCTTGGGTGTCACCCCTCTGTTGCAGCTGGACGTGTGGGAGCACGCGTACTACCTCGACTACCTCAACGTGCGCGCAGACTACGTCAAGGCGTTCTGGAACATTGCCAACTGGGAAGACGTCGCGCGCCGCTTCGCCGCTGTCGCCGCATGAGTGGCGTGCAACGATTGGAGGAGCCACAGCGTCATACTGCCGCGCGGCAAACGAAGAAAGCCACACGGCCATTTGAGGAAACGGACCGGAGGGAGATGGAAGAAACGTCGCTTTACGACAGCTTTTCGCTCTACGGCAGTGGCGTCACGTTGATTACCACCAACGACGGCGGCATCGACCGCTTTTTCGTGGCGGCTTCGGTGCTGACGGCGTCCGTCAATCCATTCACGGTCGCCGTGTCGGTGGGACGTTACCGGGAAGCCCTGCCGGCAATCGCTGGCGGGGCTCCGTGGGCCCTCTCGGTTCTCACAGCCGACCATATGGGGCTCGTCGAGAATCTGACCTCACCCATGACAGGTGATCTCACCTCGGATGATATCCATGAGCGAAGGCTGGACATGCTGGCAAAGGCGGGCGCTAAGCGTTCGCCCGAGGGGACACTATGGCTCCCCGACGCGTTGGTTACTCTGTGGTGTTCCACCCTCTCGCTCACCCCTGTCAATGACCAGTTTCTGCTGGTTGGAGAGGTGGCGAGAGGGAGCTCCAGGGGCTCTGGCACCCCGTTACTGCGGTGGAATCGCTCGTTCCATACCCTTCATCCCCATATGTGAACCCGCTTTCATCGTTTCATATTTTCATACGCGAAATCCCCGCCACCGACCCATGACATTTGTCAGTTTCTCCTCATGAAGAACCCACATCCCACAGGTGAAAAACCCATCTGAGCTGGTGATATAGCTCAGCGGTAGCACGCCCAAACCGGGGCCAGAATTGAGTCAGTTGAAAACAGCCGCACGACAGCGGCGACTTAAATCAGTGACTCGGTTGGGAGAACTCATGAGCATCTTGGAAGCGGAAAACATCGTCCGCACGTACGGCACCGGCAAGCAGCGTTTTAGGGCGGTCAAGGGTGTGTCCTTTGAGGTTGGCCAGGGGGAGCTAGTTTCCCTTCTCGGAACCAACGGTGCTGGTAAGACGTCATTGGTTGAGGTTCTTGAAGGCCTCGCGGCACCGACAAGCGGCCGCGTCCGCCTTTTTGGCAAGGACCCGATTCGTGACCGCCGCGCAGTCAGCCCGCGCACCGGAATCATGCTGCAGGAAGCAGGGTTTGCCCAGGACCTCACCGTCGGCGAGACTCTGCGCATGTGGGCCGGAACTCTTTCCGCGCCACGCCCTGTTGACGAAGCCCTCGAGCTGGTTGAGCTACGCGACCGCGCCAAAGTCCGCGTCAAGTCGCTCTCCGGCGGCGAACGGCGCCGCCTCGACCTCGCCCTTGCTACCCTCGGGCGCCCGGATATTTTGTTTCTTGACGAGCCGACGACCGGCTTGGACCCGGCCTCACGCCGCCGCACCTGGGGTCTTGTTCAGAACATGCTAGACGACGGCGTCACCGTCCTCCTCACCACGCATTACCTTGAGGAGGCCGAAGAACTGGCCGATCGCGTCTTCATCATGGCTTCCGGCGAGATTGTCATGAGCGGAACCGTCGCTGAAATCGTGTCCAGTCAGCCATCGCGTATTTCTTTCGCTCTTCCGGCCCATGTCGCTGCTGATGACATCCTCCGGGCCGCAAACCTCAACGCACTACCTGCGATCATCGGTACTGCTGATGTCACCCGTGGCAAGGTGCAGATTCAGTCCACGGATCTTCAGAAAACTCTCTCGGCTCTTCTTACAAAGGCGAGTGCTCAGGACATCACGCTTCTCGATCTCGATGCTCGATCTGCCTCGCTGGAGCAGGCATTCCTCGCGGTGAACGAAAACGCCGGAGAGCATGGCGCCAACAGCAATATTTCGACAGGGTCAGCATCGACCCAATCCGGTCGTTCGGCTACCAACGGCAGTTGTACTCCCGCTGGCAGTCGTACTCCCGCCACCTCCTCTTCTCGCTCCTAGCCCGCCTCACTTCTGAAAGGACCAGATCATGAACAAGATCCACACTTCTTCCGCCCACGATGCGGGCCAGGCCGCGGGCCTCACTGGACAAGCAACCACCGTAGCGGGGGCGACCAAGCGAGACGCTGGAGTTGTGACGTCGTCGTCGGTAATCAAACGAATCTACTCAATTGCGCGGGCTGAGGTACTACTTTTTGTCCGCAACCCAACAATTCTCATGACGGCGCTGCTGCTGCCGGTTGTGATGGTGGCGGTGCTGGCGCCGAGCCTCGGCGCGGCGATGGAGGGAGCGTCGTTTTCGTCGTTCATCGTGCAGACGCTGGCTGTGTGGGCGCTGCTGCTCATTGTGTACGTGAATCTTACGACGATCTTCGTGTCGCGGCGCGAGGACGGGGTATTTCAGCGCATGTCCACGGGCGAGGCGTCGCCGTGGGAAGGGATGATTGCGGCGAGTGTGCCGTCGGTGGTGGTGACGCTGGTGCAGGTGGCGCTAGGTGTCGCGGGTGCGATGGTATTCGCTGACGGAGCCGTGGTGGTGAATCCACTGCTCATTATCGTGGCGATTCTTGGGGCCTCGGTATTCCTCGGCGGCGTTTCAGCGTGGACGTCACGCTACACCTCCACGGTTGAGGGCGCGCAGTTCTCCACAATGCCTGTTCTTATGGTGCTGCTGTTTACCTCTGGGTCGCTGATCCCGGTGGGGGTGTTCCCCGAGGCGCTGGCGCGGCTCAGTGAGTGGACACCGTTCTACGCGGTCAACGAGCTGATTGGGATTGGTATGACGGGTGTCGGTAGTGCGGCTATCGGCGCCGTGGGTGCTACCGCCCAGGTCACGGGCTCGTTCGTTGAGTCGTGGAGTGTTGCTCTGGAGCCGCTCGTGGTGCTGGTCGTGTGGGCCGCGATTGGCGTGGAGATTGCTCGACGCACAATGCGGTTTGCGCCGCGGCGATGAGAGAAAGCGCCGAGTTTGGGCGTCGATGAGATGTAGGGCCCGCCGCGGAACTGATGTGACAGCGCGGCGGGCCCAGCGTGCGCCTGGGGCACTGGTTTCGGCCAAGAGAATCGGATGGTGCGGTGGGTATTCAGAGGATCTGTTTCCTCAGTGTGTATGGGAGCGTTGCGTGTGCCGTATACGGCACGGAGATCCCTGTGGCGCCCACTTAGGATTGGAACAGAAACCGAGAAGAACGAGGAAAGCATGAGAAGTAGGGCAAAGTCCGCGAATGCTGGTACGAATCTCCGTACGAGGCGCGCTGGCCGCAAGTCCCGGTCGCAACTGCCAGCTATCGAGCAGATGCGCCGCTACGTGTTGATCCCGCTATACACAACATGGGCGGCGATTGGCATCATGATGATCTATGCGCTCCTCATCCGCACGACTGTCTCGGTGTGGAGTGCGGTGTACGGCATCCCTTTCACTGCGCACGTGGTGGTGTCGGTTGTGGTTTTGCGAGCGATTGCTCTGCATGAGGTTGATAGTCGGGTGTTACCACGGTGGTCTCTGCCCACGTTGGCGGTTAGCAGCCTGGTGACGTGCGGGACGGGTCTCCTTTTCACGCTCTTTAATGACACCTCCCTGGATTTCCCGTTCGGCCCCGTGGTTCTCCCGCTCATTCTCACGGCCTGGACCCTCTCACCCAGGTTGACCTGGCAGTGGACGGTGGCTGTTTCCACGGTGGTCGGTTTTGTTATGGTCGGGTTTGCAGTGTTGCTCGGGGGTGATGTTTTCGAGCATCCGGGCTACGCCATGCGCACCCTGTGGCTTCCCACGTTCGCCCTTCTTATGGTGATGATGCTGACGATTCGCTGGTCAATCATGGTGACGGCGTCGGTCCAGGATCAGGCGCAGATGGACGCGATGCAAGCGGATCTTGCGGTGGCTGAAGAACGGCTGCGCATCGCTCGCGACATGCACGATGTTCTGGGTCGCACCCTTACAGCCGTAGCTCTCAAGTCTGACCTTGCGGCGGCGCTCGCGACGGCGGGACAGAACGAGAGAGCTGCCGCCGAGTCAAAGGCTGTCCACCAACTTGCCGACGACGCCCTCCGTGAACTCCGTGGTGTCCTCGCCGGATATCGCCGGGCGGACCTCGCCACTGAACTTGCCGGAGCGAAGGGATTGTTGGACTCCGCAGGGATATCCACCCGCCTTATTGGCGAGGCGCGCGATGTTCCGCGGCGCGCCGCCGAGGTATTCTCGTGGGTGCTGCGCGAAGCTGCCACCAACATCGTCCGTCACTCTGACGCCACCCGCTGCGTTATCCGTTTGGATGCGAGTGCAGAGGAATCGGTGCTGACTGTTACCAACGACGGCATCCGCGAGGTCCGGTCGCGCCGATTTGGGATTGGATTGAACGACGACGGCGCCCGCGACGTCGCTAACGTACCCGGTTCCGGACTGGCCGGGTTGAGTGGGAGGCTCGAAGGGCTGGACGCGGCGCTCAACGTGGAGCGGAATGGCGATACCTTTGTACTGACTGCCCGGGTGCCCATGACCGGTGGGGCAGCCGGAGCGGGCGGAGAAGCTCGTGGTAGTCACATGGATGACGAAGGTGAGCTAAAGTGAACGCAATTCGGGTGATCGTAGCGGACGACGAGACTCTGCTACGTGATGCTCTCGAAGCGATCCTCAACTTGCAACCGGACATTGAGGTGGTGGCCGTGGCTTCCGACGGCGTTGAGGCCATTGCGCAAATTACCCATCACAAGCCAGATGTGGCTGTGCTCGATCTCCAGATGCCCGGCGCGGACGGGATTGAGGTAACGGAGAAGGTGAGCGCGGCGTCGCCGTCGACCCGCTGCATGATTCTTACCTCGCACGCGCGCCCCGGCTACCTCAAGCGGTCGCTGGCGGCGGGGGCACGGAGCTTTCTGCCGAAGACGACGTCGGCGGATGGGCTTGCGAAGATTATCCGCCGCGTCCACGAGGGGCAGCGGTACGTGGATCCGGAGCTGTCCGCCGAGGCGATTGCCGCGGGGGATTCGCCACTCACCCCGCGTGAGGCCGACGTGCTGGAGCTGGCGGCCGAAGGTGCACCGATCGAGGAGATCGCGGCGCGGGCGCACCTATCTGTGGGGACGGTGCGGAATTATCTGTCGAGTGCGGCGATCAAGCTCGATGCACCGAACCGGCATGTGGCCGCCGAGTTCGCGCGGGCTAAGGGATGGATTTAGCGGGCTAAAGGTTGGATTTACCCGCGCAGTAACTCTGCGGGATCTGGTTTGGGTGGTTCTTGTTCTCGCGATTCCGGTTCGATCGGAACCAAAGTGGAAATTGATCGTGATGATCGAGGCAGGCTTAATCAACACACCCTAGAAGTGCCGGGATTGGTCCGCCAGCGGAGCGAACTGTGCTTTCGCGACCTTCGCGAGTGTTTCCGACTCAATGGCGATGGAAAGAGTGCGCTTGCCTCCGGAGACGATAATCTCGGGGAGTTCGAGCGCGGATTCGTCAATGAAGGTGGGGGAGGCGCGGCGCTGGCCAAGCGGTGAGATCCCGCCGGTGACGTAGCCGGTAAGTTTCTCGGCCTTGTCGGGATCCATCATCTCGGCTTTCTTGCCACCCGCAGCTTTGGCAAGCAATTTGAGATTGAGCATGTTCGTCGCGGGGATGACTGCACAGGTGGGCTTTCCATCCACGAGCGCCATGAGGGTTTTGAAGATGGTGGCGGGGTCGCGGCCGAGAACTTTGGCGGTGTCGAGCGCGTAGCCCTTGTCCTGATGCTCAGAATGTTCGTATTCGATGAGATCGTAATGGGCACCCGCAGCCTCTAAAACCTGAAGTGCATGGGTACCCTGCGCCGTCCGCTGCTTCTTCTTTGCCATGTGGCTTATTTTAGTTGGTTCTATGCTGAACCCATGGAAAATCAACTCCGGATGGCGATCAGAGAAGCGAACGTACAGGATGTGAATGTATTGGCGAGAGTCCACGCCGACGTCTGGGCATCTGTTTTTGACGGCATCGCCACTGGCATGAGCGACGACGACGCCAGCAGCCCCATCGGCTCCATCAGCCCTGCTACCGCCGACTTTGTTGCTGGCACCTATGACCGTTCGCTGCGGCACTTCACTGATGTCTTTGCTGGCAAGATCCCGGCGACGGTATGGCTAGCTATCGTGGATGGGCAATTGGCGGGGTTTGCTGAGGCGGAGGCTAAGGGGCCGCACGAGGTGCGCTTCCTGGAGGTCTCGCTTCTCTATGTGCTTCCAGAATTTCACGGGCGGGGTGTGGGCAGTGCCTTGCTTCAGCGAGCGATCGGTGACGCTCCCGCATATGTGTGGACTCGTTCCGGATTGCCACAGCAGTTCTACGAGAAGCATGGATTTGTGGCCGATGGTACGCAGTCTGAGTTAGCCGGGATGAAGACCGTGCGTCTTATAAGGTGATTCGTTCTCGGTGATTCGTTCTCGGTGATTCCTTCTTGGTGTTTCTGGCTTGGTGTTTCTGGGAGAAGTTGTGACTATCTAGCCGCTTTTTGAAGCCTTGGGTGCCTGACCAGATGCCGACAAAATGAGTGAGCGGGCGTAAGTGTGTTGCGTGGGGTGAATAGCATACGGACTGCTGAGGTGTGTTTCGCTGAAGTGTGGGTTGCACAGGCACAGGCACAGGCACAGGCACAGGCACAGGCACTACGGTGAGGCCGCACAAGAAAAATGAGATCGCACGAGATTTCTTAGTTTCTTGTGCGATCTCATTTTTCTTATGCGTCGCCACTCGAGCGCGAGAGTTTCTCCCTACTGGCCTTCAGCGATTGTGATGGTCGATCTTCCGTCCCTTTGGGTCCTCCTATCCACCGTTGAGGGCGTACTTTTCTCCCCAGATCTCCCTGAAGCAAAGTTTTCCCCAGAAGGGGCTCTGTTATTCGTGAATGGCGAGTAAATGAGGCTTTATAGAGCTATGAGGATTCATAAGTCTGATGTGATAGGTCCGAAAACTGTTGGCATTCCGATTCCCCAGGCAATTGTCGAACAGCAGTTGGTCCGTGTGAGGTATGGGGCCTATGTGCCTTCTAGTTCTATTCCAATAGGAGCTACGGAACGAGAGATGAGACAGCTAATAACCTCGGCGCGAATGTTGTCTGTGGACTTGGCGATGCAAACTTCTTCTCGGCCTGAGTTCACGCTGGAAGCAGCGCTCATGATTCAAGGTATGGAGGTTTGGTCGACGTACCCGGAGGTGGTCTACCGGCGCAGGGGATCCGAGGTGAGACGAAATTTTCGACACCTGCCCCCGATGGTTATTCGAGGTGTCTTGATTCCTGAAGTGGCGGAGCGGCAGATTGTGAGTCCCGTGGTTTACGAGGAGCCATGTCGTATAGGAGATGTGCTGACGGCCCCGCTTATTCAGGTAGCGGTTGACTGTGCGAGGTATCTGCATCCGATGCCAGCGGTAGTTGCTGTGAGTGCCGTGCTTCGCAGATTATCGTTCTTCAATGATCGCAATATGGAAGCAGGGCGTCTCTGGGAGAACGAGTGCCGGGCGGAGATGTTGGAAATCGCCTACGAGCTTGAGAATCGTGGATCACGTCAGGCGCAAGCTGTTATTCGAGTCGCTGATGCCGGTATTAAAACGGCTGATGAAGGGTATCTCCTATGGGCTCTCACATGCATCTTGCCTGGTTCGGACCGTGTTCGGTTTGACCTTGGAGATGGACGTCTCGCTGAAGCCGCGGGTGTTCTCGCAGATGGATCTGATCTCGTCACCCGACATGAAATTAGGACATCCGGTGGGAGGTACTTTGCCCAGTTTGCGATTCCGTCGTGTGAAGTGGTGATTGAGCTTGCTAGTGAGAGTGGTGGTTCGAATGAAAGTAGTAGTTCGAAGAGAGAGAAAGATTCTGGTCGACGCCATAGAGACATGATGAATGCCGGTTGGAGAGTGATTTGCGTTGACCGGGCGCATCTTCGTTTACCTGAGACTTTTATAAGACATCTTGTGTCTGAGCTTCGACGTTGTGGAGTTCGGACACGGCAGCCCTTTGGAGGATTGTGGCGTCCGGTCACAGAGGACATTCTAGGTCAGATGCAACCGTAGTGAAGAACGGTGTTAATGTATCCGCTTTTCTCGTCAGATGATCACGTTTGATGACTTGAGGTGTTGTTTAGTTCCTTGGCTGAATGAATGTTTCGCGTTGGCGTGGCCCACTCCTTGTCGTTTTCCCGGATTCGAAACCCATTCAAAATATTCCTCTGGATATTTAAAGTTGAGCGGAATAGACTCAACTTCAGAAGCGTTGACTTCTACGGATGCCGAAGATGCACAAGGGTAGTGGTTATTCGTTCCGCCGAGGTTCTGTCATGAATCCAGTGGGTGCGGTAACCGTCCATCCCGAGATGTGTTCTTTGGCGAAGAACGTAGTAGAAACCCGAAGGGGGACGTAGATGGATAAGTTGACAACAAAGTCGCAGGAAGCGCTGGCGCAGGCCATCAGCGCTGCAACGGCTGCGGGTAATCCGCAGGTTGAGCCGCTGCACCTGCTCGATGCACTGCTGCATCAGTCCGGTGGTGTGGCAGTAGCGCTGCTGGATGCCATGGGCGTGAACCGTGCCGGAATTGCAGAACGAGTGAAGGCTGCGCTCGCGGTTCTTCCGGGAGCGTCGGGATCCTCGGTGAACCAGCCGCAGGCCTCACGCCCGCTCTCGCTCGTCATTACCGATGCCGGAAAGGAAGCCACCGCTCTTGGTGATTCCTACATTTCCACCGAGCATCTGCTGCTTGCTATCGCAGCGTCGCAGTCGCAGGCGGGAGATATCCTGCGCTCAGCTGGCGCTACACGCGACCAGCTCGCCGCAGTGCTGCCTAATGTTCGAGGCAGCTCGAAGGTGGATAGCCCCGATCCGGAGGGCACCTTCCAGGCGCTGGAGAAGTACGGTCAGGATCTTACCCAGCTTGCTCGTGATGGCAAGATGGATCCGGTCATTGGTCGTGACCAGGAGATTCGCCGAGTGGTCCAGGTGCTATCGCGCCGTACCAAGAACAACCCGGTGCTGATTGGTGAACCCGGTGTGGGTAAGACCGCCGTCGTCGAAGGATTGGCACAGCGCATGGTGGATGGTGACGTGCCAGAGTCCCTACGTGGTAAGCGGCTCATCCAGCTTGATGTCGCCTCGATGGTTGCGGGCGCGAAGTACCGTGGCGAATTCGAGGAACGTCTCAAGGCTGTGCTGCAGGAGATTAAGGACTCCGCGGGTGAGGTTGTCACGTTCATCGACGAGTTGCATACGATCGTCGGCGCCGGTGGCGGCTCCGAGGGTGCTATGGACGCAGGCAATATGCTCAAGCCCATGCTGGCTCGTGGAGAGCTGCGTCTCATTGGTGCCACCACGCTCGACGAATACCGCGAAAACATCGAGAAGGACCCGGCTCTGGAGCGCCGTTTCCAGCAGGTCTATGTGGGTGAGCCTTCGGTAGAGGACACCGTGGCAATTCTGCGTGGTATTGCCCCGAAGTACGAGGCACATCATAAGGTGACGATCTCCGACGGCGCCTTGGTTGCCGCGGCCGAGCTTTCGAGCCGCTACATCCCGGATCGACAGCTGCCGGACAAAGCCATCGACCTGGTGGACGAGGCAGCCTCCCGTTTGCGTATGGAACTCGATTCCTCGCCGGAGGAGATTGATGCTCTGCAGCGTCAGGTGGATCGGTTGAAGATGGAGGAGTCTTACCTCGTCGACACCGATTCGGATGATGACGCCGCGGCGGCCGAACGTCTCGATAAGTTGCGCGCAGAGTTGGCCGACAAATCGGAGGAGCTGGCAGCGCTTAATGCACGCTGGGAAAACGAGAAGGCCGGGCGTAACAAGGTGGGTGAGCTGCGTGTTCGTCTGGACGAGCTGCGCACCGAGTTGGAGCGAGCGGTCCGCGAGGGGCGCTACGAGGATGCCGGACGCCTACAGAATGGTGACATTCCGAACGTTGAGCGCGAGATCGAGGCGGCGGAAGCCGCCGAGGCTCAGGGCGCTGACGCGGACTTGGAGCCGATGATTGCCGAGCGCGTGGATGCGGATGAGATCGCGGAAGTGGTCTCGGCGTGGACAGGCGTGCCGGTGGGTCGTTTGCTTCAGGGTGAAACCGAGAAGCTCCTGCATATGGAGGACGTGATCGGCAATCGGCTGATCGGTCAGAAGGCAGCCGTACGTTCTGTGGCGGATGCGGTCCGGCGCTCACGCGCCGGCGTCGCCGATCCGAACCGGCCCACAGGCTCGTTCATGTTCCTTGGCCCCACGGGCGTTGGCAAGACGGAGCTCGCGAAGTCTCTCGCGGACTTCCTCTTCGACGACGAGCGTGCAATGGTTCGCATCGACATGTCCGAGTATTCCGAAAAGCACACGGTCTCACGACTTGTTGGTGCTCCTCCGGGATACGTCGGATACGAGGAGGGTGGTCAGCTGACCGAGGCGGTTCGTCGTCGTCCATACTCCGTCATCCTTCTGGATGAAGTGGAGAAGGCACATCCGGATGTCTTTGACATCCTCCTGCAGGTGCTCGACGACGGCCGGTTGACCGATGGTCAGGGGCGGACCGTGGACTTCAAGAACACGATCCTCATCCTCACCTCGAACCTCGGTTCGCAGGCGCTCACCGATCCTCTGCTCGACGACCGTGCCAAGCACGAGGCCGTCATGGGCGCGGTGCGGCAGGCGTTCAAGCCGGAGTTCATCAACCGTTTGGATGACGTCATTATCTTCGAGGCGCTGTCCATGGATGAGATCGGCAAGATTGTGACCTTGCAGGTCAAGCAGCTGTCCGATCGTTTGGCGAACCGTCGGATCACCCTGGAGGTGACCGATGCGGCCCTTGAGTACCTGGCGATGGATGGATACGATCCGGCCTACGGTGCTCGCCCGCTGCGTCGTCTCATTCAGCGTGAGATCGGCGATCAGCTGGCGCGGATGCTGCTGGGCGGGGAGGCGAAGGACGGTGACACCGTCGTCGTTGATGCTCGCGTGGCGGATCTTGACGCGCTGGTCAACCCTTCCGGGCTTGGCAACTTTGAGGGAGCAACGAGCGGTCTGGTGCTGAGCGTACGCGAGGGCTGATGCAACTCGCTGCTTGATGCGGGTGTGGGGTGGTCCCGGGAAACCCGGAACCACCCCACACCCTGTATTCATTGACGAGCCAATAATCATCAACTGGCTAACTAGCCAACTGGCCAACTCTCCTCAACTGATCCATTACGCCAGCTTTGCCTGTCACGCCGGAAGCAGTTTGGTTGTTATTAGTCAGCCATATCCGCTCGTTCAAGCAGGTCGGCCATCGCGTCCAGATCGATCTCCTCGGCGGAAACGGACTTGCGGTTGTAGTAGACGTCGTCGTCGATGTCGCCCATGGGCTTCGCCACGAGCATTGCAACGAAGGTGTCACCGTTGACGTTGAGGAATGTGCGGATCATGCCGGTGAACCAATCCACCGCGATCATCAGGCCCACGGACTCGATCGGCAGGCCCAGCGAGGTGGCGAGGAACATGGCGATCACCGGGAAGCCGCCAGGCACGGTGATGGTGCCCATGTTGAGCATGATCGCCAGGCCCATGCCCAGAACCAGTTGGCCGATCGAAAGCTCGACGCCGCCCGCCTGTGCCAGGAACATCACCACGATCATGTAGTTGAGGACCGCGCCGTAGGAACCCATGGTGAGGCCCACGGAGAGGGTGAAGTTCGCGACGCGAGGCTGGACGCCAACCTTTTCGATGGACGTGCGCAGGACGGTTGGGAACGTGACGGCCGAGCTCGTGGTGGTGATAGCGACGATTGTTTGCTCGGTCAGTTTACCGACCAGCAGCGCTGGGTTGAGGCCGGTGCGCATCCACACGACAAGAACGAAAAGTGCCAGCAGAATGATCACGCCGAGCAGCGTGGTTCCCAGATAGAGCAGCGCCGAGGTGACGACGCCGAAGCCAACGGTTCCGGCGAGATTCGCCAGCAGCGCGAACACGCCGATGGGAGCGATGCGCATGACAATCTGGATGATCCCAAGAATGACCTGCTGTCCCTGGTCAAAAAGATCGACCAGAAGACGGTTACCGGTGCGCGCCACGTATTGGTTGAGAGCAACGCCGCACAGCAACGCGAAGATAATGATGGGGATCATCGAAGCGGTGGACATCGCCTCGAAGATATTCGTGGTAACGAAGCCGAGCAGGGTATCCTGCCAGCCCTGAGCGCCGCCTGCTGCCTCGGCAAGTGAGGGGTCGAGTTCGCCGTCGAACGTCATTCCGGCGCCCGGCCTGAGAAGTGCGGCGAGGCCCCAGGCGAGAACTGCGGCCACAGCGGAGAAGCTGAGCATCCACTTAAACGTATGGAACGCCATACGGCCCATACCGGAACCGGACATGGATCCCGTTGCGGTGATGACCGAGGCCAGGACCAGCGGGACGATCGACATCTGAATCAGACGAATGAAGATCTTGCCGACGAAGTCGAGATTCGCGGCCCAGTCGCCGACGATCAGTCCGAAAATGACTCCGCCAATTGCGCCGACGGCGATCTGGAAGGCCGGATGTTTTGCCCACGCTGGGAAACGTGACTGCTTCTTCCTGGACGTGTGCGCTTCTGAGGATGTCCGTCCTCGTGGGTTCTTTTGTGCCCGTGGGCCTGCCCCTTCAACTCCACTACTCATCGTTAGCCACCTTTCTGACTCAGCTGAGAGCGCCGACCTGGGTGGTGTGGTCGTGCTCCAATTGCGCTGCTATACCTCGATGGAATGGCTTACTTAGTTACCGTATCGATGGCGTTTGTCAGGTAGACGTCAGTTGTGTTGCCGTTTGTTTTCCGGCGATGGGGTGGTTGTTTTCTGGAGATGTCATCCAGGGCGTCTCATAGGTGCTGGCTCCCACGGGCCCTACAAGACGCTGGCTTGGATCCCGCGCGTGCTGGGTTAGTTTCTGGAACCCGAGGCTTGTCCGAGATTCACAAGGTTTACAGCTCGGGTGGAGGTGGGAAGCCTTCAGCCTCACGTGTGCCGTCGCCTGCCATTTCGGTGGCGATGTGTTCGCGTAGATATTCACGCAGATATGGCAAAGCAATAGTGACTAGGCCGTGTCCGGCGGGTTCGATGATTCCTGCATCTATGAGTCGTTGCCGATAGACGGACGCATAGTTCGTGTCGACATCGCCCATCCTGCGGCGAATGTCCTCCATACGGCTCGGACCGGAGTCGCTAGCCACTGCGGCAAGGAAACTACGATCTACAGGGGAAAGTCTGCTGAGTGAAGGCTCCAAAATGAATCCGCCGATGGATAACCGCGCTCGACGGTAGCCTGCTTTCACATCGGTGAGCCTGATCTCGGTGCTCTGCGGCGATTCGCGCCAGGTGTAGTCTCCGATGAGCTGGACAAGAAATGGGTAGCCTTGAGCTGCCCTCACCATGTAATCGAGTACTTCCTCGCTGACCGTGCGGCCGTGATCGAGAATTGGCTTGCGAAATGCTTCGTACGTCTGGGAGGGCGTGAGCATTTTGATGGGAACTTCTGTGCAGCGTCGCAGGAATGTCGTGGCCGGCGACTGCAAAAGCCGGCGGACCTCACCCTTGAGGCCCGCCGCGATAAATGCCACCTCCAAGTCTGACCGGACCAGATGCTGATATTCGGCGGCGAATACACTGAGTTCCTTGATGCTGCTCGTGTTGATCTCGTCGAGCGTGAAGAGCAAGCCTCCGTGAGAGTCGAGCAAACGGCAGACTTCCTCTGCCATGGAGCGGAACGAGGGCGCCTCTTTTCTTCCGTCCTGATACTCAATGCTGATACTCCCGAGACCTGCCAGATTGATACTGGTGACACGGAATGGATTCTTTGGGTCAAGTGAATTGAGTAAGGCGGGGAGGTGCACGGCGGTGATGCGCTCGAGGAATCCCTTATTGGCGGTCTCGGAAATGACATGCCATCCGTTTTCCCGGGCGATGTCCTCCGCGTGGTTGAGCATGACTGTTTTGCCGACTCCGCGAAGTCCTGTAATGAGCGTCCCACGCTGCTGAGCCCACTGGCCGATTTCAAGACCATCCTCAAGTAGAGAGATCTCCTGTGATCGCCCTGCAAGGTAGGGAGGGTTCTTTCCGAACCCTGGCCGGAAGGGGCTGTCCATGACGGGCTCCTATGTTGTTTGGCAGGCTGTGAGATGTGCTTGCCGAAGCAATCTTCTTTTATAGTTCATTCTACTTTTATAGTTTTTATAGTTCTAGATTAATTTTATAGTTGGAATTACTTTTATAGTCTTTATAGTTGAGGTGAACGCCCTACATTTCCCTCATGCGGTTGGTGAACTCCGGCCATTTCTTCTTGTGCTCGGCACTGAAGGGCTTGGCTCCCAGGAAAATCCCGGCCTTGTGAACAGTGGGATCGACCCACAGGAACGACCCCGACTGGCCAAAATGCCCGAACGTCCGCGCAGAGAAATCTTTGCCCGTCCAATGAGGGTTCTTGTGCCCGCGGATTTCCAGGCCAAGGCCCCAGCGGTTGTCCGCCTGCCGTCCGTAGCCGGGAAGAACCCCGGAGAGCCGCGGGAACTGCACCGAACTAGCCTCGTTTGCCATCTGGCTGCTGAGTAACTGCGGCCGCATCAACTCGCGCGCAAACGTGACGAGATCATCCACCGACGACTGGCCAGAATATGCTGGCGAGCCGGGCACCGTCGTCGCCGTCATCTCAAGCGGACTCAAAACGGAAGTGGAAATCCAGTCCTGGAACGAGACTCCCACGTGTTTGGCGACGATGTCGCCGAGCACCTCAATACCCAGGTTAGAGTAGATGCGTTTCTTTCCGGGTTTGGCGAGGACGGCTCCCTCGGCGAACGGCAAGCCGGAGCAATGTGCCAACAGGTGGCGGACAGTTGAACCCTTCGGACCTGCCGGTTCACGCAGATCGATAAGCTTCTGCTCGACCGCGATAAGTGTTGCCCACGCGGAGAGCAGTTTGGTGACCGAGGCCAGGTGAAACACCGTTGCCGTGTCCCCGTGGGAGAATGTGACGTCCCGTTGCGGGCCGACGACGGCGTAGGCGTGGTCGAACGTGAAGCCAGGCAGGGTGAGTGCGGTGGGCGAGTTGGATGGCGTGTTCGAGCTGGATGAAGCGGGTGAACTGAGCAAGGTGGTCACGGACTTAAGTCTGCCACGGCCGTGTAATGCTGTGCTATGAGTGCTCGTATTCGCTGGTACGAGAGCTCACTTCCAATGCCCTATGCTGATGTGGTCGAAGGAGTAGGAATGACTGAATTGCTGACGCCCGAACGCGCGCTTGATGAATTCGGAACGTGGGACGAGAGTTTCGCTGCCGATCATCTGGATTCGCTTGCTTCCCAGACTGGCATGTGGCGAGAGTTCCTTGTTGATGGAGGAGAGGCCGCACTGTTCAAGGGCGTTGGCGTGGAGCACATGACGTCGTCGGCCTTCATCTTTAGCCCCGACTTCTCTCAGATCCTATTGACGTATCACCGCAGACTGCATCGCTGGGTGCAGATGGGCGGACATGTAGATCGCGAGGATCCTTCGATTGTTGCGGCCGGTGCGCGCGAGGGGATTGAGGAATCCGGGGTGTCGGACCTGCGCCTTCTCAGCCACGTCCCTGTGGATTTCGATCGGCATGAGCTGCACGGCAACTTCGTCTGCCACGCGCATTGGGACATTGGTTTTGCATTTGTTGCTGATCCGACGGTGCCACCGGAAGTTTCCCATGAATCCATCGACGTGGCCTGGTTTCCCGTTGATGACCTTCCGGATGACCCGGACGTCACCCTTCCCGACGGCACCATTCGCGAAGGCCGTGGCATCTGCGCCGACAACTTTCCGGGCCGCCTCGCCAACGTGCTCGCGCACCCGCTGATTGCTGGGAAACGGTAGGGGACTGGGAGACGGCAGGGGCAAAGAGCTGCCCTGACCAAACTACTGGCGTGCAGGCGCCGTCGTCGTTCTCAACGATCTGGCTCCACTCGAATCCCCATCCTGTCACCGGGTAATGGTGCCACAGGCCTCAAAACGGCGAAATATCAGCGTTTTGTTACCATTCGTTAACATGATTCTGAGGGCAGCGTCATAACGCCTCGCCGCCGTCGGGCCATATGCTGGAGTCATGACAAGAACAATTAAGAATTGGCTCAGCGACATGGACGGCGTGCTCATCCACGAAGAGAAGGCTCTGCCGGGCGCCAACGAGTTCATCACGACTCTGCGCGAGAAGGAAATCCCCTTCCTTGTCCTCACCAACAACTCGATCTTCACCCCGCGTGATCTTTCCGCGCGCCTGCAGTCTGCCGGGCTCAACGTGCCCGAGGAGAACATTTGGACGTCAGCGCTGGCCACGGCCACGTTCCTGGCATCGCAGACGAAGGATCGCCGCGCATACGTCGTGGGCGAGGCGGGCCTGACCACCGCCATGTACGAGGCCGGCTTCGTGATGACGAACGCCAACCCGGAGATCGTTGTGCTCGGCGAGACCCGCACTTACTCCATCGAGGCGCTCACCCAGGCCATCCGTCTCATCGATAACGGCGCGCGCTTCATTGCCACCAACCCGGACGTCACCGGTCCGTCGGCCGAGGGCTCCATCCCCGCCACCGGCGCCGTCGCGGCCATGATTACCGCCGCCACCGGCAAGCAGCCCTACTACGTGGGCAAGCCGAACCCGGTCATGCTGCGCATGGGTCTCAACAAGATCGACGCGCACTCCGAAGAGACCGCGCTCGTCGGCGACCGCATGGACACCGACATCCTCGCCGGCATGGAATCCGGCCTCCAGACCCACCTCGTCCTCACCGGATCTACCACCGTGGACGATATCCAGAAGTACGCTTTCCGCCCCGACTACGTGCACAACGGCATTGGGAACATCGCCGAGGCGCTGTGGCTGGAGCAGATGGGCCACAAGCTGGATCGCTGATCACCGCCGATTGCTGAGTGGTCGCCGATTCTCGCGGCCGGGAGTGATTCGGTGCGGCATGTTCGCCGCCTAACACCCCCGCGTTTCACGGACAAGCCGGGCTAGCCGATCGTCAGAAATGACGAGCAGCTAGCCCTTTTTCGTGCTTGTGTTTCGTGTAGGGCGTGAAGAAACCCGAAGTCGCTGGCGAAGGTTCGCGGTCAGCTTTTCGTGCGTGTTTGGTGTACGGCGCGGATAAACC
>JBDIAV010000076.1:0-17264 GCA_039812645.1 Actinomycetaceae bacterium
GAGGCCGTCGTCGTCGAATATGGGAGGCTGATAGCAGCAACCTGCCACCCCGAGATCACAGGTGACGCTACGCTGCACTCCAGGTTTCTTAGCCTCGTGCCATAACACCCCCCTAGTTTTAGGGGTCCCACGGGGATGGCACCGATAACATGCAGGTATCGGTGCCATCTTCCAGACACCCGCGTCGATTGGACTAGCCCATGGCAAAATTTCCAGTGCTCAAACCGCATATCCTGCCCTTCTTTCCAGGCATGGTGGCACTGGCCTTCATATGGCTCTCACTTACACCGTCCCTGCTGCCACGTCCTGCCATTTTCCAAGGGCTCACGAGCGCGGTGGCCGCCCTGCTGGGGTACGGAATCGGCGCGCTTGTTGCGTGGATAGTAGATGCCAAGCCATGGAATGCTCGTTCCCGAAAGATTGTCGGGATGGTGGCCGCCGTTATCACTGTTGTTATGGTGATCCTCTCGCATCTCTGGCAGCAGTCCCAGCGTGACCTTCTTGCCATGGAACCGGCAAGTCTTGCAGGTATCGCATTGTGGATCGCCGTGACAGCGGTTCTCTTCGCGTTGCTGCTCATCATCTCGCGCGCCATCAAGAAACTCATCATCGGATTCGAGAAGGTTCTTCATCGTTTCCTCTCGAAGCGTCTGAGTGCACTACTGGGAACACTTCTCGCGGTCTGGCTCGTCGTGGGCTTCACCAACGGCTTCATCATTGATCGGCTTGCGGCATTCGCCAATCAGATGTTCGCCACGCTCGACTCGGAAACCTATGCGGATTCAGAGCCTCCCACTGCCCCGGAACTTTCCGGGGGGCCTGCCTCCGTGTCGTCGTGGGATTCACTCGGTATGTACGGGCGCGAGTTTATTCTCCATGCGCCTTCCGCGGAGCAGATCACCGCTTTCACGGGTGAACCTGCGAAGCAACCAATCCGGGCCTATGTGGGGCTGGGTGATAAAACCTTTGAGGAACAAGCCGCCGCCGCTGTAGCCGACCTGGAAGCCATGGGCGCCTTCGACCGCTCCGTCCTCAATGTCGCGGGGACCACCGGACGAGGTTGGCTCAACGAGAACCAAGTACAGGCACTCGAATATATGTGGGGCGGGGACACCGCTACAGTGTCAATCCAGTACTCCTACCTGCCCAGCTGGATGTCCTACCTCGCAGCAGGATATGACTCTCCAGAGGCCTCCGCCGCACTATTCGAGGCCGTCTTCGAACACTGGAACGCCCTACCTGCCGATCACCGACCTCAGCTCGTCGTCAGCGGTGAAAGCCTCGGCTCGTTCGGTTCCGAAAGCACCTTCCACTCCGCCCAAGACATGGCCCATCGCACCGATGGTGGCCTCTACGTGGGGCCCGCAGGGATGAACCCCAATTGGCAAAACTTCGTCGCTCAACGCGACGCCGGATCACCCGCCTACCTGCCCATCTACGACGGCGGCCAGAACATTCGCTTCTCTCGTGGAGGCGTTGATTGGCCTGGACAAGGCCAGTGGGAGACACCACGAATCGGCTATCTTCAGCATGACAATGACCCCGTCACCTGGCTTGATACGTCCGTTGCCTTCAGTAAGCCCGACTGGCTGAAGGCAGGCCAGCGCGGCCCCCACATCCCCGATGAGATGATCTGGATCCCCGGCATCACGCTACTCCAGGTAGGTATCGATCAGCTCTACGCTCTGGATGTACCCGGTCAGGGCCACAATTTCGGTCAAGATCCCGCGGTAGCCTGGGCCCACATTCTCCCTTCTCCAAACTGGACCGACGCCGACACCACTCGCCTCGTCACGCTTCTCTCCCAAGAAGTCACCGAGTAGTTGAGCCCGGGTCCACCAGCCTCACAACCACCGCCCGAAAGATCTCAACCCCTGTATAGCCCCTATTTCTAGGGAATCCTTTTCGGATTCGATTCTTCTATAATTAACAATATTCGCTCCCTACATCAGCTACTCACTCTTGGCAGCAGATGGGGAACGTTCCGCAGTCTTTTCTAAGGAGAAATACATGGACTGGACTCTTTTCTGGGCATCATTCTGGATCGTTATCGAAGTGTTTGTTTTTGTTGCCTACCTGATGGTGATGTTCAACATTCTCGGCGATATCTTCCGTGACCGCTCAATGAGCGGGGTTGGCAAGGCCGTGTGGATTCTCCTCCTTATCGCTCTACCGATCTTCAGCGCTCTTGTCTATCTCATTGTCCGCGGCAAGGGAATGGACAAGCGTCGCAGCGAGTCCGCAGCAGCAGCCCAGCAGGCACTGGACGAGTACATCCAGCGCACTGCCCGCGCTGCCGATCCCGCCAAGACCATCGCTGACGCTCATGACCTGCTCGCTGAGGGAGCCATCACCCAGAGCGAGTTTGACGCAATCAAGGCTAAGGTACTCGCATGAGTAACGACTACCTCGGCGCGATTGACGTCGTAGCTTTCGCCTTGCCTCCCGAGGGCGTCACAGCCGGATGGCTGGGCACCCTAGAGTCGGTAAACAATGGGCAGATCGCACTGCTCGACGTGGATTTCGTGGAAAGAACAGCAGACGGATTCCGTCATCTCACCACGGAAGAAGTAGCCCGCTTAGGTGGCAACGAAATCTCCGGTGCGTCATCTGAAATTTTGGACGACGCCGACATCCTGCTCGTCGTCAACGAGCTTTCCGTTGGGGAGAAGGCCGTCGTTCTTCTCAAAGAAGTTCTGAGCTTCACCCCTGTCGTGGCAGCCTTCGAGTCAGAGGGCGCGCGGCTCATCGCCGAGGTCCCGGTGTACGGTGAAGACCTCGAAGCACTTCTGGGAGAGGAACCGTTATGAGTTTATTGCGTACAGCAGGGCGCGCCGCCGTCGCCAGTTCGGTGCACGGGCGTGTACAACGCAAGCAGGCGCAGAAGTTCGCAGCGCAAGATCAGGCACGCGCCGCTCAAGCTTCTGCCCCACCGGTTCAGTTTGTTCAGCCAATTCCTGCTCCGGTGGTCGTGGCTCCTCCGGTGGAAGCCGCCGCCATACCATCAACACCCACCATCGATCCGGAACGGCGCATCACTCTGCTCAAAGAACTAGCGGAGCTTCGTTCAATGGGAGTACTTACCGACGCCGAGTTCGAAGCCGAGAAGGCAAAGATCCTCGGCTAGCTCCAACGTAATACAGCACAATAGAGGATCCTGCGAGATCGTCGAGGGTGGGACCGCCGCGTCCCACCCTCACTGTATTCCGAGGGAAGGGAAGGATACAGAACATGGAAGATCCACCCAAGCTCTCGGTACGCGAGGTGTTTCGCGAGCACTCAGTTCCGCGACAATGGGTGATCGATGCCAACGACGGCATCATCGCCACCGCTGGCCTACTTGAAGGATTCGCTGGCGCGGGCGCTGACGATCGCACTCTCATTATCGCCGCAGTTATTATGATCATCGCTGGCTCATTGGGACTCGGCGGCACGAAATGGGTCGAGGAAGCTGGCGAGCTTGATGCAGAACGAAAAATCATCGCCGACGAACAGGCACAACTGGCCATGGATCCAGATTCAGAAGTCGCAGAACTCACCGAATACTGGAAAGGCAAGGGCCTTTCTCCCGATCTAGCACGCCAAGTGGCGGAGCAACTAAGTGCTCGCGATGCGTTGGCAGCGCAGCTGGAATATGAACACGATATCGATCAGCCCACGCCTTCCTGGCAGCCATTGTGGGCTGGCGTTACCTCGGGTGTGGCTTTCTTTGCCGGTTCCCTCGTTCCATTCGTCATAACGCTTCTCGTGCCGGTACAGATCGAGGTATGGGCCATTTTTGGGGCGGTAATAATCTCGCTACTCATTACATCCTGGATCGGAGCACGCACCGGACAGATGTCTCTCATCGGCACCATGATCCGGACTCTGGGAATCGGGATGACTACCCTCGCGGCCAGCTATTTCCTGGGAAAGATGTTGTTCTAATCAGGATGCCGGTGTAACACTGAAGCTGCCTTATGGAATCACTTGCCTGATCGATCCAAGGTACCAATCACATCACCATCGGTATTCTTGATAGTCAGCTTGTCCCCATCGATTTCGCCGGTATCCAATGCGAGGAGCCAGGTGTCAGTGTCCTCGCAGGCCATCATCGTTGAAGCAACGTCAACGAAAGTAATATTTGTATCGTCGTTCTTCTCCCAGGTGCCAACCAAGCGGTTACAACCATCGGTTCCGGCAAGCTTTCCATCCGCCTCGAGGACAAGTTGGGGTTCCCCTTCTCCTGTTGTACCCCATGTTCCCTCGGCACTCACCGGAGATCCAGAACATCCGGAAACGAAACTTATTGCTGCCACGCTCACGAGTGCGAGCGCAGCTCGCCGTGGAGAATGATTTTGAGAATGCGCACGGTTGCGGAAACTAACATTCATGAGACACTCCTCAACTTTGCTGCCCACCCTTACCACGGAGTAATCCGCCTGGAGAGCCTTCATGATGGCGCCGCACTCCGATGCCACTTGAGTGAATGATGGCACAATACGCTGAACAACAGTGCCCAATTGGGGTATATCCCCTAGAACTAGGGGTGAAATGCCTCCTTTGAGAAACCCTCATCTCTGAGTGTTGCCATAACATAACCCGCACTAAACCAACTGCCCGGACACGAGGCCAGCAATAGTTCCTGCCTCCCAGCGCGCTCAAGTGACTTTCCACCCGCCAAGAATGATAATAGAAGGGCTTGGCAGAGGAGGTGAGAGTGGAGAATGCAAAAAAAGATCGGAATCGTTGATGACCATCCCGCGATCATCCTGGGGCTAACAAACATTATCAATATACACAGAGGGCTTTTCGTCGCTGGTACCGGAGCCACCGTTCCTGAATTGTTGCAGCTCGGCATTCACTACGATCTTGTTTTGCTTGATCTCAGCCTCAGCGATAACTCCCGGCCCGCCAACAACATCCGAAAATTTACCTCCCAAGGGATTCCGGTACTCATTTACACCTGCGGAGACCAGCCTCACCTCATACGCGAATCTGCTCGGGCGGGCGCAATGGGAATTGTCCGTAAAGCAGAACAACCACAGAAGATCCTTGCTGCAATTGTCTCCATTCTCCGTGGCGAAGTAGCAGCAACAATTGACTGGGCCTCAGCCATTGAGGATGACAACGAGTTCATCTCCGCTGCCCTGACCGATAGAGAGATGGAGGTTCTCGCCCTCTATGCCTCGGGAGAAACTGCTGAACGCGTGGCCCGCCACCTCTACATTTCTCGCGAAACGGTCCTCGATCATATTCGTAGAATTCGCACGAAGTACGCCGCCATCGATCGCGCCGCCCCGAGCAAATTGGATCTTTACCACCGTGCCGTTGAAGATGGAATCCTCTCATGAAAAATTGAGCGGGGCTACGCTGGTTCTCTCATGAGATTTCCTTGAGGATCAAATTCGTAGCGGCATGTACCCTCAGGCCCTTCGATGAGGATCGTCGTCATTCCACCGCGTGAAGGTGGAGAGAAACGAATGACGGCCTCCTTGATCCCATTTGTTAGCAACAACTCGCTCAGCGGCTTCGCCAACGCATCCGACATGGGCGACGACGAATTCTCGTTGCCGACCACCCGAACCATCACTTTGTTCTTGCGAGCCATGGATACTGCCTGAAGGAAATCGTCATGCACTGGTACGTCACCTCGTAAGTAGGTGCGCACTATCTCATCCGCTTCCATCAGCTGGAGATGAAACTCTGGCGTGAGGAGCTCGCCATCAGAGATGCGTTTGAGCAGTGGCTCTACCAGCGCACGGATCTCTCTCATTGCTTGAAGGTGAGTTGAGCTATTACTTCGGGCTTCGTCCTTTTCTGTCACCACGGCCAGCTGCAGGTTGACGACACGTGACCGCCTACCCGCAATAGCACGCCCAATCAGGTAGAAAAGCAGGAAAGCAATGAGCGTGACCAACGGTTGCGCCAGAATCTTCAATAATCCGATCACATCTCTTCCCTCACCAATGCCCCAGCCCAGAAGTCCTGCAAGGACCATAAGCGAAGAAATAGTTCCTGCCACGGGACGGCCCCTCAGAATGAGGAACGATATCCCCATATTGAGAAAACCAAAGGCATACTTCTTCGTATCCAACGGAACATCCGTCCATGGGAAAAGAAGCACGATTACCGTGGCAAAAGAAACCGCCATGAGTAGCACAACATATGGCCATCTCAGGCGTCCGGGCCTGCGAACAGTCACTACTAAGAAGGTCACAGTAATAGCTAGGATCGTTAACCAGAGTTCAAGGCTCCATGAACGCACATCCGGAACCGCACGCCCAACAAGCGCCGCTACCAGCATCATTATCCACCCGAACAACAGCACCGGTCGGGCAAGCGGGTGTGCAAACCCCTCATCTAACCGAGATGTCGGTTCCATGTCATCACCACCGTTGTGCCAAACATGTTGCTATCAAAGATAGCCGATCCACCCGGCAGCTCTTCCATTCTCCTGATGACGCTCTCTCGGATACCCAACCTCCTGGAATCGATTGTAGAGAGATCAAAACCCTGACCTGAATCAACGATAATGACACGAATAGAATCATCCCCTACCAACACTGTTCCGGTGCCTCCCCCAGCATGCCGCACAGCATTCCTAGCTGCTTCTGCAGCAGCGAGACCCACGGCACCGGCCGCCACGGATAACACATCACCGGGAAGAACCTTAGATGTGAGATGAACTGGCGCAGCCACGCCAATCAGATCCACGATCAGTTGAGCGGCATTATCAGAGGTCAACTCCATGGCCTCTGTCTCAGGCTTATGTTCAAGAGATTGCAAAGCCTGCGCCGCTACCGTGGCACTGCGACGGAGCAACGCCGGTGGCTCCCCATTGAACTGGAGTGCGGCAGCGAAACTCGCCAAGACTTCATCATGCACGACGCGAGAAAAGTGCTTGAAATCAGACTCCTCAGCCAGAATACGCGCCTCTTCATCACGCAGCTGCTCCGCCATACGGTTTGCCTGATCAAGCATGATCATCTGGCGGCGCAGTACCAAAGCCACCATAATGAAAATGACGTTGAAAGCATGAGCAAATCCCCACGAGAGAACAGGGTCTGGGACATCACCCAAGAAAACCAGCGCTGAAAGAGGAACTGCTGCGGCAAGCAGCATCGTCATGCCAGCCGCCCAGACCCCGCGCACAGTTAAAGCAAAAACTGCCACCGTCGTCGAATCTATCAACCAGATCTGGGGAGAGGGTGGCTGCCCGCCTCCCTGCCAGGCACAATATGTGAAAAAGAGGGAGAAAAACAAGAGCGGCGGATGAACCCGCCATATGGTGCGAAGAGTTGTTGGCGATAACCGCTTCCACCCCAGAACATTCACAAGTTGAATACTCGGAGAAACGCAAGCCAACGCAAGCCACCAGCTGGCAAACTGCCCGGCCTGGTCCACAAAAGCAAGAGAATTCAGAAGCACAATGGCCAAGCCACACAGAGCAATACCTGATCCAAGCATTCGATCAACGTTGCTCCATGGCCTCGTCACGAGGAACTGTCCTCCATGCGTCGAATCGACCATTCCTTATTACCTCGATGCCCTATGATTCAGTACCTCTGCCAAGTTTACAGCGTACAAGATCCCCGAACCGCGCTTTATACCGTATTCACGGCTTGTTCACACCCCCTATCTATGGGGGATGGTCTTGTCACCGCCTACGGCAGTTGGAATCATGTAAAGATGATCCGATTTCTTATCCACGTTGCTATCTCCATTACGAGTTCCGCACTTGCACTTCTTATGTGCTCATGGATACTTGAAGGGTTCACCTTCACTTGGGAAGGCTTCCTTCTAGCAATTCTTGTCTTCACTCTCTCCCAGGCAATTCTTGCTCCTTTTGCCTTCAATATTGCTCGTAAATACGCAAACGGGCTACTCGGCGCAATCGGTTTGGTCTCCACCCTTCTTGCCCTCATCGTGACATCCTTCTTCCCAGGCGGCCTCCACATCAGTGGAATCTCCACCTGGATTCTTGCCTCTCTCGTCACATGGATCGTTACCTCTCTAGGCGTGTGGCTGATCCCGCTCATCTTTATTAAGAAAAAGTCCTCAGGTTCCTAGACGGTTGTGCCAAGAGGTTCGGTCGCCATGAGGATGTACGGCTTGACTTGGTAAGAGGTCGTACAGCTTGACTGGCAAAGCGGGCAGCGACGCAGTTCGAGGTGTGAGTAGGTCTCACACCTCGAACCAGGAAATTGGTTGTGGGCTTGCCCCAGGATGAGGAAGTTGCGACGAGAACGATGCCCTCATGCCGTCAGACAAGATTCTGAGGTATCTACAGTAGGTCATGGCCTCCTGGGGCGATTGTCAAACGAAACCGTCAAATTCAGTTTCGCACCAGTTTGAACGCTCACTTTCCGATGATGTATCATCGCTGAGCAGTATTAATCCCGCGTAGCTCAATGGCAGAGCATTCGACTGTTAATCGAACGGTTGTTGGTTCGAGTCCAACCGCGGGAGCCAGCAAAGGCCCGGAATCACTTCCGGGCCTTTCTCGTATGTGGATACCTCCCGGCGGGTGGGTTAGTGCAGTAGGCCAAAACGTGGTGTTTATGGTGGCGTGTCGTGGGTTATTTTGATCGTCCGGCCCAGCCTTTGTGCGCCTAGAAAGTGGGCCCCGGATCAAGGAAGATCCGGGGCCCGCTCAACGATAGGAATGATCACACCAAAGTACGGCTTGGCGCCTGTGATCCCACGATCCGCCGCTGTATGAACTTGAAGGATTCAATGAGCACGAAGATTCCCACTGAGAACCCCAGTGCAAGCCCCCATCCTTCTCCTCCAATGGGAGCGGAATCGAAGAGGGGATGCATGAAGGGCGCGTAGATGAAGATCAATTGGGCAATCACAAGGATTCCGGCCGAGTACCACACCATACGATTACCAGTGAAAGCGCGGCGGCTGAATGAAGAGCCCGAAAGAATTCGACAGTTGAACAAGTACGCTAGCTGTCCCGCCGCGAGGACCGTCACAGCCGTGGTTTGAGCAACGGCATAGTCGCCTGTCCACTCCCGCGTCAGCAAGTAGGCGGCCAAGGTGGCTCCGCCGATCACAACTGAAGCGAAAAGGACGAGCAACAGCGATCGCAGCGAAAGAACCTGCTCTTTTGTTGAACGTGGAGAGCGTCCCATGATTCCAGGTTCCGCGGGTTCCACGGCAAGAGGTAGGGAGAGCGTCACCGCAGTGATGAGGTTGACCCAAAGGATCTGCACGGGAGACAGCGGCAGAGAAAATCCCAGCAGCACCGCCGCCAGAATCACAAGTGACTGAGCACCATTGGTGGGGAGCAAGAACACCACAGACTTACGGATATTGTCATAGATACGGCGTCCTTCTTCGACGGCCGAGGTAATAGTCGCGAAGTTATCATCCGAGAGAACGATATCTGCCGCTTCCTTAGTGGCCTCGGTACCCTTGATTCCCATCGCCACTCCCACGTCAGCACGGGTGATCGAGGGGGCATCGTTGACGCCGTCGCCGGTCATCGCCACAATCTGGTGATTCGACTGAAGCGCACGAACAATTCTGATCTTGTGCTCGGGACTGGTACGCGCGTAAACGTCCACGTCTGGAGCCACCTGGCGAAGTTCCTCCTGGCTCATTTCTTCCAGTTCGGCACCCGTGAGAGCTCGAAGACTCTCGTGATCCGATCCAATTCCGAGTTCGCGTGCGATGGCAAGTGCTGTGCCTGCGTGATCACCGGTAATCATCTTGACGTTGACACCAGCCGCGTGAGCTTCCGCAATGGCACCGCGAACCTCCGGACGCGGCGGATCAACAATCCCCACCACACCCACGAAGGTGAGGTCATGGATATCAGCAAGGTCTATCTCTACTGGCCGCGAGCCACTGTACGCCGTCACAGCTATACCCAGTACTCGACGACCTTGACGGGAAAGTTCTTCGATCTTGGCGTCCCATATCTCGAGGTTCAAGGGTTCAGTTTCTTGACCAGAAACGAGCTGATAGGTGCTGCGCTCGAGCAGTCTGTCGGGAGCACCAGTGACATGTACATAGCATGAACTGTCGGGAGCCTCATCAACCGTAGCCGAGAATTTATGGGTGGACTCAAAAGGAATCTCAGCCAAACGAGTAAAGCCCGTAAGGTCCGCTTTGCTCTTTAGGGAAAGTACCTTGAGGGCCCCTTCGGTGGGTTGGCCCACGAGTTTCCAACCCGTCTCATCCTGCTGGACCTGAGCGTTATTGCAGAGTCCTGCGGCTCGAACGAGTACCTCCACAACAGGGTCATCTTCATGAGAGATCTCACCGTCAGGGCTGTACCCGTTTCCCGTCACCTCGTGTCGTCCTACTCGGGTCAACACCGTCGTCGCCGTCATTTCATTCTGAGTCAACGTGCCAGTTTTGTCCGAGCAAATTGTACTTACTGCACCAAGACTCTCAATGGAGGGCATCTTCCTGACAATCGCATGGCGTCGGGCCATCTGCTGCACACCAAGAGCAAGGGTGATCGTCACAAGTGCCGGAAGCCCCTCCGGTACGGCCGCCACGGCAAACCCAATCGCTGCAGAAAGAAGTTCGCCCAGTTGGTTGTTGTGAAGCAGTCTCCCAGCCAAGAGCATGACAAACGCCATGAGGCCGATGAGGAGGGAGATCTGCTTACCCAAATGCGCCAATTGTTTGGTGAGAGGAGTATCCAACGCTTCTACTTCGCTCACCAGCGTAGTGATACGCCCAATCTCGGTGTCTGCGCCGATCGCGGTGACGATACCCTCACCGTTTCCCACAGAAACAATGGTCCCGGAGTAGAGCATTGAGGAGCGGTCGCCAAGTTCGGCATCACTGCGCACCTCAGCAGATCCTTTGGATGCAGGAACGGATTCGCCTGTCAATGCAGCTTCATCCACCTGAAGATTTGTTGAGGAGATAATCCGCAGATCAGCCGGAATCCGATCACCCGATCGGACCCGAACAATATCACCGGGAACCAAATTCTCAGATCCCACCGTAACCCATGCTCCATCCCGGAAAACTATTGCCTCCAGTGCCAGCATCGCTTCGATAGAACTCAACGCCCGTTCGGCTCGCCCCTCCTGAATGAAGCCTGTTAACGCGATCGCAAAGCACGCGGTAAAGATGACTGCGAATTCAACCCAATCGCCCATCAGAGCTTTGAGCACTGCGGCCGCGAGGAGAATGTAAATGAGGACGTCATCGAAATGTGCGAGAAAACGCTGCCAGCCAGGCCTTCCCGCAGCAACTGGCAAAGCGTTCGGACCATGTATGGCCAATCGCCTCTCGGCCTCCGCTGTGGAAAGGCCCTCTGCGGAACTCTCAAGAATTGTTATGACTCGATCCGTACTCAGGGAATACGCTTGTCCAATGCCCGGGGGCACCTTTGTTGTTGTTGCCATCACAAGGCTCCCTTCAGCATGATGTTCTGTTCATCATGACGATTCTGTTATATCCAGAGACTATGAGATCGCGCCAATAGGTCATGACCTACTAGGGATGTCACGGCCGAACCTATCGGCGCAACCTCTATATGGAATGGAATGTATCAAGAGGAATCTTGCAAATGAATGTTCACCGCAGGCTCACTCGAGGAAACCCTCACAACTAGGGGTATCCCAAGAACCCGACCTCCTCAAAGCACACTCATCTGTGCGCAGTCTCCACAGAATCTTGGGCATTCCTGTAAGAAAGCTGGGCCATTTCCATCATCACAGGTCTGGCCGGGATGTCGAGACAAGCAGCGGGTCTATTCTTGAGTCGTGCAATGGTTTTGGTCGATTCCCCTCATGGGAGCTCCAGTGATCGCGAGTGCTCTCGCACTCGCGATACTTCTGTCCTTTCTCCTCCTCTGGCAACGGACGGCTCGGCGAACAAAGGTGGCTGCCGCCCCCTCTCTCCCGACAACCTCGGTAAGCGAGGGGTCTCCTGCTCACCGCCCTGCCTGGGCGTGGGCATTCGGCGGAGCAGCCGCGGGAGCGTTGCTTTTCACCATGACAGCATGGCTCACCGGCAACATCTTCAAGGTGTTTGGAGATTTCGTTCTCTCACCTGGAATCGTCGCGTGGGTGGCTCTCGGAGGAGCGTTCGTAGGTCTCGCCCTTGGCGCCGTCGTCGCTCCGGGAAAGAAACGCCGCTGGTGGCAGGTACTAACCGCCACAGTTCTGGTTCTCGTTTCTGCCTTCACGGCTAGCCTGGGAGTCAATCGAGAAGTGGGGTATTTCGTTTCCCCCAACCAGATTCTCACGATGTTCACCACAACTGATCTTCCCGCGATGCCATCTCTACATACCGACGACGCCGTCGCATTGCCCACTAACTGGACCGCCCCTGCAGGAACCCCTACCGCGGGCACATTAGTCCAGGCCAAGATCCCAGCGAAGGTCTCCGGTTTCGAGGCCCGGCCCGCAATCATCTATCTTCCGCCGGCGGCTCTCACCGCCACGCCACCCCGCCTTCCTCTGCTCATCACCTTCTCCGGTCAACCTGGCTCTCCTCAGGATGTCTTTGATTCCGGCCATCTCGCCCAGATTGCCGAGGACTACCAGAAAGCTCATGGCGGCATTGCCCCCATCATCGTCGCCCCTGACCAGCTCGGTACCCCGCAGGCCAACCCCATGTGCTCCGATTCCGCGTTCGGAAAGAATGAAACCTATCTGATGGAGGATGTCATTCCGTGGATCCGCGCCACGTTGCCGGTGGCACAGGACGCCGCCCACACGGCCTTCATGGGGTTCTCGCAGGGAGGCACATGTACGGTGCAGCTGGGATTCGGGCACCCTGACGTCGTCGACACTCTTGTTCCGATCTCGCCCCAATTGGAGCCAACGATCGGCTCACAAACCGTCGCGCGCGCCTTTCAGGGAGACCAGGCCGTGTTCGAGACCAACACTCCCCTCGCCCGACTCACGGCCCACGGCAGCTATCCCCATATGACCGCGGCTTTCTACGTAGGTGGCGACGACGCGAAATACTCGGCATGGGCGAGAACCCTTGTCGATGCCGCGCGCGAACACGGTGTGGATGCCACCCTGACATATTCGCCAGGAACAGGCCACAATTGGCATACCGCCTCGTTCGCCATGAAAGATTCCTTCCCCTTCATTATTTCTCGCCTAGGACTGCCCCAATGAGTTCCGACCACACACCACATCCCGAGAATTCGTCACGCGCACCTCAACCGCACGGATCGGACCATCAAGCCGTCACGGGCACCCTGACCGCATCTTTGCGTGCGATGCTCCCCACTCCACACACCAGCCCGGTCAGCCTCTCACTGCTCGCCATCCTTGTCACGATGGCGATTCTGGCTCGCGTTCCGGCTACACAAAATGCCATCCACACCTGGTTCACCTTTGCTTGGGACCAGTTCTCCCTCCTACGCATCTGGACGCCGTTCACCGCGCTCCTTGTACCTGGGCGTTTTGATGGACTACTCCTCCAACTGGCCCTTCTCCTGTTTGTCACTCCCCGACTCGAGCGTCTCTTCGGTTCGCGCCGCCTGCTCGCCACGTTCTTCGGTTTGGGAGCACTCGCTCTTGTCCTGGGCACCGGCTTCGTCGCGTTCCTCGCTCACATCGGCGAACCGTGGGCCACCAATGCCCACCAACTTCTCGTCGGTGACCCTTCCATCGGCCTCATCGCGGCGCTCGCCAGCTATGTTGCCTCGGCACCTCCGGTGTGGCGTCGTCGCGGGTTGGTAGCGATCGGGGGCTATGTCGCCGTCGTCGTCGCGTATTCCGGACAACCGGGCGACCTGTGCCGCGCACTCGCCTTCATTCTCGGATGGCTGGTGGGGCGGAAATTGCGCCGCACCAGCGCAGAAGCCACCACAATCGGCTACCAACTCTTCTCTCACGGTCATGAAAACCGTGTGCTTGGCTCCACCCTCCTCACTATGCTCGCGTTGGGGCCGTTGGTGTCGGTGGTCTCGCACGCAAGCCTCGGTTTACTCTCGCCCTCCCTTGTTTTGGTCGACGACGACGCCCTGCCTTCCTCCCAGACCGGTTGCTCCATTCTTGCCCTCGGGCGCGAGTGCGGAGATTGGCTGGTCTGGGGCCTAGAGGCACGGCATCACACCACCGCGCTGATTCAGCTGCTCCCCGTGGTGGTGCTCCTCCTTGCGGCGTGGGGCCTGTTGCGGGGGCGGCGCTCGGCGGTCTGGATTGCCGCCGTGATGTTGGTCCGCAACGCTCTCGGCGTGACCATCACCTTCCTTAGTATCCCGCCACATCGAGCAGAGATTATTGACAGGGCTCCGATGGTTCAGCAAGTCGAACTGGTGGTGCAGGTCGCGGCCGTTATTCTCGTCAATATTGGCCTGGCAGCTTGGCTCGTTTCTCGTCGTCATTCGTTCGATATCCGGATATCACGGCGCGGAACCATCCTCGGTTGGAGCATGGCCGGACTCATCGTGGTGGTGAGTGCCTGCGTCTTCACCGGTGCGGGGTGGCTGGTGCACCATCATCTTCTCCCTCCCCAACTGTCCTTGAGCAAACTGTTCTGGTCGGGCCTGAGCTTGCCGTTGCCGCCGTCGGCGCGAATTAGTCTTGGACTGGCGGTCGTGCCCACCACCTTCGAAAGCCGCGCGGTACTTGCCCTCGTCAATCTCGCAATGTGGCTCGCTCTCATCGTCCTTACACACCGGCTGCTGACCGCAGGGCTGTGGAACATCGGGCCATCTGAATCCAAGGTGCGTGAGCGCCTCCGGATCGGCGGTGGTTCGCATCTTGCCTTCATGTCCACGTGGCCGGGAAACCGCTTGTGGCAGGATCCGGTGAGCGGGGCCGTCGTCGCCTATCGGGCCGTGGGTGGTATCGCGCTGACTCTCTCCTCCCCGTTTGGTGCGCCGCGCGCGAACATGTTGAGCATCATCACGCGCTTCCATCAGTTTGCTGACTCCCATGGTCTCCAAGCCATCTGGTACTCGGTGGATGCCGAGGACTTTTCCGAGGTGACCCAGGCGCTCGGATGGCAAAGCGTGGAGGTGGCCCAGGAGAGTGTTGTCAATGTTCAGGAGTGGAAGACGGTGGGCAAGAAATGGCAGGACGTGCGCAGCGCTATCTCGCGCGCGGGCCGTGAGGGGGTGAACGCACAATGGACTACCTGGAGCGAGCTGACCGTCGGCGCCTACGCCCAAATCGTTGAACTCTCCCAGGACTGGGTCTCGGACCATCCACTGCCAGAAATGGGCTTTACCCTCGGTGGGCTCGACCAACTCCGCGATCCAGACGTGCGGCTCATGGTGGCAACAGGCTCCGAGGGGCGCGTTGAAGGAGTCCTTAGCTGGCTCCCCACCTGGCGTGATGGAACCATCGTGGGATGGACGCTCGATTTCATGCGGCGGCGCGCCGACTCAATGCCCGGACTCATGGAATTTCTCATCGCCCAGTCAGCGACCCTCATGAAAGAGCAGGGTATCGAGTTCATGTCCCTTAGTGGGGCACCGCTGGCGGGAACAGATACTCGCAGTTCTGGTGGGGCTGGCGGGGTTGGGACCACTAACGGGGCTGGCGGGGAGACGGGCGCGGGCGATTCTGGCGCGCTCGGCGACTTACTCACCTTCCTCAGCACAACGCTCGAACCAGTCTACGGATTCCAGTCGCTGCACCGCTTCAAGCAGAAGTTCCAACCCGATGTCCGCTCCTGGGTCATGGTGTTCCCCTCCGCCCTCGACCTGCCTGCAATCGGCCTGGCCGTCACGCGCTCCTACCTGCCGCATTTGTCCGTGGCGCAGGCCGCGCGAGCCGTCCGGGAGCTGGCGTAGCTACCTCGGCAAGCCCCGACCAACCTCTTCGGCGGTCCCGGCCTGATCTCTCAGGCACAGCTGGCCCTGCGACTTCCGGGCCGCGGGGCGCCGTCGTCGTCCAAGCGAAGAATGGACGGTCGTGCCGAGAATTGAGCCCTGCGCTACTGTCCCAGGGCTCAATTCTCGACAAAACTGTCCATTCTCGGACTGCGAGATCCAGCCAACGATCGAACCTCAAGACCCAGCCAACCAACAGAGGGCGAGACCAAGTAAACGCGCCACTCAGCCCTTCTGGCGCCCCTTGAAGCGCGGGTTCTGCTTGTTGATAACGTAGATGCGGCCCTTGCGGCGCACTACCTTCGAGCCGGGCTGGGCAGCAAGGGACTTGAGAGATGAACGTACCTTCACGTCACTTCTCCCGTCCGTAGCGCTGCCAGAACTTCTCGACGCGCCCGGCGGTGTCCATGACGCGCTTCTTGCCGGTCCACATCGGGTGGGAGGCGGAGGAGACTTCCACGTCGATCACCGGGTAGGTGTTGCCGTCCTCCCACTCAATCGTCTGTGCGGAGGTGACGGTGGAGCGGGTGAGGAAGGCGAAGTCTGCTGATTTGTCGCGGAAAACGACGTGATGGTAGTCGGGATGGATTCCGGGTTTCATTGTTTTTCCTTGCTTGATTTTCTAGCGACGACGGCGATGTCCGGCAGAGTCGATACCCCACCGGGTTGTCATCGCGTACGGATTAAGAGATCGCGCCGGTCGGGTTGGACACCGCCCATCGGGCTGGACACCGCCCATCAGCGACGACGGCGCCCGTCACCACGACGATTTGGTGACGCCCGGTAGTTCGCCTGAGAGTGCAGCCTCACGGAACTTGACGCGCGAGAGCCCAAACTTGCGGAGGTAGCCGCGCGGGCGCCCGTCGGAGAATCCACGATTGCGCAGGCGGGTGGGCGAGGCATCACGGGGCAGCGCCTGCAACTTCTTGCGGGCAGTGGCCTTTTCCTCCTCGGACGCGTTGACACTAGAGACGATCCGCACCAGCTCAACCCGACGGTCGCGATACTTCGCAACGATCTCGGCCCGCTGATTATTGCGAGCGATCTTCGACTTCTTAGCCATCAGCGCACCTCCACGAATTCGACATGCTGGCGAACCTTGGGATCGTACTTACGGATCCGCATGCGCTCGGGCGTGTTGCGGCGATTCTTGGTGGTGATGTAGCGGTAGCCCGTTCCAGCGGTGGACTGGAGGGTGATCTTGGGACGCACGTCCTTGCTCTGTGCCATCAGATCTTCTCTCCCCTCGCCAGGATGTCCTGGCACACTCGGTCAATACCGAGCTTGTCGATAGTTTTGATGCCGCGCGGCGAGACCTGCAGCTTGACCATGCGCCCGAGTGAGGGCACCCAGTAGCGCTTGGTCTGCACGTTGACCTTCCAGCGGCGGCTGGTGCGCCGGTGGGAGTGCGACACCGATTTTCCAAATGAGGGCTTCGCCCCAGTGACTTGACAGTAATTACTCACGCGGCCATATTAGTATTGATTATCGTTCTCAA
>JBDIAV010000077.1:0-16883 GCA_039812645.1 Actinomycetaceae bacterium
TACCGGCGTACTTGGTTTCGTAGGCGGTAGGTATACGTAGCTCCAGAAATTTGGCGTCGGAATCGGCATGGGCCTGTGCACCACGTACAGGCCCATGCCGATTCCGAAGCTATTTTCTAGGCACCTTGCTTCTGGTAGAGCCGCTCGCGAGAGGGAACGGATATCGGGGGACTGACAGTACCTCTCTAAATTTCCTGAATGGGTCTAGCGTTGGATCCAAGGGCGGCAGAGGCGAGTTTCTCCACGCTCGTTTCTACAGGACAGGATGATGAAGACTCTTTACCTCATGCGGCACGGCCAGACCTTGTTCAACGAACTGCACAAGATCCAGGGCTGGTGCGACGCACCCCTGACCGACCTTGGGATACAGCAAGCTCAGATCGCCGGGGACTATTTCACAAAGAATGGGATCGAGATTCAGAGCGCCTACTGCTCCACATCCGAACGGGCATCCGACACCTTGGAACTCATCACCGATCTTCCGTATGTTCGTCTCAAGGGACTGAAGGAGCGAAATTTTGGGCGATTTGAAGGCGAGCCCGAGTTCCTGAATCCGCCGTTGCCTTATGGCGATTTCTTCGTTCCGTTCGGCGGTGAAGGTGACCAGGAAGTCAGGCAACGAATCGTGACCACCATTTTCGACTTCATGGCTGTGGACCCCAACGAGACCGTCTTGGCGGTTTCGCACGGCGCTGCCTGCCGCCAGTTCATGCGCCACTGGGCCCACACAAGTGAGGTGGATCAGAAGGAGCCACTCCGCAACTGTTGCGTGCTGAAGTTCGCGTTCGACGGGAGTGAATTCCGGCTTCTAGAGATCATCAATCATGACTTCTCAGCAATTGCGGGCTAGACCTGGGCGTCAATACCGTCTCGCTAACCATCCCCGGCGTCCCATAGAAAGGTACATCATGCGAACAGTCAATCTGGGAGGCCTCGACGTCTCCGCTCTCGGGTACGGCTGCATGGGCATCACGCACGCCTACGGCCCGGCCCTTGATGACGCCGAGGGTATTCGGATCCTTCACGCGGCCATCGACGAGGGCTACACCTTCCTCGACACCGCCGAGTCCTACGGCCCGTACCTTAACGAGGAACTGGTAGGTAAGGCACTCGCGGACCGGCGCGACGCCGTCATCCTCGCCACCAAGTGTGGTGTCTACCTGGAGCATGGTGACCACGGCGCACCAATCCCGGATGGGCGCCCCGACGTGATTCGTCAATCTATTGAAGGCTCGCTGGCGCGACTCGGAACCGACCACGTTGACCTCTACTACCAGCACCGCATCGATCCGTACATTCCTGCGGAGGACGTCGCGGGGGTTATGGGAGAACTGATTGCCGAAGGAAAGATTCTCCATTGGGGTATCTCGGAAGCAACCGAGGATTATCTTCGCGCGGCCCATGCCGTGACGCCCGTAAGTGCCATCGAGAATCGCTACTCAATGATGGCGCGCGATTACGAGGCTTTGTTCCCAACGCTCAACGAACTCGGTATCGGGCTCGTGGCGTTCTCTCCACTCGCGAACGGATACCTCTCGGGCAAGTACGACCACACGTCAACGTTCGGCGAGGGCGATTACCGGGCGGGTATGCCGCAGTTCTCGGAGGAGGCAACGAACGCGAACCACCAGTTGCTGGAGTTGATTGCTGGCTTGGCTGAACAGTTTGGGGCGACGTCGGCGCAGATCTCACTTGCGTGGATGATGAGTAAGGCTACCCCGATCGTGCCGATTCCGGGGACCACGAAACCTGCTCGCCTCAAGGAGAACGCTCGGGCAGCCGAGATCCGATTGTCTCCCGTGCAGGTCCAGGACCTCGATGCGGCTCTCGATCGTGTTGGGATGTCCGCGGTGTTCGGCGGAAGTGCTCGAACGACAAAGCCCTGACCATTTCTCAGAGTTCCCGGCACTTTTCCTCGCCCACTTGCCAGCGTCTCTGCGCCTGACATTGTGGGCACTCGGCGGATCCACACTCCCAAAATACCCGTCCACCCACTGAAATTGGGACGGACAACCCCTTGTGGTGGCTTCGCTGTCGTCATATTCTGAATAGCGTTCAGAAATGAGTTAGGTATGCCTAACCAGTCACGTCTGAAGCAGCAGTTCAGGCTGAGGAGAGTCATGACGACGTCAGTGAAATCGCAGGCGGGTCCGCCCCGCGAGACACCACCCACCAAGAATTCGATACTCAACACGCAGCCCAAGGCGCCAGCGAGTCCGCCGTCGGATCAATCCGCCGCGGAAATTGCCGCTGAATCCCGTCGACAGCAGAAGGTGGACGCGCGGGCGCTCAAAGAACTCATGCGTCCGGTTGCCCCGAACCTGGCCATCGGCAGGATCCTCGCGGTGATTTCGGCGGTCCTTGCCGTAGTCCCTTACATTGCCCTCGTCAATGTTGGAACGGTGTTGGTCACGGCGGCGAGCGCTGGTACCGCCGTCGATTCCAGGGAAGTCAACCGATGGATCATGATCCTCATCGCGACGTTCACGTTGCGACTGTTTCTCTACTTCGCAGCGCTCCTTATCACCCACCTCGCCGATATCAAGCTGGGCCACTTGATCCGCGAACGGATGGTGCGCCGTTTCTCGCGTGTGCCGCTCGTCTGGTTCACCTCGACGAACTCGGGCCGCGTCCGCAAGGCGCTGCAGGACGATATCGGCACCATTCATCATCTCATTGCCCACCAGCCGGTGGATGGAACTGTTGCGATGTTTATGCCGTTAGCGCTCATGGGATACGCCTTCTTCATCGACTGGCGGCTCGGCCTGCTCGCCATCGCTACGCTTCCGTTCTACGCAGCGGCGATGAGCCTGAGTATGGCGGGCATGGGTGAAAAGACGGTCCAGATGGATCAGAAGTTGGGTGTCGTCTCTGCGCGTATGGTCGAGTTCGTCACCGGTATTACGGTGGTAAAGGCCTTTGGACGCGTCGGTCGTGCACACAGCGCCTACCAGCAAGCTGCCGAGGAATTTCAGGACTTCTACTATGAATGGGTCAAGCCGCTTATCCGGGTGAGTTCTGTGGGCATGTCAATTCTCGCTGTGCCGCTCATCCTGCTCATCAACCTCGGTGGGGGAGCCTGGCTAGTCCATCGTGGCGACGTCAGCGTTGCCGATGTTCTCGCTACCTCGCTGATCGCGTTACTGATTCCCTACGGCCTGGAGGTCATGATGAACTCCATGTGGTCGTCGCAGTTGGCGGGTGCCGCGGCCAGCCGTCTCATCAACCTGCTGGAGACCCCCATTCTCGACGACGGCGCCGCCCGCGCAGTTCCACACGGACACGATGTCGTTTTCGAGAACGTTGGTTACACCTACGGTTCGACCGACGACGACGGCTTTGCGCTCCAGAACGTATCATTCACCCTTGCCGAGGGGAGTATCACCGCGTTGGTAGGGCCCTCGGGCTCCGGCAAGTCGACGTTGGCAACGCTGCTCGCTCGGTTTGATGATCCACAGTCGGGACAGATTCGACTGGGAGGGGTGCCGCTTCCCCAGATCGCTGACCTGTACTCGCACGTGGGCTTTGTACTACAGGATCCGCAGCTGCCGTCGATCAGCATTCGTGACAACATCGCCCTCGGGCGCCCCGGTGCCACTGACGAACAAATTCGTGAGGCGGCCCGCGCCGCTCGCGTGCTGGAGGAGATCGAGGCACTGCCGCACGGTTTTGACACAATCTACGGCACCGATACCGGGCTCTCCGGTGGTCAAGCCCAGCGCATTGCTATCGCCCGCGCGATTCTGGTGGATGCCCCGGTTCTCATTCTTGACGAGGCCACGGCTCTCACCGACCCGGAGTCGCAGCACCAGATCCAGCAGGCGCTCTCGGATCTCGTGCGTGGCAAGACCGTGCTGCTCATCGCCCATCGCCCCGAGGTGATTCAGGGCGTGGACCAGATTGTCCTTGTCGAGGATGGCCGTGTGGTTGCCGCAGGCACCCATGACGAACTTATGGATCAGTCCGGATACGCCCATCTGTGGAAAGCGACGACGGCGTCGAACCCGTCGAATCAGGGCACAGCCGTGAACCGTGCCGTCAAAGCGAACCGAGGAGCGAAGGCATGAACCTCCCATTGATTGACATCGTTCCGCGTCTCAAGCGGATGATCTCCAAGCCGCAAGCACTCCGCCCGGCACTCTTCATGGCCGGACTGTGCGGTCTCGCAGAGGGATTGGCTTTGGCAGCCTTGCTCCCCGCGATCAGTTCGCTGGCTTCGGGAGAGGCGGTGTGGGGTCTGGAGACTTCCGGATGGTTGTGGGTTTTCGCGATTTTGGCGTTGCTTTCCTTCGGGGTCAACTATCTTCAGATGACCGGCACCTACGCGGTAGCTCTCGACTTCCTTTACAGCATTCATCGGTTCATTGGTGACCAGGTATCCAAACAGCCACTGGGATGGTTTGCCAGGCCGCTCTCGGGCAAGCTGTCGCGTATGGTCTCCTCGGAACTGATGATGGCGGGCGAGATCTTTGCCCACATGATCGGCCCGCTGATTTCACGGCTCACGTCTGCCGTCGTCATTGTGATTGCCGCCTGGTTCTGGAATCCACTGTTGGGATTGGTGCTGACGATCTCCGCACCGGTCTTCGTTCTCATCACCTTGGCGTCGACGCACTTCATGCGTCGGGGCAATGCGATCCATGAACCGGAGGAGGTCAACCTGGCGAACCGGATTGTTGAGTATGCGCAGTGCCAGGGTGCCCTGCGTTCCTGCGGGCGCAGTGACGACTTCGCACCGCTGAATGCCGCCCTCGAAAGCACTCGTGGAGCCAAGGTCCGCGCGCAGTGGATCGAGACGGTGGGGATGCTGCTCAGTGGGGCAGTAACCCAGGGCGTTATCGTGGCGCTCATCAGCATTACGGGATCACTCGCGGTCACCGGCGCGCTACAACCGATCCCGGCGCTCGCCTTCATCGGACTCGCATTGCGTTTCACCTCCACACTCTCGTCTATTACCGAGGCTGCGATGTCTGCCGAATCGCGCCGTCCGCTCCTCGATGCGATTGACGAAGTGTTGACCGCCACGCCACTGCCCGAACCGGAACAGCCCGCCAAACTATCCGCTCCCGGAACCGTTGAGTTCGACGACGTCACGTTCTCCTATGGACCGGATACCGACCCTGTTCTCCGCAACGTCTCGATCTCGGTTCCCAAGGGAACGATGGTGGCGCTGGTGGGGCCCTCCGGCGCAGGAAAGACGACGATCGCCCGCCTCGTCAGCCGCTTCTACGACGCCGACGCCGGAACAGTCCGGGTGGGCGGCATTCCCGTCACCGAACAGACAACTGAGCAACTCATGAGCCAGCTCTCCATGGTGTTCCAGGATGTTTACCTCTTTGATGACTCACTGGAGGCGAACGTTGCCGTTGGCCGCCCCGATGCAAGCCGTGAGGAGATGATGGGGGCGGCCAAGCTCGCCGGTGTCACCGAGATTGCCGAGCGCCTGGCTGACGGTTGGGACACACGGGTTGGAGAAGGCGGTCGTGCACTTTCCGGTGGTGAGCGTCAGCGTGTAGCTATCGCTCGTGCGCTGCTCAAGCAATCGCCAATTGTCCTACTCGACGAGGCCACCTCGGCGCTTGACGTAGAGAACGAGGCGAATATCGTTGCGGCCATTGAGGAACTGCGCCAGCAGGCTACGGTTCTCATCATTGCGCACCGACTGCACACGATTGCCGCGGCGGATCTCATCGTGTCACTCACGGAAGATGGTGGCGTTGAAGCACAGGGTACACATGAGGAGTTGATCGCCGCAGGCGGCACCTATGCCCGGTTCTGGGAGCGCCTACATAGCGCTCAAGGATGGCAACTTACGGCGGCTCCGTGACCGCTTCATCCGCTACCCTGAATGTGAGCGTTCGACGGGAACAAAGGTGGTATCACGATGTCCAATGCGAACAAGGTGTCTGGAGCGCAGGTGGCACCCGCTAGTCGAGTCGCCGCAGGGAGTCGGGTTGCAGCGAGCGAATCTGCACGCTCTCGAGGGGCTGCATTGTCCGGCGCGAATGCGTTGACGGGCGGCCCGAAGCTGGGCCGAAAACCCGCGTTCGACGCCGACGACGTCGTTGCGGCAGCAATCGCCGAGGGCATTGACAAGTTCACGCTCTCGGCGGTTGCCCGCAGGCTTGGTGTTGTCACGGGAGCGATCTACCGGACGTTCCCGTCACGGGACGATCTGGTCATCGCGTGCCTGGACGCTGCGGGGGCGACGATCGCGCTTCCCGAATCCGGCCAGCATTGGCGGGAAACATTGCGGCTGTGGGGTGACGAATGTTGGAGGCTATGCGAGGAATATCCGGGTCTCAGCCGCTTGGTATTTGCCTTTCCGGCGGCGCCCACCCGTATCGCCCATGTGATGACAGCGTACGCGGACAACCTAGCCGTCCAGGGTAAGACTCGGCGGCAGGCGATGTTTGCACTTGACTTCATTGGCGACACGGTCTTTGCCTGTCACCTTGGTGTCGAGGCCATGCGCTCCGTGGACGCCCAAGGCAAGACCGGCCTCGACCTGGTTCGCGACGCCGTCGGCGAGACGGATGCCCTTTTCCAGCCGGAACTGTCGTGGACCGGTCGGAAGACGATGGATACGAAGGTCGAGTTTATCCTCACGGGCCTGAAACAGCACTGGCCCGAGTTTTGAGAATGGTGTTGCCCGCTGTGCGATTTTTCGGTTCTTAAGTATGCATGTGAGCGGTCTCCGTGCCGCTTAGGCACGGAGACCGCTTGGTACCCACTGAGGAATGCCACCATCGTCAAACGTAGGCTACAGCGCAGCTAGATCGAGGTTGAAGCTGGTGCCGTTGTTGTCGATCACGATGTGCCGCGTTCCATCTGTACTCTCGGCCCGGTCTACTCCATCATGAACAACGATCACCAAACGTTCGCGCGCGAACTCGGGAAAACCGTCGCCGCTGGCCTCGGTACGCAGTGTGACATCTGCGCCGTTCTTGGTCACGACGAAGCGGGTGCGCTGGTGAGCGCCGCGGGTGGCGGCGAGGCTTTGGCCGTCGTCCTCTTGGAGGAATGACTCGTACTCGCCGTCGTCCACGGGAGTAAAGACGTGGAGTTCGATCTCTTCCGGATGGTATCCGGCGGTGGTGAGCGGTGCCTTGGGCCACATCGGGATGACTGAACCAGCACGGGCGTAGAGCGGGATGCGGTTGAGGGGAGCGTCGGCGGCAAGGAAACGCTGTCCGCCTAACAATTCACCGGTGTGCCAGTCGTACCAGGTGCCACGGGGGAGATAAACGGAACGCTGAGTCGCGCCCGGCACCAGAACCGGGGCGACCAGCAGGTTCGGACCGAACAGGTATTGGTCGTCAATGTCCACGGCGATGTCGTCGTGCTGATCCTCGAATACGAGCGGGCGCTGAATCGGGGTGCCAATCTCGCAAGCCTCGACGAAGGCGCTGTAGATGTAGGGCATGAGGCGATAGCGCAGTTGCAGTGCCTCGCGTGCAATATCGAAGACGGCACCGCCGAAGGACCAGGGGTACTGGTCTCGCTGTCCGATGACGGAGTGGTTGCGGCAGAACGGGGTGAGCGCGCCGTACTGAATCCAGCGAGCGAATAGTTCCGGATTGCTCGAACCGGCGAAGCCGCCAATGTCCGCGCCAACAAAGGCCTGGCCGGAGACGCCCAGGCCCGCAGCCATCGGCAGGCTGAGGGCGAGATGCTCCCAGTTGGAGAGGTTGTCGCCCATCCAGTTTGCGGCGTAGCGCTGGATGCCGGGGGAGCCGGCGCGCGAGAGCACGAAGGTGCGGTCGTCAGGGCGCTCCTTGAGTAGGCCCTGCACGGTCCCCATCGCCATAAGCATGGCGTACTGGTTGTGATAGCGCTCGTGGGAAGCGCGACCCTTGTCGAAACGCATGCCGAGCGGTGAGATATTGCCGGTGGCGGGCTCGTTCATGTCATTCCAGATGCCAGCGATACCGGTGGCGACGTGTGCGGCGTTGAGTTCGCCCCACCAAGCGCGACCCTCTTCGGTAGCGAAGTCGGGGAAGGCGGTGTTACCCGGCCAGACCTGGCCGATATAGGTGTCTCCACCTTCGGTGCGGCAGAGAACGTCGCGCTCTTGTGCCTGGTCATAGACCCAATAGCCGGGATCCCACTTGACGCCCGGGTCCACGATGGTGGTGAGGCGGAAGCCATTGTCGGCGAGTTCGGAGATCATGGCGGCCGGGTCGGGGAAGAGTTCGTTATTCCAGGTGAAGACTCGGTAGCCGTCCATGTATTCGATGTCCAGCCAGAGCCCGTCGCACGGAACGTTCTCGGCTCGCAGCTGCTCTCCGATCGCCAGAACATCCTCCTGGTTGTACGTGTGCCAACGGCACTGCTGGTAGCCGAGCGCCCACAGTGGCGGCAGATTCATCCGGCCAGTCAGCCAGGTGTAGGCCTCTACGATGTCTCGCATCGAGGGACCAGCGAACACGTACTCTGTGTACTGGCCGCCGGAAAAGTGAACCTGGAAGTGGTCCCCGGGAGAGAAGTCGTAGGAGGCACGATAGCCGTTGTCCACGAACGAGCCGCTCATCGCGCCGGTAGCGGCGTCGCGGTGATAAAAGAACGGGATCGACATATAGTATGGGTCGAACTCCGTGCTCTTGTTATCCGAGCGGGGATCATCAGCGATCCGGGTGGACGCAAACTCGCCAGACGCCGTGGGATTGAGAACGTCGATATTCCACAATGTGAAGTCGCGCCCGGAGCGGTCGCCAGCCCCGGTCTTCTCGCCCAGCCCGAAGAACGCGTCGCCTGGGTCGCGGCGACGGGAGAAGGTAAAGGCATCATTGAGTGTGGCGTAGGTGAGGAAGCCATCGGTGCCGGTAGCCGCGGTGCTGGCCAATGAGGTTCCAGATAGGGCGATCTTTCGCGGGGCAGTCTCGAACACCACGCTGCCATCGGCGCGGCGTACATCAAGACAAAACGGGTCACATCCGATAGTTGTGACCAGCGACGACGTCGTCACAATCACCTGTTTTTCGGACACCTCCGTCGTGAAGTCGACGGCGAGTTCGCTGAGATCCGCTGAAACCGCGTACGTGGGTGTCTCGTCAAAGGTTCCGCCGCGGCTAATTTTGAAGCGGACGACGTCGTCGCGAATCACATCAATACGGAAAAACTCGCCGTGGAGTTCCCCGATGATGCCGGTCGGAGTTTCGCGGACAGAATGGAGCCGGGTGTAGCGAACATAGTTGTCGTAGCTGGCCAAGAGATGCCTCGGTTTCTGTGGGAAGCGACTGTACGGGTGCGGACTGAGAGGAGCGCGGTGACGGGCCGCGACGGTGCGACCTGACTCCCGTAGCTTATCTGGTGCGGTCATTCACAGGGCAGTTATCAGGCTTTACCCGCAACTTACGGCGTTGTCCGAGTTGAAGCATAGGGGTAGCTTGTGACTCGAGAGCATGGCTTGATGGGATGCGTGCCGACACGATGGTGTGCTTCGTTTGGGAGCGCCTGAAAGGAAAGATCTGATGCGTGCAGTGACGATTGAGCCGGAGGGCGTTCTCGCAATTCGTGAGCATCCCGATCCGGTGGCGGGTGTCGGAGAGGTTCTCGTCCGGGTGCGAGCCGCTGGTCTCAACTTTGCCGACACATTGCAGCGTGTGGGCGGCTATCCAGCGCCTCCAGGATCGCCGGAAGATATTCCGGGCCTTGAGTTAGCCGGTGAGGTTGTTGCCACGGGACAGTATGCCGATCGCTTCACGATTGGTGACCGCGTCATGGGTGTTGTGGGAGGAGGCGGACAGGGAGAACTTCTCGCGGTTCACGAGCGCCAGTTGATGCCCGTGCCGGACAGTTTGTCGTGGGAGCAGGCCGGTGCATTCTCAGAGGCGTTTCTTACGGCACATGATGCGGTGTTCCGCCAGGGCAAGCTGCGCCCGGGGGAACGGCTTCTTATTAATGGCGCGTCCGGTGGCGTTGGCACGGCGGCCACACAGATCGCGGCGCTAGCGGGTGCGGAGGTGATCGCTTCCGTCCGTAATCCAGCCAACTGTCAGTCGCTGATCGAACTTGGGGCGACGGCGGCGATCGACCCCTCCGACGTTGCGACTAACGGACCCTACGATGTGGTGCTTGAGCTAGTGGGGGCAGCCAACTTTGAGGAGGATCTGGATGTGCTGGCTGACTGGGGGCGCATCGTTATCATTGGTCTCATCACCGGTGCTCATGCGAAGTTAAATCTGGGGAAGCTGTTGAACAAACGCGCGACCATCAGCGGGAGTACGTTGCGCTCGCGTCCGCTTGAGCTGAAGGCACAGGCAACGCGTGTTGTAGAGCGCGAGGTTCTTCCGGCGGTTGCTGCCGGGCGCATCACGGTGCCGATTTCTGCCATCTATCCAATGGACGAGGTGACCGCTGCCTATGACTCGTTCCACGGTGGCGGCAAATTGGGCAAGATCGTGCTCATGCTGTGATGACTGGGGATGAGAGTGTGCCGTGCTGTTTTAATGTGAAGCAGAAGAACTGCGGTGCCGTGCTAGATTCGTTAGGTGGCTGGCGCCTTTGTCGAGGAACCGGCTAGGACTGAACATCACGAGGAAGTGAGTGGAACGTGTCGGACCTTTCTATCTCTGAGACCCGGAGCCCCTGGTGGCGCGATGCCGTCATCTATCAGGTCTATCTACCGAGTTTTGCAGACGGCAACGGAGACGGTCACGGTGACCTTGCTGGTCTGCGCTCACGGCTTCCCTACCTGCATGATCTGGGGGTTGATGCCCTATGGATTACGCCGTGGTATCCCTCTCCGATGAAGGATCATGGGTACGATGTGGCCGATTATCGCGATATCAATCCGCTCTTTGGAACGCTTGCCGAGGCCGAACAACTCATCACCGAAGCGCACGAGTTTGGGATTCGCATCATCCCCGATATCGTTCCGAACCACACCTCTGACCAGCACCGATGGTTCCAGGAAGCGCTCGCTGCAGGGCCCGGCAGCCCGGAGCGTGCACGCTATATCTTCCGTCCGGGACGTGGAAAGAACGGGGAACTACCTCCCAACAATTGGCCTTCTCGTTTCGGCGGCATTGCGTGGGAGCGCGTTATTGAGGCCGACGGCGAGCCAGGTGAGTGGTACCTGCACCTGTACACGGTTGAACAGCCCGACCTGAACTGGGACAACCCGGAGGTGCGCGAGGAGTTTGAGAGCATCCTGCGTTTTTGGTTCGACCGAGGTATCGACGGCTTCCGCATTGATGTGGCACACGGGAACATCAAGGACCCGGAGTTGCCTGACGTGGATTCTCCGTTCCTCACGCAAACCGACGGCAGTCACCCGTACTGCGACAGGGACGCCGTTCATGACATCTACACGCGCTGGCGCACCATCGCCGACGAGTACGACGGCGACCGCACGTTCGTTGCCGAGGCGTGGGTTCCATCCAGTGAACGTCTAGCCCGATACGTTGCGCCGGGACAACTACACACCGCGTTCAACTTTAATTTCCTGCGCACTGCCTGGGAGCCGGTGGGTCTGCGCGCCGCCATTGATGACACCTTGGAGTCCTTGGGGACGGTGGGCGCGCCAGCCACGTGGGTGCTGTCGAATCACGATGTTGTCCGCCATGTCAGCCGGTTTGGGCGCCCGCCGAAGGGATGGGCGAACGGCACGAGGTACCAGATCGAGGGGCTGCTGGACCTAGAGTTGGGGCAGAGGCGCGCCCGCTGCGCAGCTCTGCTGACGCTCTCGTTGCCGGGAGGGTGTTATGTCTACCAGGGCGAGGAACTTGGCCTCGCGGAAGTCGAAGATATTCCCGAGGATCAGCTGCAGGATCCAATCTGGGAGAATTCCGGGCACACGGAACGCGGCCGCGATGGCTGCCGCGTTCCGCTGCCGTGGTCGGGAGGGGAACCTCCGTACGGTTTTAGCCGCCGGGTCGGTGGAGTATCGTCCGGCTGGTCGTCGTCGACTGGGAGCTCGTCGCCCCAGTCTCTAAGCGAACCGTGGCTTCCCCAGCCCGCCAGCTGGGCTGGGCATACGGCTGCCGATCAGGCCGAGGATCCGGACTCGATGTTGACGTTCTATCGCAACGCTCTGCGAATCCGTAGGCAGCAGGAGGCACTCGGGGATGGTGCGCTGACGTGGAATGATGCACCCGACGGCGTCCTGGACTTCAGCCGTGAACCTGGTTTCCGATGCGTCCTTAACTTCTCGGATCACGAGGTGCCGCTTCCCGAGAAAGGGCAGGTTCTGATCTCCACTATGGATCTGGATGGAAGGAGTTTGCCCCCGGATGCCGCGGTGTGGCTGGCCGAGTGATACGCGTTGATTAGGATGGATTCTATGACTACAACGGATATGTCAACGACGAAGCTGACGATGCGAGCAATCCAGCAGGACGTGCTCGGCGGGCCGGAGGTTCTCCACGAGGTTGAGGTGCCGCGCCCGAAGCCGGGTATTAGCGAGATCCTCGTGCGAGTGCATGCCGCGAGCGTCAATCCCACCGATTGGAAGCATCGCGCCACCGGGCGTTTCTTGGGCGACCCGCCGTTCATCCTCGGTTGGGATCTCGCCGGTGTGGTGGAAGAGGTGGGTTTGGGCGTCACGTTGTTCAAACCCGGCGACGCCGTCATGGGCATGCTGCCGTATCCGCACGGGGTCGGGGCGCACGCCGAATATGTTGTTGGGCCAACGCGCGCCTTCGTGCGCAAGCCGGAAAACGTCGATTTTGTGCAGGCCGGTGCGATTCCGCTAGTGGCGCTGACGGCATGGCAGGCGTTGGTGGATACCGCTGAATTGTCCGAGGGCCAGCGTGTACTCATCCATGCAGCTGCGGGTGGCGTGGGGCATGTGGCTGTACAGATTGCGAAGGCCCGTGGAGCCTACGTCATCGCTACAGCGAGCGCACCAAAGCACGAGTTTGTGGAGGGCCTTGGTGCGGACGACGTCATCGACTATCGAACGGTGGATTTCGCGGAGGCGGTGGGCGATGTCGACGTCGTCCTCGACACCATCGGCGGTGACTACCAGCTGCGCTCGCTGCGCACCCTCAAGCCGGATGGCATCATGGTCTCCACGGTACCGGTGGCGGCCGAGGGCCTGCGCGAAGAGGCGGAGAGGCTTGGGGTTCGTGCCGAACTCATCCTCGTTGAGGCGGATCACGCCGGAATGCAGGCGATCGCGGATCTCGTGGGTGACGGTAGGCTCCGTGCCCGCATCGCCGAGACCTTCCCTCTGTCGGACGCCGCTCGTGCCCACGAAGCCGGTGAAACGAATCGCACAGCGGGCAAACTCGTGCTGGTTGTGCGAGAAGAAGATTAGGGCGCGTTTCCTTATTCTCTGTCCTACCGGCGAAGGGAGAAACCTGGCGCGGGATCCTGCCTTGCCGTCCTGTCGCCTCGCTGCCTCTTCGCCTTGCCGCCGCTTAGGACAGCTCGCGTAGCAGCCCGGCGAGTGTCCCGAGCCCGCGCTCTACGTCCTCCGCGCTGGCGTGACTGAAGTTCAACCGCATCGTGCCCAGGTCGGGAGTACCAGGTGAGAACTCCTCGCCGGGCATGAAGGCGACGCCGCGAGATATCGCCTCGTTGAGGAGAGTGCGGGTATCGATGGTGCGGTTGAGGCGTAGCCAGAAGAACAGTCCACCCTTGGGAGTCTCCCACGACGCCAGATCGCGGAAGTGGCGGTTGAGGCCCCCTTCAAAAGTGTCGCGACGGCCGCGGTAGAAGTCCACGAGATATTCCAGGCGGTTCTCCCACTCGGGGGATGTCAGTGCCTCGTGCACGATGTATTGCGAGAGACGCGAGCTGTGGAGATCGGTGGCCTGCTTGACAACGACGAGCCGATTGAAGAGGTCCTCGGACGCGGCGAGGAAGCCGAGGCGGAGGCCCGGCGCAAAGGTCTTGGAGAAGGATCCCTGATAGATCCACGACCCTCCGGCCATCTTTGCGGCAATGGGCGTGCGATCGCAGGGATCATATGAAAGGTCGCGGTACGGATCGTCCTCGAACAATACAGTTCCCGTTCGCAGGCATCTGTCCGCGAGGCTGTTCCTCTCCTCCTCGCTGGCGCACGCGCCGGTGGGATTCGCGAACGTGGGCACGATGTAGGCCACGTCGGCTTGTTCCGCCTCCGGCGAGGAAATATCGACGAACTCGGCTCCGTAAAAGCGCAGCACCTGAAGTGCGGCAAGGTACGTGGGATATTCGACAGCGACCTTGGTACCGGGATCAACGAAGAGCTTCGCCGTGAGGTCAATGCCCTGCTGGCTTCCGCTGAGAATCATGACGCGTTCCGTGGGCGCATCAATGCCCATTGTGCGCAGGCGTTCCGACACCGCGGTGCGCAGTTCGGTTTCCCCCTCGCTGGGTCCGTATTGCAGGACCTCCGGAGGCACGCTTCCCGACCACGCCGGCAGTACATCCGGTGCCGGAAGTCCCCCGGCAAACGAGACCATGCCGGGACGATCAATGACTTTCAAAATGGATCGGATAGGGGACGGCCTGAGTCCATCAACGCGCTGAGAAAACATGACACCTTCAATATAGGTCAATATTATTGACTTAATTATGGACAGATGTGGCAGAATAGGTCAAGATGATTGACTCAAAACGTGAAGATGAACTTCGCCGCGACGTGGAGATGCTGTACTTCGGGTACCGCGCCTTCACGTCCCTCGCGGACAGCATCCTTGCCGACTATGGACTCGGCCGTTCTCACCACCGCATTCTCTACTTCGTCCAGCGCGACCCCGGCATTTCGGTGGGGGATCTCGTCCTCGTCCTGAAAGTCACCAAGCAGGCCATTCATCGCCCGCTCAAAGAATTAGAGGAGCGCGGACTGCTCACCGTCACCCCGGATCCACAGGATCGGAGATTTCGGCGAGTAACGACGACGGCGTCCGGTGCGGAACTTGAAGAGCGACTCACCGGGGCTCAAACTCGCCTCCTCGAAGAAGTCTTCGCCGAGTTCGATGAGGCTACCGAGGTTCGGTGGAGGCATGTCATGATGCGGCTGGCCGAGACGGACGAATAACGCATCACGCGCTGTTGAGCGCAATGACCGCATCACAGACTTCGTACCATCATCGGTTGTCGTCATGGAACTAGTTGTGTGCCAAATTCCTATCGGCCGCGCAGCAGAGATACAGCCAGTGGTACGAGCAAGATGATGGCGATAATGCACAGCGCCCCGAAACTGGTGGCGGCCATCAACGGGCCGGCGATGAACGCCGTCGTCGCCCCGGAAAGGTTGGACAGTGCGTCCAGCCCTCCCTGAGATGACGCGCGAACTTCCGGAGCCAGAGTGCTGGAGAACATCGCTGATCCGGCAACGTTGACGAAGGACCAGCCGAGTCCGAGGAAGATCAATGAGACGATGACCCACGTGGTGTCCTCCGCCCACGCGATGCCCACGCCGAGGGAAATGAGGAACAGCGCGATGCCGATCCAGATGGAGACGCGATGGCCGAGACGATCGGAGATCCAGCCGGGAAGCGGAGCCAGGGCGTACATACCGACGATGTGCAGGCTGATGGTGATGCCCACGAGGTTCACGGAGCCGCCGTGGTGCACGATATGTACCGGGGTCATCGTCATAATCGAGACCATGACGATCTGGGCCGTCAGGACGGCGAGAACTCCGAGCCGCGCCTGCGCGTTGCCCCGCACGCCACCGATCATCACGCGAATACTTCCGGGCTTCTTGGCGGGCCGGGGACGTGAGTTATCGGAGGCGAGGGCTTGCGGGCTGGCTGGTGGGGCAACAACGGTGACGCGGGCGCCGTCGTCGCTGGACTGGGAGACCTGAACAAGCAACGGATCCGGGCGTAGCAACGCGAACACCAGAACCCCGGCGATTGTCAGCGAGATCGCGGCGATAAGGAATGCGCTCGCGAAGACGGTGAGGCCGGTGTTTTCGCTGACGATGCGTCCGGGTGCGCCGAGGTTGGGGCCGAGGACGGAGCCGATGGTCCCCACCCAGACGATGAGTGCAAGTGAGCGGGCGCGTGCTTTGGGGTGGGCGAGGTCGGCGGCGGCAAAGCGTGCCTGTAACCCGGTTGCGGAACCCGCCCCGATGAGGAGTAATCCGATAAAGAGTGGAACGATGAGGCTCCACTGTGCTGCGGCCACGAGGATCGCGCTGCCCGCCGCAGCGAGCAGCCAACCGAAGGAGAGCGCCACTCGGCGGCCCTTGCGTGCGGCCAGATTGCCCAGCGGGAGTCCGAGGAGTGCTGCACCGAGAGTTGATGCTGTGCGCGCCAAACCGGCCCAGGCCTCATTCTGCGTCACGTCGCCCGCGAGCAGTACGCCGATGGATGGAGCGACGCCAACGGCCACGGTTCCGAAGATCTGCGTGATGACGAGGACAATCATGGTTCGCCGCTGAATCGCCGCTAGTGATTCTCCTGAAAGCACGATGCTCCTTTGGTTGGTTGTTGTCGCCAAATGTGACCCTTAGCAGAAGAAATCGACGGTAGTGGGGTCGATATCTGTTGCTAAGGGTCGCACGCGATGATAGCTCATGTGTGTTGGTTGTGAGGTTTGGCGGACGATCGTTGGGCGAGTTCGGCCGTTTCACGGACGAATGGCGCCGCTACTACAAGAGAGCTGCGGCGCCAAACCACTGCCAACGTTAGAACCTCGGGCAAGTGGCCGGAAGGCGATCTTTGCTAATACCTGCATAAGAGGGCCTTATGCACACGCTTCGGATCTACAAGGCGCGTGGTTTGTTGCGCTGATCCTTGAGATCTGTTTGGCCCGTGATCGTATTTTCACATTCCTTGGTCTCGAGGATGGTTCCGAGTTTCATTGAAGTATTCCTCCTTCAAATCTTGAAGAAAGCCTCTCTCGTCAAGTCCCGCCGGGAGGGGACAACGATGTACTACTCCCTGGCGGGCGACGACGTCGTCGCCATGTATCTCGCAATGAAACAGACAGCCCTC
>JBDIAV010000078.1:0-16752 GCA_039812645.1 Actinomycetaceae bacterium
CCGAGCAGCTCGCGAATGCGCTGGTACTCCTCCTCCTTCAGGCCAAGTTCGGCCCAGGGCATCGACTGGTCGGGGGTTGCCGCGGCGTCGGCAATCGTGTCGTAGGACTGGTCAAGAGGCTTGGCAGCCATCGCTACTCCTCAGAGGTTGCGCGGATAGAGAGGACCGAGTGGGTGCGGCGAGCGTTGGCACCGGCGCAAAGAAAGCGTGAGGTGCGGGCTTTGCCGCGAAGACGATTCTAGAGGGTGACGTTGCGCCACCCAGATACGGCACGAATTTCTTCGCGCGATGTTTCGGCGGGATCGGCCGAGCCGAAGTACCAGTCGAGCCGGAGTTTCGGCGGGGAGATAAGGCCAACAAGTCAGCCCAGCCCATCAGCCCGCCAGCAAGTCCGTGGACCAGCCAGCCCGTCAGCCGACCAGCGCGGCAAGGGCGCTGGAGAAGAGACGAAGGCCATCGGTTCCGGTACGCGGGCCACTCGCGCCACGAGTTCCAAAACCAGCTTCGACCGCGTGCTCCGGGTGAGGCATAAGGCCCACCACGTTACCCGCAGCATTGCAGATGCCCGCGATGTCATTAACCGATCCGTTCGGGTTAACACCCGAGTATCGGAACACAACGCGTCCTTCGGCCTCCAGCTCGGCAACCGTCTCGGCGCTTGCCTGGAAGTTTCCCTCACCGTTCTTCAACGGGATAAGGATTTTCTCGCCCTCGCTGAAGTTGCGCGTCCACGCGGTGTTGGCATTTTCCACGACGAGTTCCTGCTCGCGGCAGATAAATCGCTGCTGGGAGTTGCGGATGAGCGCACCCGGAAGCAGATGCGATTCGCATAGCACCTGGAAACCATTGCAGATGCCGAGCACCGGCATTCCGGCGGCAGCGGCATCCACCACCGACCGCATGACGGGAGCCAGTGCGGCGATTGCGCCGCAACGCAGGTAGTCCCCGTAGGAGAATCCACCCGGGAGCACCACGGCATCAACACCGTGTAGATCGTCCGAGGCGTGCCACAGCGGCACCGGATCTAGGCCGGCGAGACGGACGGCGCGCGCGGCGTCGTCGTCGTCCAAAGTTCCCGGGAAAGTGACGACTCCAGCTTTCACGCCTCGTCCCTTTCATACACGGCGACGACGTCCTCAATCACCGGGTTGGAGAGGACCGTTCCGGCCACCTCGCGAGCTGCCGCGAGTGCCTCGGGACCTACTGGCCCGTCAACGGTCAGTTCAAATCTCTTGCCCTGGCGGACATCGGTGAAGATGTCGGTTCCCTGCCGGGACAGGGCTCCCCGGACCGCCTTTCCTTGCGGATCTAGAATCTCAGGCTTGGGCATGACTTCGACAATGATACGTCCCACGCAGGAACTCCTCGTCTCGATATGCGGATGAACTCCGACTGCATTACGTCCAGTTTATGAAACCCCGGGCAATCCGTCGCGCTCGTCTCGCCGTTCATACGTGGGGTACGCGTCACGTTCAGATATCGAACCGTTCTCCTAGTCCCCCACTTGCTCAGTCTGAGTCAATCTCACAATATGTAGCGCAAGATATGTCACTTCGTCGTCCGATAGCGATTGATCCCCGACCGTCAACAGGTACCTGATTCTCTCTGCACAACGATAAGCCTCCGGATGTGACTCCATGACAACCGATCGAATTCCAGGAGTCTCACCAACGAACCGTTTCCGAGACTGTAACCGCACGAACAAGTAACGCAAGTGCGTAACAAAACGGGTGGCGCTCATGGACTCCGGATCAACACGAATATTCATCGTTGCTCCAACCACCGCCAAGATGCTCTTCAACTTCGCTGTCATCTCTATGGTGGGGCCAAGGCTCTCCCCAACGAACTGCGCATTGACAATATGCATGGCGATGGCCATCGCCTCATCGTCAGCAAGCTCCACCCCGAGACGACGTCGAACAAGACTCAGTGCGTAACGCCCCAAGCTCAGCTCCTGCGGATAGACCTGCGCTATCTCCCAACGCAAAGGATAGAGAAAATCGATCCCCTTACGACTGCGTTCAACCGCAAAAGCGATGTGATCAGCCAAAGGAAGAACCAGAGCCTGGCTGACCTTGATGCCCAAACGCTCCCGCGCCATATCGGCAACCTCGCCCGCCAATCGGACTACCTCCAGGGGAGTGTCAGTCAAGAATGCAGCAAGACGTTCAAGCGACGTGTTGGAATCGGGAACGAAACGTTCAGTCACAACGCTCGGATCTATCGCATCTCCCGGACGCTTCCCATAGCCAATCGCGCGGCCCAGGACGATAGCGGTATCGCCGTCGTCGTTCACCATGACAGCATTGTTGTTGAGAACCCGCGTAACTCGCATCGTTGTTCTCCAACTTCCTTTCGGAGCGGACGGGTGTAGGTCAGCAGAGAACCGACCTACACCCGCCCTATCACTCTCAATCAGCCATCAAGGCTTGCGCCCTGGGACTCAATAACCTCTTGGTACCAATATGAGCTCAGCTTGCGGCTTCGCGCCATGTCCATCAGATCAAGCTCTCCTCGGTTGACGTGGATGAAACCATACCGCTTACCGAACCCCTGGTGTGTGGAAATCAGATCGATCGCCGACCACGGGCAGTACCCGAGAACATCAACTCCATCCGCGAGCGCGAGCCTGATCTGCTCGATGTGCCGACGCAGGTAGTCGATGCGGTAATCATCGTGCACCATTCCATCCTCGCTGAGTTCATCCCGCGCACCCAAACCGTTCTCGGTGACCAGCAGCGGCAGATGGTAGCGGTCCCACAAGGCTCGGAACGTCACTCGGAATCCCACCGGGTCAATCTCCCAGCCGAAGGCATTCTTCGGAAGATTGGGATTGTCAGCCGCTTTGTAGAGGCCGATCTCTCCACGAATCATCTGCTGATCAGCTCCACGCTGGCGCAGATCAGAAGCATCACCCGAAGGAGCCGCAACAGTCTGCGTCGCGTAGTAGTTGAAAGCAATGAAGTCAGGCTTGGCCGCGGCAAGAATCTCCATGTCACCCTCGGCGATCTCAGGCTGCCACCCCTTTTCCACCAAGTAAGCCCACGCCACCGAGTTGTAACGGCCTCGCACCGCCAAATCGGTGTAAAGCCAGTTACGGATCGAGTTCCAGTCATCGGCCGCAATCATGTCCTGCGGAGCACACGTCTCGGGGTACACGTAAGCAATGTTCGGTGCCGGTCCGATCTTCGCCCCAGGCAACGTCTCATGGCAGTGAATCATCACTCGGGCCTGAGCCAAGAACATACCGTGGTTCTGCTGGAATAAATCGCGCTGCGCCTCGTCGCCCGAAAGCGACGTCGTGCCCAGCATCTTGCCATACATAATCATCATGTTCTGCTCATTGATGGTGAGCCAGTACGTGACCTTCTCACCGTACTCGCGGAACAAGATGTCTGCGAACCTCACAAAGGCATCAACCGTCTGCGGGTTTGCCCACCCTCCTCGCTCAGCCAAGGCCTGAGGCAAGTCAAAGTGATACATGGTGACGATGGGTTCCATGCCCTGAGCGATGATGGCATCAATCAAACGGTGATAGAAATCGATACCCGCCTGATTCTCGGGCCCATCCCCATCAGGAATGATGCGCGTCCACGCCACGGAGAAACGATAGGCCTTCAAACCCATCTCTCCCAACATCGCGACGTCCTCCTGGTAGCGGTGATAGTGATCCGCAGCTACCTTGTAGTCCGTTGTCCCCTCCGGGAAGCTGGTACGAGCATCCTGTACCGAGGGTCCCTTACCATCCTCGTTCCATGCTCCCTCAACCTGGTAGGCCGAGGTTGAGGCTCCCCACAAGAAATTCGTGGGGAAAACGGGAAGACTTCTGTAGTCCATTGTCCTGCTCCTTATCTTGCTCGCGGCAATCAAGCAACCACGAGGATTGCGGGATCGCCAGCACTGACTGGGCCTTCATTGGCAACCACATTGACCTCGTCGAAACTGTCCGGATTCGTCACGAGAACGATGGTCGTTGTTTCCAATCCAGCTGCCTCAATAGCAGCCAGATCAGCATTGGTGAGAAGATCTCCCGCTCGCACAGCGGTTCCCTTGGCAATTCGCTGGCTGAACGGCTGCCCCTTGAGCTGGACGGTGTCAATGCCCACGTGAACAAGCACTTCGACACCGGTCTCGGTACGGATGCCGTAAGCATGGCCCGTCGAGACAATCACCTTGCCATTGACCGGCGACACCACACGACCATCGCTGGGGACAATTCCATATCCCACACCCATGGATCCCGAGGCGAATACCTTGTCATTCACGTCAGCAAGGGCAATCATCGTGCCGGACATCGGTGCCGCCACGACAGTGTCACCAGATACACCAACGGAAGCGTCGGGCAGTACCGCGTTCGCAGAACTCTCCGAATCGGACTCAGCCTCAGCAGCCGCTCGGTCCTTGGCAAGGTCATCAGCGCTGAATCCGAAGAAGAAGGTTCCGACGGTCGCGAGAACAAAAGCCACGGCGGTGCCAACCAGCAGCCATATAAGGTTGCCTGTATTGCCATCCGGGTCGATACCAATGGGCAATGTCAAAAGGCCGGGGGCGCCGGTACCAAATACCAGAACGCCCATCGCACCGGTAATGCCACCGCCAATGGCGCCCGCAATACAGCCGATGATGAGGGGACGCTTACGCGGAAGGTTGACTCCGTAGATGGCAGGCTCGGTGATTCCGAAGATACCCGCAATCACCGTGGAGCCCACGATAGCTTTCTCCTTCTTGTTCCGCAGACGAAGGAACACGCCCAACGCCGCGCCAGCCTGCGCGAGAACAGCTGGGAAAGCCGCCGTCTTCACCGGGTCAAATCCCTGCGTTGCAAGGTTGTTGATGAAGATCGGGACAATACCCCAGTGAATACCGAAGATGACGAGCACCTGCCAGAGTCCACCCACCAAAATACCCATAAGAATAGGGGAGAATCCGTAGGCGGCCTCAATGATGGCGGCCATTCCATTGCCCAGATACACACCGAGCGGACCGAGCGTCATGAGGGTCAGCGGCACCATGATGATCAGAACAATGAGCGGCGTGATGAAGTTGCGTACCGATTCGTGGATGTGCCGGTTGAAGAACTTCTCCAGGTAACTCATCACCCAGACACCCAGCACGATGGGCACCACGGACGATGTGTAGCTCTGCAGAATGACCGGGATGCCGAAGAATGTGACTGAATTTCCAGCGCTACCCCAGTCGCGCAACGTCGTCGCAACTATCTCACCGTCAATCGGCATCCTGATGCTGGCCAACTGCGTGTAGAGCAACGCTCCCGCCAGTGTGAGGGCCACGTATGGATTCGAGTTGAACTTACGCGCCGCTGTCACAGCCAGGTACATCGGCAGGAACATGAATAGCGCGTCCGCCGCCGCGTAAAGAATCTGGTAGGTCGGAGAAGTCGTCTCCATCCACTTGGCAGCGACGGCGATCAGCAGCAGGCCCTTGAGAATACCCGTGGCTGCCAGCACGCCGAGAATCGGGGCAAAGATTGAGGAAACCACATCAATAACGCGGCTCATGACGGAACCCCCGGAGGCTCCCTCGTCGTTGCTTTCCTCCTTGTCAGCAGTCAGTTCCTGCGGCAACGCCGCATATACCTTAGGAACGTTGTTGCCAATCACAACCTGGAACTGCCCACCGTTCTCAACTACGGTGATGACTCCGGGCAAGCCACTAACCACGTCCTTGTCGGCCAGTGTTTGGTTGTTGAGTCTGAAACGAAGCCGTGTGGCGCAATGTACAACATTCGACACGTTTCCGGCCCCTCCAACGTGGCGCAAAATATCCTGCGCCAACGCGGAATAGTCCACTTTAGAAGCCATGCCTCCCCCTTGATCTGGTTGGTCTCCTAGCTCACCGCAATCAACCATGACCACGGTTTTTGGGCAATAAAAAAGGACCCCGGTTCCAACGCACAGATCACCTGTGGTGGAGCCTGAGTCCTTGCCTCGTTTAACCGAGTGACATGCCCAATGCTCTTGTCTATTCGACAAATTCAAGATATCCGAGGCTCAAGAAACTGTCAAGAAAATAAGTGTGCCGGAAATACCTGCGTCAAGCAGGGCTGAAACGGACATCGCTCAACCCTGTCACCCCGAACGTCGCCGCGCTACTCTCTTTACATGAGCGACCTCACCACAGCTTCGGGCACCATCGCCATCACCGAAACCGACGAATTCTCCGACATCCCGGCCGCTTCCAAGCTGGCCCCACCGCGCCCCGACGGTTCGCGCCCCCACCTTCTCTATGGATGCATGGGATTGGGCGGCGCGTGGAGCGACCCCGAGTACACCACTGAAGATATCGACGTCACCTGGGAAGCCCTCCATGCGGCCGCCAGCATCGGCATCACCGAACTCGACCTGGCAGACATCTACAGCTGCGGGAAGTCCGAACGCATTGTTGGCGAAGTACTTTCCCGCGACGCCGAACTGCGCAAACACTTCTCCATCCAGACCAAGTGCGGCATCCTGCTTCCTCTCGAAGGGGCCGTCACCCGTTACGATCTCAGCCGCGACTACATTAGCGCCGCCCTTGACGCCTCACTCGCGCGCCTGGGCGTAGACCGGATCGACACCCTGCTTCTTCACCGGCCGGATCCCTTGATGAACCCCGAAAGCGCCCTTGATGCCATTGACGAGGCGCTGGCCGAAGGGAAGATTCGCAGCTGGGGAGTGTCCAACATGGGGCCGCGTCTCATGGAGCTCCTGGTGGGAGCGGCAACGCCACTCACCATCAACCAATTGGAACTCAGCCTTCAAGCGCGCGGCTTTGTGGAATCAGCGATGAACGTCCCCTCGACCTCACGCGCCGGATCTGCCTACCCCGTTGGCACCGTGGAATACTGTGTGGCCCGCGGAATCGACGTCCAAGCATGGAGTCCTTTAGCTCACGGACGCTTCACCGCACCAGCCAGCTCGGCGATCGGAAAGAACCGGAACCCGGATGAAGCCGCCACTGCCCGCTACATCCGCGATCTTGCCGCCATTCACATGGTCACTCCGGAGACTATCGCCCTGTGGTGGCTCACCGCCCATCCGGCCCAGATCCGTCCCGTCATTGGAACCACCAACCCGGACCGGATCCTCGCCTGCGGCGACGCCAACCAACTGGAAAGCAAGCTGACACGCGACGAGTGGTACACCCTCCTGACGCTCGCTCGCGGCGCCAACTGCCCATAAATACCCACGTATAACGACGACGGCCCGTCCTCACGTAGGCACCACTCACCACCCGGGTATCCAGATACTTATTCGTAGAGTGGCAGTTTCGGAAGAGATGCGAGGTGGGATAGTAGGTAGGGACAGGACGTCGTCGTCGAAAAAATGACGCGGGTGGCGTGGCCAAGCCGGCCTACTACTGCCAGTGACGCCCTGTCAGCATCTCGTATGCCTTGATGTAGCGCTCGCGCGTCTTTTCCACAACCTCAGCGGGAAGCTCAGGGGGCTGCTCACCCGAATGCGGATCCCAGCCCGACGCGGGTGAAAGCAGCCAGTCACGCACATACTGCTTGTCGAGCGAGGGCTGATTCTTCCCCGACTGATACGTCTCGGCCAGCCAGAAGCGCGACGAATCCGGCGTCAGCACCTCGTCTGCGAGGAAGATGCCCCTTTCGCCTCGATCCGACGATGTTCCAAATTCGAACTTCGTATCCGCAATGATGATTCCACGGTCCAGCGCAATCTCGTGTGCGCGCATGTACAACTGCAGCGAGTTGAGCCGCAGTTGGCGCGCGTCCGAGGTTCCGATACGCTCCGCCATGTCCGCAAAGGAGATGTTCTCATCGTGGTCACCAAGTTTGGCCTTGGCCGCCGGCGTGAAGATCGGCGATTCCAGCCGTGATGCTTCCTCAAGCCCCCGCGGCAGATCAACGCCACAAATGCTGCCACTCTCTTTGTATTCCACCATCGCGGATCCGGTGAGATATCCACGCACCACACATTCAATCGGGAACATGTTGAGGCGCCGCGTCACCATAGCGCGGCCCTCAACCTCCGGCGGAACCTCGGTGGAAATCATGTGGTTATAGGTGATATCGCTCAGGCGCTCAAACCACCAGGCCGACATCTGGGTAAGAATCTTGCCCTTGTCAGGAATCTGTGTGGGCAGGACATAATCAAATGCGCTGATCCTGTCCGACGCCACAATAAGGTGGGTGTCAATCCCCGAGTGCCCCCCGGGATCTGCGGGGACAAACATGTCTCGGACTTTTCCCGAATACACATGCGTCCACGAGGATATCTGGCACCGCTGTAACTGGTCCGTCATAGCTTTCCCATCAGTGTTGTCATGTTCTACCGCCATGCTGAGGGCACCTCGAGTACGAGGGGTGAGTTACTGGCTCAGCGCGGCAAACGGCGTGCTTAATTGAATCTTTCATCACCCAACTGCTTCTAGGCGACAGCTTGGGTGGTCTGGTACGACATTACTTGGATTAGGTGAACGGTATGCGCTATTCACATCAGTATGCGCACGACGCTCACGGGTGTTCATTTATTCACTGCGATGTCGCGGCGATAGTGGGAATCCGCCAAATGAATGTGTTCAAGAGCCGCGTACGCAACACCTCGAGCATCCTCAATAGACGGACCTTGACCGACGACGGCGAGCACTCGCCCGCCCGCCGAGACAATGTCTTCTCCCACCTGGGAGGTTCCAGCATGAATAACGTGCGCTGCCGGATCTGATTCCGCAGCATCGAGACCCTCGATAACGTCACCTGTACGAACCTTGCTCGGATATCCCTTGGCGGCGAGGACCACGCCCACAACCGCTTCGTCCTTCCAGCGTAGCGGAGCATCAGAGAGGCGCCCCTGTGCCGCGCTCATAAGAAGTTCCCCCAAGGGAGTCTTGAGGCGGGGCAGCACCACCTGCGTCTCGGGATCCCCGAAACGCACGTTGAATTCGATGACCCGCAACCCGCGGGAGGTCAGCGCCAGCCCGCAATACAGCAGACCCACAAAAGGAGTGCCTCGGTGTGCCATTTCATCCACGACCGGCTGTGCCACACGGGCCACAACGTCGTCTTCCAGACCCTTCGGAGCCCACGGAAGCGGTGAGTAAGCGCCCATTCCGCCGGTATTGGGGCCAGCATCGCCGTCGTACGCCCGCTTAAAATCCTGCGCGGGAGCTAGCGGAACAACCGTCCTACCGTCGCAGATACAGAACAACGAGACTTCCGGGCCGTCGAGATATTCTTCGATGACCACGGCGGCCTCACCCTTGGTGGACTGGTCACCGCCGGATTTGGCGAGGCACGCGTCCACATGGGCAATGGCTTCATCACGATCCGACGTGACGACGACACCCTTGCCCGCCGCAAGTCCATCATCTTTCACCACGTAGGGGGCACCAAAGGTGTCGAGGGCATCGATGGCCTGCTCGCGATCCGAACACACTCGGGCCATCGCCGTAGGCACCTGCGCATACGCCATGATTTCCTTGGCAAACGCTTTGGAACCCTCAAGCCGAGCTGCTTCACGCGAGGGGCCAAAAACAGGAATTCCGGCATCCCGGAGATCGTCGGCTACCCCTGCAACAAGAGGTGCCTCCGGTCCGACGACGACGAGATCCACCTCTCGTTCCCGAGCTACGGCAACGAGAGCCTCGCCGTCGAGAATATCTACCGGAACATTCTCCCCCAGGCTTGCCGTCCCGGGATTTCCCGGGGCGATGATCAGATCAGTAACGGAGGGATCGAGACGCAGTGTCCTTGCGAGGGCGTGTTCGCGGCCGCCAGAGCCAACAAGAAGGATTCGCACGTCTCAACCCTATGGCAGATATGAGCCAACAGGCAGAGATTCCAGAGTTTGAACAGGGGTTTCCATTGAAATATCCACAATCTGGGATGATTCCAGTTTGGGAGAGAGGTGAGGTCTTTCTGAGGGGCAAGGGCGCGGCCATTTAACTCCACCGGCGGACTTCGGAAAAATAGCTTCGGACTCACGCTCGGGCTGTACGTGATGCACAGCCCTCCGCCGATTTCGAAGCTGTGAGTAAGCGATCCCGGAGATAGATGAACGACCCCCAAAGATACCGGTAGGGGATATGAGGAAGATTCTCAGGCCCTTAACAGGCACCGAGCCTCACTGCCCGTTAGGCTAGTAGCCATGACTCTCCTCAATGCCGTCGGCACCATCGGCCCCCAGCCCGATTCCTTTCCCTCAGTCGAGGCAGCCCTCGCGGATCTGCGCACCAACCCCGGTTCGGTCCTGCGCGCCAGCGCAAACAACTACCCCGCCCAGTGCATTGACGGGCGTCCGGCGGTGGGCGAGAATCTCTCCCTCCCGCGTACCGCGGGAGGGACGCTCACCACGTGGGTGGTGGACGTACTTCTGACAGGCGTCATGGCTCCTCCAACCAACAAGACATACGAGGACGGCTTTGACGAAGTATTGACTCTCTGGCTCGACAACGTGTGTCGCACACTCGCCGAGGCTGGGCTGCCCGTCTCCGACCATCGTGATAATCACAGCCCCGACTCAAAGACCGGCTGTGGCGCCGCCGACGGCCTTGGCGCAATTCTCGCTGTGCTGGGAGCACGGCCGGAAGGCTTGGACGCGCTGCTCTCCGAGTGGGGTATCGACCCCGCGGATCTCCCGCTCTCGGTCGTGTTGCGGGCTCGGGAGGTCGCCGGGATTGTCCCCGCAGGAACGGAGCTCGTCCCCATCGTCGAGCGCTACGCGCGCAACCCCATCCCTGTCCTCGACGGGGCCCATGGAGAGGTGGCAGTCATCGCCAATGCCATCGAGGGAGAAACCCTTCCCTGGGGCACGGGACCTCTCGACAGAACGCAAGCCTTTGGCGTGGACCTCTGGGCACTCCCCCGCATCGCTGATTTTCTCGTTCTCTCAGCGTCCCGGGCGGGCTACATGCTGTCGGCCTCCACGAAGCAGATCGTTGCCACCGCGGCCGCTTTCAACGCCGCCGCACTTCTTGTGCTGTGCAGCCCCGAGATGCCCACGGTGGTGCTGGGCTGAAAGCACGGCCCCACTCACAGCAACACCGAGTGCCGTCGAATCCCCAATCCCCCTGACCGGCAGTGCTATTGCAGGTCGCCAAAGGATTGAGTTTTTCGGAAAGAATTGAGTGGCGTGAACGGGTCACGGGGCTCAATCCTTTCCAAAATCCTCATTTCTTTGGATGAGAGACACCGGGACCGGGAAGAGATACATCGACGGCAACGACACCGGGCACCCGCCCCATACTCCCAAAACACAAGAACGACGGCGGCACCACCCCGTACTTGGGAAGGTGCCGCCGTCGTTCTTTCAGCGTTGAAGCTCTACGAGCCCGACACTCTGGTCAGCCGAAGAAACTCAGACGGGTCTGCGCTCAGGCCTTCGCAGCCGCGATGCGCTCGCGGAACTTGGCCAGCTGAGCCGTGATCTCGGCCGGGAGCTTGTCGCCAAACTGCGAGAAGTACTCCTCGGTCTCGTCCATTTCGGCGGCCCATGCCTCGGGATCGATGGCGAAGAGCTTCGCCCAATCCTCTTCGCTTACGTCCAGGCCGTCGAGGTTGAAGTCCTCGAACTTCGGGTAACGGCCAGTGACGCCCTCAACGGCATCAACAGCGCCGTCGACGCGACGGACAACCCAGTCGAGAACGCGGGAGTTCTCACCGTAGCCCGGCCACAGGAACTTGCCGTTCTCGTCCTTGCGGAACCAGTTGACCTGGAAGACCTGCGGGAACTTGTCACCAAGCTCCTCCTGCATCTCCAGCCAGTGGCCCCAGTAGTCGGCCATGTTGTAGCCACAGAAGGGCAGCATGGCGAACGGGTCGTGGCGCAGCGAGCCAGCCTTGACGTCCGTAGCAGCAGCGGTGACCTCGGAGGCAACCGAAGCGCCGATGAACACGCCGTGTGCGGCTTCGTACTGCTGAGCAACCAGCGGCACGTTGGTGGCGCGGCGGCCACCGAACAGGATGGCGTCGATGGCGACACCCTGGGGAGCCTCCCAGTCCTCGCAAATGATCGGGCACTGCGCGGCCGGGGTGGTGAAACGGGAGTTCGGATGAGCGGCGAGCTTGCCCTCGGCCTTGTCAGCCGGGGTGTAATCGTTGCCGTGCCAGTCGATGAGGTGGTCCGGAAGCGGAGCATCGATGCCCTCCCACCACACGTCGCCGTCGTCGGTCAGTGCAACGTTGGTGAAGATGGAGTTGGACTTCATGGTGTCCATCGCCATCGGGTTGGTGTCGTAGGACGTACCTGGAGCAACTCCGAAGAAGCCGGCCTCGGGGTTGATGGCGTAGAGCCGGCCATCGGGGCCCGGGCGCATCCAGGCGATGTCGTCGCCAACGGTGGAGACCTTGTAGCCCGGGATGGTGGGCTGCAGCATGGCGAGGTTGGTCTTGCCGCAGGCGGACGGGAAGGCGGCGGTCACATGGAACTGCTTGCCGGTCTCCTCGTTGGTAAGGCGGAGAATGAGCATGTGCTCGGCCATCCAGCCGTCACGCTTGGCCATCGTCGAAGCGATACGCAGGGCGAAGCACTTCTTGCCGAGCAGGGCATTGCCGCCGTAGCCGGAACCGTAGGAGATGATCTCGTTGGTCTCGGGGAAATGGGTAATGTACTTCTCGTCGTTGCACGGCCAGCTGGTGTCTGGCCGCTCGTTGCCCTCGGCGTCGCGCAGCGGGTAACCAACGGAGTGAAGAGCGGGAACCCACTCGGCACCTTCGCCGATGAGCTTGAGGGCGTCCTTGCCCATGCGCGTCATGATGCGCATATTAATAACAACGTAGGGGGAGTCAGTCAGCTCAATGCCGAGCTGGGAGATCGGGCCACCAACGGGACCCATGGAGAAGGGGATGACGTACATGGTGCGACCGCGCATCGCGCCATCCATGACCTTCTTGAGGGTGGCCTTCATTTCCACCGGATCGGCCCAGTGGTTGGTGGGGCCAGCATCCTCTTCCTTCTCGGAGCAGATGAAGGTACGAGATTCGACGCGGGCCACGTCCGAAGGAAGTGAGCGAGCCAAGAAGCTGTTAGGGCGCTTCTCGGGGTTCAGGCGAGTGAAAACTCCGCCCTCGACCATTTCATCGGTGAGACGGGTCCACTCTTCGTCCGAGCCATCGGCCCAGTAGATCGAATCCGGCTTGGCGAGGTTGGCTTGCTCAGTCACCCAAGCAATGAGTGCGTCAGGAGCCTCGGCCGGAGCACCGGCGCGAACTTCCTCAACGGAATAGGTCTTGTCGGTCATCGCGTTTCCTTCCTTAGAGAGTGCGATGTGCAGAACCGCGAAACGTCGATGTCGCGGTGTGAACACGTTCAATTGTTCCCGAGGAGGGAATCGAATATCACAGTATTTCGTCCTAATTGGCTGCTCCTTCGCAATCCAACTGGGACATAAACGCAGGTCAGGCTGTGCGCCTGGTCCGAAGTGCAGCACGCCACATTGTGTTGCACATTTGGCCATCCAATCAGATTCCTTGCATGACCAACATGTCGTCTCTCGTACCGAGACTTTAGGCCTAGACATTTTTCCTTTGTCGACGACGACTTTCGACGACGATGAATTTCATCACCGGAGTCAAAAACCATCGCGATTTTGTGACTCGGTCAAGACAGCATGTTGCGCGATAATCCCCTACGCGATCCATGTGGAATCACGCATTTGGCCTGGACACGTGGGGAGACCGGTCCGGCAAGTTCCGTCCCATCTTGTGACAGGACATATGGCCCACCAGTAGGCTATAGCTACGATGCCGTGCGAATTTCTCGTAGCACTCCCGGCGACATGTCCAGCTTATTTACCTAGCGAACAGGAAACCACAATGACTCAGCGCACGCAGCGCAGGAAAATGGGCATTCTTCTCGCCCTTCTCTTGCCTATCACCATGCTGTTGTCAGCATGCAAATCTGACAACACGATTGAGATTACGTCCGGTGGCGGCATGAACTTCACCATGGACATGGTTGATACGGACGGGCTCATGGCCTCCAGCGGCATCACATGCGACATGATGTCCGACCTTATGTCGGCAGAAGAGCCAATTCCCGATGGCATCTTTGAGGTGGAGGATATTAGCCAGGGAGATAACCTTGGCTGCCGCTTCACCATCTCCACACCCTTTGCCGTAGATGGCAACATTCTTGTCGACGACGGCGACTCATACACGCTCAACTTGTCGTCGGAGGATATGGGCGGCGCTGACATGTCTGAGCTCGATGGCCTTGGACCGCTCGAATTCACTTTCAATGTCACCATGCCTGGTCCCATCACTGACGCCTCCGAGGGTGGCCAGATTAATGGCAACACCGTCACCTTCACCGACCCGAAGTTCTTGGAATCCGGTTTCAGCGTTACCGGTCAGAAGTCTGGCAATTCTTCCAGCGGAACTTCTGGTAGCAGCGACAACGAGGGCAGCGGCTCCTCGTCCAATGCTTCTGATTCCCAATCTGACGGCACTTCAGTCTGGGTATGGATCCTTATCGGAGTGGGCGTTCTCGCCATCATCGGCGGCATCATCTTCCTTCTGCTGAAGAAGAAGAGGAACTCGGACCAAGGAGGCTACCCCAATGCACCCTACGGGCAGCAGCCATACGGGCAACAGCCCGGCCAACAGTTCGCACAGGGTCAGGCACCTTACGGCCAGCCCGGCCAGCAGTTTGGACAGGGGCAGCAAGGCGGCCCCCAGCAAGCACCTTACGGGCAGCAGCCTTACGGCCAGCCTGGCCAGCAGTTTGGGCAGCCTCAGCAGTTTGGGCAGCAGGGTGATCCCCAGCAGACACCCTATGGTCAGGCACCTTACGGCCAGCCCGGCCAGCAGTTCGGAGAGACCAACCAAACCCAGCAGTTTGGGCAGCAGGGTGGTCCCCAGACACCGTACGGCCAGGCGCCTTATGGTCAGCCCGGTCAGCCCTCGCAATATGGTGGATATCCACAGCCCGAACAACCCGAGTCTTACGGGCAGTCGGGGCAGTCGGGAAACGCCTCCGATGAGGGAACCTGGAAGCCACAGAGCCCTGAGTCAGGGAAGTAAGTAGTAGGACAATGCGGGGGTCGGGCAGCTGAAAGGCTGTCCGACCCCTCGTTTTCCCCCAACGCATCATTTTCATGGTGTAGAACAAAAGAAGCTCGACCACAGGAGGAATCATGTCCGTTCTACCACCCCTTCCCGAACGCATCGCACGGGTCGCTTCAGCAGAGTTTCCCCCGCAGCCACAGGACTCCCCGAGCATTGGCTGGGCGATCCTCGGAGCAGGTGGAATCGCCAGAAAGTTCACGAAGGACGTGAAGCTGGCAGGCAGCGTCGTCGTCGCCGTTGGATCACGAACAGCAGATAAAGCCGAAGCCTTCGCGGCAGAAAATGACGTGCCTTTCTACGGAACATATAAGGACGTGCTATCGCGCGACGATGTCGACGCCGTTTACGTCGCAACCACCCACAACTTCCATCTGGAGGCTGCCCTTGAGGCGATTGCGGCCGGGAAACCGGTGCTTGTCGAGAAGCCAATCGTGCGCAACAGCGCCGAACTCCGGCGTCTGCGTGCCGCAGCCGAGAAAGCAAACGTGCTGGTCATGGAGGCGATGTGGTCACGATTCTTGCCACATTACGCCATGATTCGCGCTCTCCTCGACAGCGGCGAGCTGGGTAAGGTACGTTTCGTCCGCGCCGAGTTCAACGCCAACCTGCGCGGAATCGACCGGCTAGAGAATCCCAAACTGGCTGGTGGCGCGGCACTTGATCTTGGGGTATATCCGGCGTCGTTCATCCATTGGGTTCTAGGCAAACCACTTACCATTACCGCGCGCGGGCGTCTCACCGACAGAGGGGTGGATGCGTTGGCCGTGGCGGTGTTCGACTATCCGGAGGCACACGCGGTGTACGAGTCGTCGATGGATATGGCCACCGCGAACGCAGCACTCATCTCCTGCGAAAAAGGCTGGATCGAGCTACCATTCAACTTTTATCGGCCAAGCGAACTTCGTGTGGTGTGGAACGATCGGGCCCAGAAAGGCAGTCCATCCGAGCGGCACGAGGAAGCGTGGGACGAGACCGCAATCGCCGACTCCGGATTCGAATACCAGGCCGCAGCCTTCGCCCGGGCACTTAAGGCCGGGCTCACCGAGGTTCCGGGGCACGGGTGGGACGAAGCCGCCGACGTGATCGCAACTCTCGATGCGATCCGCCGACAGGTAGGTGTGGTGTTCCCCGGAGAATGACGCCCGGATATGCTCCCCGCCAGGTGACTCTGCAGTAGGGCTGTCCTGCCTCGTTGTGCCGGTGCCGGTTTCGTTGTGCCGGTGCCGGTTTCGTTGTGCCGGTGCCGGTTTCGTTGTGGCCCCGGCACCAGACGTGTGACGTTTTCCGATAGGACAGGTGCTGGCGGGGTCACTCAGGTTTGGCCAACTGTGGTGCGCGGGCACGATCCCAAAGGCGTATGCGGGCACGATCTCAAAGGATTGAGTTTTTTGGAAAGAATTGAGCCCGAGGACGCGTCAAAATGCCTCAATTCTTTCCATTTTCCTCAATTCTTCGGGAAAGCGACCATCGCGCCGGCACACCAACTATCGCGCCGGCACAACCTCTCAGTTGAGCAGGTCTTTGTGCAGCACTCCAGGTCTTTGTGCATCACTCTCAGTCGAGCAGGTCCTTGCGCACGATGGTCGCCTCGCGCTCCGGGCCCACGCCGATGGAGCTGATGCGGCAGTTCGAGATCTTCTCAAGGTAGAGCACGTAATCTTGCGCCGCCTGCGGAAGCTCCTCGAACGTGGTGCAGCCAGAGATGTCCTCCTGCCAGCCAGGAA
>JBDIAV010000079.1:0-16651 GCA_039812645.1 Actinomycetaceae bacterium
ATGCGCCGCGATCATAAACTGAAGCGGCAGCCGCTCGGGGTTGTCGCGAAGCCTCCAGCGGTCCCCTCGCGAACCATGAGTTCCGGCCATGCGCACCACGTCGAGGTGCTGGGCCTGGGCGTAACTCGTGCCTGGGAAAAACAGGGCAGGGTCCCGACTCCTTGTCATTCAAGGAATCGAGACCCTGCTCTGAGTTACTCAAGTGGTGACCACTTGCGCGAGACGTGTGGATGCTCGTAGGCGCGGGTTAACTGGTACCCAGCCAGACACCGTCGTCGTTAAAACGATTCATGACACCGTTGATCAGATACTTACCGGTCACCATCGCGCCACTCGGGTTCATGTAGTACCACGAGCCGCGATGCAGCAACCAGCCGGTTCGCATCGCGCCACTCGGGTTGAGGTAATACCAGGAGCCGCCAACCTTTGCCCAGCCGGTGGCCATCGCGCCGCTTGGCTGGAGGTAGTACCACGTGCCATCGGTTTTCACCCAACCGGTCTGCATGGCGCCACTGGGAGCCATGTAGTACCAGGAGCCGCCGCTGAAAACCCAACCGGTCTGCATGGCGCAGTGTTCTCCGGACATGCTGTACCACGAGGCCCCATCCTTGACCCATCCACACCGCTGGAATCCTTGGCCGTTGGCGTAGTACCACTGGTTATCGATGAGGAACCAGTACTTCTGGATGGCGCCGCCCGCGTAGTATCCGTAGTCTCCCTCGCCGGTAGTTGGGTCCTGCACCCAGCCCCATTCTGCGGAAACTACATCATCGAAATTGGTGACAGTGAGGACGTCTGAATCAATCCATCCGATGTAATGCTCAGCCCCGGGTTCGTATGTCTGCACGGTGATGGTAAGGCGGTCACCACTGTTGGGAATCGTGACGGTTGTGCTCCCTGTGCGGTCGCCATTGATCGGGATGTACGTTGCCCACTGGGATGGTTCCCTCCAGAAGATGAGGTGATCGTTGGCGATGCCAGGACCAATGATGATGCCATCGACCCGCGGATCAATGCCGCCGGTGAGATTCCATGTCACGGTGATGGGCTCGCCGACCACCGCCGTTGACTTGCTGAGTGTCACGATTCCGCCGAGTGTGTACTCGTCGCCGTACCGCTGAGGTTCGACTGTGCCGTCTCTGCTTACTTCTGATTGTTGAGTGAGGGCTACCGGAGTGCCATCCGGAGTGCCATCGTCTGCTGCCACAGCAGTTGTCGCGGAGGACATGATGAGGGCTGCTGCACCGAGGAGGACGCTGAAGGTCCTGCCACGGATTTTCTTTGTCGGTCTCATGATGAGACCCTTCCTTTCCTGAGAAGGTCGACGACGAATCGACGTGGCCCCTACGACAATGTAAGGGCTTGTGTGAATTCTATTCCCAGGAAATTCTCGGAAAAATAGATAAGAACATATTGGGGCCCAAACGTGACAAGTTGAGATTTGGGCGTTAATGGTTGAGATACGGACGTTAATCGGAGGGCTGTTGCTGCTCTTTTGGCGCCCCGATGAACGACCTCAACCCGCGCGACTTGATGACGCTCAGTACTTCGGCGCCGCCGGAACTCCCAGGTACTGCTCGTAAGTGGCGTCCCCGCGATTTCGCATGGCGGTGGCTACGTCCACTCCCACGTATCTCACGTGCCACGGTTCCCAGATGAAACCGATGACGTGGGTATATCCCTGCGGGTAGCGCACGATGAAGCCGTAACGCCAGGAGTTTGCGGCGATCCACTTGCCGGCGCGAGTGTTGCCAAAACAGCTGCCGAGATAGCAACCTTCACTTGGTGAGGCCATGGCGGATTCGGGTATTGGGAACGACGACGGCGTCGCTATCGCCTCGTGTGGTTCTTCCGTTGCGACTGGTGTTTCCGTTGTGGTCGGCGTTTCCGAGGAATCTGGTGGAGCGGTTGGTGCGCTTGAACCGTTCCCGACCGGCTCTTCTGTTGGGGTGGCCGTCGTCGAATCAATTGGGGTGGCAGTACTCGAAACCGCTCCGGCGTCCTCCATAGCCGTTGCCGAAACTCCACATGACATGATTAGGGCGACGGTCCCAATCAGAGCCCAGAGGTTCCTCGCTCGCCCTTCCGACATTCGACGTATGGTTACTTCCTCTCCATCGAGGCAAGCGGAAACCCATCGAGCTCTGCAACCGGCAAGCACAGACTTGGTATGTCTTCAGCATATCTCTGGATGGCTACCGCCGGCAGGCGTTTCAATGCGCTCATTGGGCATGTGATGACCGGGGGCATCGTCACAACGTTGTGGGAGCCGTCCCGTAGATCTTTCTAGTCTTGAGAATCCACAGTTCCGGCGATAAACCACGGAAATAGCTGGGCCGTAACCGTGGTTTATCGCGCGAACCGTTGATTCTTCGTTCTCACTCGATGCCTTGAGTTAGAGATCGTCAGCTGTTTTCCACAAGTAGGGTTCTGGGAATAGGTCGATATTGCGCTTCACGTGGCGGGCCTGTGGATTATTTCTGCACGAATGGAGCGGATTCAGCATGATTGCTCTCATGTTCATGAGTTCGCAGCCTTTGCATTGGCCGAAGGTACTTTCTACGGCTTCAATGCCCAAGTCTGATTTTCAAACCCTGAAGAAGCAGGGTTGGTGGAGGCCGACTCGTGGCTTCCTCGTCGAACCCCCGAAGGGTGAGAGATATACGTGGCAGCAACATTGCTATTTGGGTTACGTCCGCGCACTGGTACGGCAGTACCCAGGAGGGGTAGTTTTTGCCGGAACGACGGCGGCCATGCTGCTGGGTTATCCGGTTTGGCCTTCTCCCGTAGATATTCTGGCGTACAAGAACGGAGGGCGATGTGAGGCGCGAGAGTTGCCCTCACATCCTTATTCGGCAAGGAAAGCGCGCTTTCGTTCGATGAATGGTCGTACAATAACGCGTGCTATAGACCTTGGGCATGGAGTGTATACAACGACCCACGAACAGACCGCTGTGGATGTTGCTCGTCTTGCCGCGAGTGAGACTGCCTTCATTATTGTCTGTTCTATTCTTGGACGGCTCGCGACATCTGGTGATATCTACCAGGACCGCACTGATCCGGAATTTCTTGAACGGGAAGCTGCGGCGAGAGCCAGAATGATGGCTATTGCCGAGGAACTTCCGAGTAGCGCTGGTCGACGGCGAGCGATGCAAGTTATCTCGACTGCAAGTGGGCAAGTTGAAAGTCTGGCTGAAGCGAGGGTGCTATGGATTATCCGTGCTTATGGTTTGCCTTCACCAATCATGCAGTACCGAATTCTCGTGGATGGCAGGGAGTTTTTTGGTGATTTCGTATGGCCGGAGAGGAAGCTCATTGTTGAGTTTAACGGTGAGGGCAAGTACAGGGATGATGAGAAGAATCGGCGGGTTGCTGATGAGAGGGCCAGGGAATCCCAATTGCGTTCGGCAGGGTATGAGGTTGTGAATATTTCGTGGAAGCAGTTAGCAGACCATGAGTATATTGCCCGGTTGATTCATGGATTCTTGAACCGAGGTTCCTCAATGAGTCTTCCGGACCCGAACGTTCAACTCCACTTGATGCACTCCGAGAAGTCACTTCGGCGGGATTTTGGCGCTTCGCGGACAGTGACTGCGCGATCTTCAAGCAGGAGAATCCACGGTGCTGGCGATAAACCACGGAAATAGCAGGGTCGTAGCCGTGGTTTATCGCGCGAACCCGTGGTTTTTCTAGAAGCTGTTCTACAGGGCTGGGGTAAATATTCAGGCGCGTGAGCCAGAAAGTGTCGTTTTGACGATGCCTACTTTGATGGTGCCGGACAAGATGGCACCTTCCACGCTGCCCGATAGCTTCGCCTTCACGTGTACTTCGTCAAAACCTGCCAGTGTCTCCTCGAAGGACTCGACACTGTGTTTATCGAAGTGGGTGAGTTCAATGTCGAGAGGAACCTCGAAGCCTTGCCCGATTGCTTCGGGGGCAATGAGTGCCCGGACAGTCAGGTACATCGCATCAACACTGACAGCAAAACACCCGTCCAGGTTGCGGAGCGCATCTTGGAACTCTCAAACTGGGTATCATCCAGCGACCCACGACCCACGACCCACGACCCACGACCCACGACCCACGACCCACGAAGATACTGACTAATCCCCAATCACAATGAACGCTAGATGTACTTGTACACCTTGTCGCATGGCCCGGCCTCGACCGCGAGGATCACCATTCGGTCTCGTTGAATATCAACGATTACCCGATAGCCTCCGGCAATCCGGTAGGACCACAGACCGCGCAGGTTGTTTGTCATCGGCTTGGCCATGGCTGTGGGGTCTTCGAGACTGGCTGCTTCTTCCAGTTTGGCGATCATGCGTCGTACAACCTGGCGATCCAGTTCTTTCCTGAACGCCCGCTGGACCGCCGGTGCCAGCTCAACTGTCCAGGCCAAGTTCAGCCTTCATGTCATCAAGAGTGATGGTCTCAAGAGTGCCGGCTCGGGAAGCTTCCACGTCAGAAATGATGCGATACTCCCACTCCAGGCGATCTAGCTGCCGTTCGATGGCTTCGTTGATGTAGTAGCTCTGAGTGCGCCCGGTTTGCTCGGCGAGGCGCTTGATTCGCGCCTCTGTCTCTGGTTTGAGTCGTACAGTGGTGGGCATGGCTCCTCCTTATGAATACATGTATTCTACGTATTCGCCCCTATACACACAAGAGCGGCTCCGGCAGCCTGGAGGAGACCGCTTCTCCTCGTTGGTGTGGGGACGTTGACACGTCGTGCTGGTCAACGTCTCACGCTCGCTGGATTCTCCTCGTTGCTGTCGATCCTGCAGGTTGTCTCGGCAGCGTTCCAGGATAAGTTCGGCATCTCGCATCGCCGCGCTGGCGTCTTGACGGGTATTGCGACCGCGATCCATCAATTCTTTTGTTCGCGACCACGAGCGGTTTGAACACTCTCGATATCGTGGACGCGTTCATCAATAACATCGGTGTGGTGGCATCGGCGGTGCTCACTCTGGTGCTCGTGGTCCTGATCGGGCGCAAGGTGCCGGAGTTCGCCAAGCATCTCAATGCGGTCTCCTCGTTCAAGGTGGGCCGGGTGTGGCAGCTGATACTGGTGGTCTTGACTCCCATTGTTCTTGTGGTCATTCTTGCCACTGGCGCGTTCGATTACATCGTCAATGGATATGGCTCTTTCCCGTGGTGGTACGTGGCGATTGCCGGATAGGGCACGCTTGCACTCCTGCTCGTGGCCAGTTTCTCCATGAGCTAACGGGCATACGGCCGAATTGACGCCGACACCGCAGTTCCGGCAAACACAGATGCGCTCGCCCGTGAGGTTGAGGCGGATCTGCGGCGTATTCGCGCCGAACGTGCCGAGGCAGAAAGGAACAAGAAGTGATGCCCGCAGCAATTGCGATGTTCTTGGTATCCGCTGGGTTGCTCTGGGGTGGGCTTGTGTGGAGCCTGCTGCGGTTGCGCAAGCACCCGGATATTCCCGACGACGACGTCCCCTCACCAACAAAGAGGTAACTGTTCCTGGGACAGTTGACCCGCCCCCATTTTGGAGGTGCTCGATGGGTTACCTGTCTGAAGATCTGTTACCTGTCCAGGACAACGTCTGCAAGGTGACGTCAAGGCGCCGTCGTCGCCAATCTTAAGAGAAGCGGGAACCGCTTGAAAGTGACGCGAGCAGAATCTGTCGGACCAGGCGCGTACGATTGAGGGGACGCAAGGAGGCGACGAATGAGCAACGTCATGGATGCCGCGGTCATGTACGGCCCGAGTGATATCCGGTTCGAGAAGGTGGAGAAGCCAAGCTGCCCCGATGGCGGTTTCGTGGTGGAAGTGGACGCGATCGGGCTGTGCGGATCGGATATCCGCAACCTCACCACGGACTCGCGAGGCGGGAACTATCCGTGGATCTACGGCCACGAGGTTGTCGGCAAGGTGGTTGACGTGGCTCCCGGTGTGGATGCCTATCGCGTGGGTGAAATGATCTACGTATACCCACTGGCGCACTGCCTCAAGTGCGAGAATTGCCGCATGGGGCACAGCGAACAATGTACTGAGATGGAGAATTACACTGCACTGCCTGGCGGACTCGCCCAGTACATTTCCTACTCGAGTAAGCGAGTAGAGCGAGGTGCCACGTTCCGAATTCCGGAGGGTGTAGATCCAATCCGTGCAACGATGGCTGAGCCGCTCTCGTCCACCTACGCCTGCGTGGAGAACATTGGGGTGACGATGGGGGACACGGTGGTGATCCTCGGCTCCGGTCCGGTAGGTATTCTCCTTGCCATCCTTTCGCGCATGCGCGGTGCCTCGCAGGTGATCATCACGGATACCAATCAGTCGCGCCTCGATAAAGCGGCGAAATTTGACGTCGACGCATGTATTAACTCCGCCAGCGAGGATGCTGTCGCGGAGGTCAAGCGGTTGACGGGCGGACGAGGTGCCTCGAAGGTCATCTCTGCCAACCCCTCGACGATCGCCCAGCAGCAAGCACTGCAGATGGCGAGGCCCTGTGGCACGGTCGTCTTCTTTGGCGGGGTGCCCAAAGGTGCACTGACAGAAATCGACTCCAACCACATCCATTACTCCAGCCTGTGGATTTATGGCCATTACGGCTCAAACACCATGCAGGTGCAGAAGGCTTTCGAGTTGTCGCTTGACCCGCGATTTCCTGCGGATAAGCTCATCACCCATGTACTTCCGCTTTCTGACATCAATAAAGCGCTTGAGCTTACCGCGAGTGGAGAGGCACTCAAGGTGGTGCTGCTACCAAACGGTGGCATCGCTAACTAGGCACGGATGTATTGGCGGGGTATTGGAGAAAGGTCTCTGTGGGCCTCATAGGTAGGAGTGACACGTGGATGGTGCCGTTATCAACGGCGCCTGATTGTAACGTGAGGATGGAGCCATGGGAATGACCCTTGTGGAGTCATCCCATGTTTCACCTGAGAACATTTGGCTCGCATCACCTGGGCTAATCTTTTGGAAGCAGATAGAAGGCTGAGCTCGGGAGATGCGATGACCAGAAATAGACCGCGAATAGCTACAACGAGGTGTCTCGCGTTGATTCTCGCCGCAGCTCTTCTGATTCCTTTAACGAGCACGGCGATGGCGTCCACCGGTGAAACTACCGAACCCTCCGCTGCTGCGTCCTCGCCCGCGATCTTTACTGCAGTTCCAGTTTCAGAGAGCCCAGTTTCCGAAGCTAACGGCAGCCCGACGCAAGATCCGAGCATCCCGGAAACCGCCGCGCCTACCGAACCTTCACGTGACGCCACTCCCGTCGAACCGTCCGACGCCACCATTAATGAAACGTCACCGCTCACGGCGCCCGAGACAGCGGTAACTCCGAAACCCGCCGAGTCACCAACCTTGCTCTCTGATGACGAAAGCCCCGACGTCGTCGGACCTGACGACGAGACTCCCGTTGATTCTCCTTACACGGGAGTTGATGATCCTCCGGGTATCACTTTCTATGATGGGATTTCGAGGCCGTCGAGCAATGCCAATCCTTACGCGGGTGGGGCGGAGAGTCCGACGGTGAAGGGCGTCGTCGTTCCGCCGCGCCTTCCTGGCGAAAAGGCGGCTGGAGTCTATCTCAATAACAAGTGGACGTCGGAGGCGTCGATCGGATTTACGTTCGGTCGTGCGACGGACGGCTTCCTCGCAGGCGATTGGGATGGGAACGGGAGCGATACTCTGGCGATTCGTGATGGCGCCACATACTACGTGACCAATCGCCACGGCGACGGTGCCGTGGCATCAACTTTCGCCTACGGACGCGCCGAGGATGAAATCTTTGTCGGCGATTGGGACGGCAACGGAACCGATACTCTCGCTCTTCGTCGAGGCAATACCTTCTACATCCAGAATACTCTGGGCTCCGGATCCGCAGCGCGCACGATTCAATATGGTCGGGAGAATGACGTTATTCTCGTGGGCGATTGGAATGGGGACGGCACGGACACCTTCGCGGTACGGCGTGGCAACACATACTACGTCCGCAACTCTCTTACTTCCGGACCCGCGAACGTACAGTTCGACTATGGGCGCGCCAACGACCACATCCTCGTGGGTGACTGGGATGGCAACGGTACCGATACTCTCGCGGTGCGCCGGGGCAACACATATCTTGTGCGTAATTCTCTCAAGAGCGGTGTCGCAGATACGACCCTGACGTATGGGCGGGCGAGTGATGAGGTCGTCGTTGGTGATTGGAATGGAGACGGATCTGACACTCTCGGAGTCGTTCGACGTGACGGCGTCGTCCCTTCGGCGCAGGCAGGAAACAGCCCGCGGGCAAACTACGAGGGTTTGTGGGCGAACAAGGACGGAACTATTACGGCAGCGGGTTGGGCGTTTGATCCGGACCGCAAGGGGGCAGTTGTTGTCCAGCTTCACGTCGACAATCAGCCGCAGCTCATCAAGGCCTCGCTACAGCGAACCGACGTCAAGAACGCCTTCGGCCTTTCCTATGACACTATTGGCTTTGTAAAAAATCTGAGTGTTAAACCCGGGCGCCACACTGTCTGCGCGACGGCCATTAATGAGGGGGCGGGCAGCAACACATTCCTTTGGTGTGCCTCTGTTGACGCGAAGGTGACCTCACCCGATCCGGTTGATCCCTCGCGTACCTTTGTTGCCGGGAACATCATCGCGGACTCCGTCATGTTTAACTCCGGCACGATGACCGCCGCGCAGGTTCAGTCGTTCTTTACGTCGCAAAACCCGAACTGCCAGCCCGGCTCAGCCGCTTGCCTTAAGGACTACCGAGCGACGACGGCGTCCATGACGGCCCCGTACTGCAATCCATACGTGGGAGCGGCCAATGAGAGCGCGGCCACGATGCTCTACAAGTCCGCAAAGGCGTGCGGCATCAATCCCCAGGTGCTCATTGTTATGCTTCAAAAAGAACAGGGGTTGATCACGGCTTCTGGTTCCTCATTGACGGAACTGCGATACAGCAAAGCGTTGGGCTTTGGCTGCCCGGACTTTGCCGGATGTAAGCCGGAGTATGCCGGACTTGCCCAGCAGTTCTACTACGCATCGTCGCAACTCATCCGTTACGGCGAAGAACCGGACCGTTTCAACTTCCGTGTGGGGCAGACCGCCAACATTCAGTACCATCCTGACGTTTCCTGCGGGTCCAGCCCGGTCTATCTCCAGAATAGGGCGACGGCGGCGCTGTACAACTACACCCCGTACCAACCGAATGCTGCGGCACTGAAGAACATGGCGGGAGAAGGCGACGCCTGTTCTGCCTATGGCAATAGGAACTTCTGGCGGCTCTTCAATATTTGGTTTGGTTCAACCCACTAGGGAAGGTGACCTCATGGGAGGCGACATTGTGGAGAACGACGATCAGCAGTGGAATGAGCTGGAGAACAGCATGCCTGGGGAACTGTTCTCAGGTTTAACTCTCGGCACGCCAGATGAATCGTGGTTGTCCTACATGAGGCAACTGCGGGCCGACTTCGCGCGGCTCATCATGGAGTACAGCGCCGGAGTCAACGAGGTGATGACGAAGATCGGGATCCTTCGCGAAGAGTTTGTCCATCTTCATCGCTACAATCCGATCGAGCACGTCAGTTCGCGAATCAAAAAACCGGATAGCCTGATCAAAAAGGTTGTCGGTAAGGGAATCGATCTTTCGACAGAATCTATCCGCGCCAACATTACGGATATCGCGGGTGTGCGGGTGACATGCAGCTTCATTGCCGATACCTATCGGGTCCTTGATGCTTTAACGAAGCAGGACGATGTCACCGTGTTGGAGATCAAGGATTACATCAAGAATCCCAAACCAAGCGGATACAAGAGCCTTCATGCGATCGTTGAGATACCGGTGTTTCTGTCCACTGGGCCGGTTCCCGTCGTCGTCGAAGTTCAGATTCGTACGATTGCGATGGATTTCTGGGCGAGCCTCGAGCATAAAATCTTTTACAAGTACGAACGTGAAGTCCCCGAACGTCTGATCGCCGATCTGCGCGATGCAGCTAAGGTAGCAGAACAACTCGACCTGCGCATGCAGGACCTTCATCGGGAAGTTCATGGGGAGCCAGATTCTGGTGAGGACGATCCGCACATCGATCTTGACGAGAATGTCATCAAGCAGCTGTGGGAAGCTGCGCAACGCCAAGACGCAACACGCCAAGGAGATCGGTGTGTCACCAAGAACGATGATCGGGACGCTGCCGCCCAGGAAGATGGGGCATGACATGAGCCGGGAATCGTTGGTCGATAGTCTCATTAACGAATTACTGGATGATATTGCGACGGGGCGTCTCATCGAGAACCAGCCGATCCCTGCCGAGGCGGAGCTTGCTGAACGATTTCACGTCAACCGGTTGACGATCCGGGAGGCCCTACGCAAAATGCAAGCTCAGGGGATCGTACGCACAGTTCCGGGGCGTCGAAGTGAACTCAATCCTCTCTCACAGTGGGTGGATATCGGGGCGGCGCTGAGAATTGTTGGGTCCCGTATCGGCGCCCAGCAGGCCTCCCTCCAACTACTCCAGCTACGGCGCATGATTGAAACTGAGGCTTGCGCGCTTGCTGCACCGCTTATTGGCTCGGAGGGAATCGAGCAATTGGAGCGTGACCTCGAAGGCATGCGGATCGCTGCCGATGCCAACAATGTCGACGTGTTCGTCAAGCATGATCTAGCTTTCCACGACCTTATTTTGGATAGCTGCGGCAACGCGCTTCTGCGAATTCTCATGGAGCCGCTTCATAACCTCATGGAGAAGGGGCGGCGCGAGACGTCGAGTGTTCCTCAGGTACAGCGCAATGCCATTGAGATGCACCTGGCGATTATTGTTGCGCTTCGCTCCGGTTCGTCGGACCAGGGTCGTGAGGCGATGATCGCACACATGGAGCAGACCGAACGAGACTTGATTCAGTACGTTCTTTAACAAGTTGTGACGCTTGGTCCTTGACAGGACGAGGAATGAAGTGCGACCAGTCTGTCAAAATCTGTTGACAGTGGCATAGATCTCAGTATGATCGGATATCAGATATCCAATATCTAGTCCGACTCATTTCTGCTCTCCATTCCGCCGACGATGCCGCAACGCAGCGGCCTCCACCAGCAAGGAGCACCACATGTTCATAACCCGACGAAAGTATTGTTCGGCTGTGATGGCCTTGATTCTTGGGGGATCATTTCTTTCAGCTTGCACAAGTAACGACGACGGCGCCGCGGCCACCCCTGGCGATTCCACCGAAGCGTCGACTACTCTCAACTTGACGGTCCCACAGGGCACTGCTCCCGAACACGGATGGCCATTGCTCGTCGTGGCGGGTACGGATGGCGAACGTATTGCCGAAGTTATCCCAGAAGACGATCCGGCTGTCCTCCTCAGGCTTCCAGATGGCGTGAGTACCGCTGAAGCAGCGGAGGAAATCTTCTCAGCTCGTGAAGGCAACGACATCACTGATACGAGGGTGTACGGGTTATCCACGACGCCCGAGGCGGATTCGACAATCGAAGCGCTTCACACTGACTATCCAGGGCTGTTTGCCGGGGTGGGACTGACTGAGGGCAACGTTACGACAGACCATTCTGTTGGCATCGTGCACCAGGTGATGGTCACCGAGGAGTCTGAAGAAAACGCAGTGGCGGACCTTCTCGCAGCGAAACGATCAGATATTTATGATGCGGCGATCCGGGCTCCCGGAATCTCTGATGATCGTGGTTCAAGTGAGGTCAGGGCGGCGGTAGACGGAAACTTGGAGACGTTGTACGAGGTGGGGGATCAAGCTAGCTTGACGCTCACTTTCCCTCAGCCAATGGTCGTGCATCGATGGACCATGGCTTTCGGTGAGGGGCCCTCGCGGGCGACCCTGGAAACTACCTCTGACGGGGTTTCCTGGGAGGAAGTGGATACATCAGCAGTTTCCCACGATCGCCTTGATCGTTACCTTTTTGCCCCCAATGTTTCTGCGGTTCGCGTGACAGCCCAAGGCGGCCAGATCGCGGAACTCGGCATCTACACCCAGATTGCAGATGAGACGCTCTTCTCCTACGAGAGGTATGAGGGCAAGAACATTAGCCTGCCTTACCGTCTCTTTGTTCCAGAAGGCGCGCCCGCGAACCTTCCCGTTGTTGTTTTCCTGACCGGAAGTGGACAGCGAGGCGTCGACGAAGCGCAACACCTGGGGGTCACCAAGGGTGAGGGTGCCGTGCGCTGGGGATCTGCGGCCGAACAAGAAGCCCACCCGAGCATCGTCGTCGCTCCCCAAATCCCCATGAATAAACTGTGGCGAGATCCCGATGTTATGGAAGGACTCAACGCGCTCATCGCTGACGTGATCGCAAGTCACAATGCCGATCCCGACCGGGTCTACGGCACCGGGCTCTCGATTGGTGCGGAGGGTTTGCTTAATGTGTCCATTCTGTACCCAGATCTCTTTGCCGCGTTGCTCCCGGTTGCCGGTGGTCCTAACAATCCAGTGGGTGGAGGACCCGCCGTGATCGACACCGTGGTTCCTTACGCGGCTCAATACGCCCATATCCCCCTGTGGGAAATGCAGGCCTTCGATGACAGTGTTCGCCCCTTCTCCAAGACAATCGCAATGATTAATGCGTTGCGTGCCCAGGGGGCCTCGCCACGGCTGACGGTTTACCTACCTGGAGTGACCGAGCGGTTTGCCACTAGCACACACTCGTCATGGACGATGGCGTATGCCGATCCGCGCATCGGTGAGTGGATGTTCGCTCAGAATCGTCAGAACCGTCCGATGCTCGGTGATCCACTGTCGCCTATTGATCCCGAAATCACCGGAGAGGAGCTCATCGAGCTCGCCGAATCCGATGCCCTCTACTACGAATTCGACTAACAAGACATGCCGCCACATGAGTGACGGCCCTGCATTCAAGGAGGAACGCACGTGAAGAAAAGTGATCTGACAAAGGGCATGCCACCAGCCCCAGACATCTCCGCCGAAGATGTCCAGAAGGCCAGGGAGGACGGAGCCCGCCAGCTTGTCGTACTGGACGATGATCCCACGGGAACTCAGTCCGTGGCCGAACTCCCTGTTCTCAACTCATGGGAGGACGAGGATCTTTGCTGGGCGTTGGACACGGGGGCTCCCGCCGTCTACGTTATGACGAACTCGCGCTCTCTGCCACCGGAGCAGGCAGCCGAAAGAAATCGTGAGGTTGTCCGCGCATCGTTGGCCGCCGCTCATTCCTTAGGGGTCGAGGTGGACTTCGTTTCTCGCGGTGATTCGACGCTGCGTGGTCACTATCCACTGGAGCCGTCCACAATCATTGAGACTCTCGCGGAGGCCGACATTGCGATCGACGGCGTCATTCTTCTTCCTGCTTTTGGAGACGCCGGGCGTATTACCGTCGGTGGCATTCACTATGCTGGGAATGATACCGATGGGTTTGTTCCGGTGGGGGAGACCGAGTTTGCTCGTGATGCCACCTTTGGCTATAAGAGTTCTGACCTGCGCGAATGGGTAGAAGAGAAGACCGGTGGTGCGATAACCGCGGCGGATGTCGCCGTCGTCGACCTCACGACGCTACGCTCCGACCCCGAGAAGACAGCGGAGATCCTCGACGGGCTGAGTGGCAGTCAACCTGCCGTCGCAGACATCGTTGTAGAAGCGGATATCCGCGCACTTGCGTTGGCGCTGCTTGCCGCTCAGAAGAAGGGCAAGCGTTTCGTGTACCGTGTTGGTCCGCCTTTTGTCCGTGCCATGATCGGCCAGCCTATTGTTGAGCCGCTGAGCGCTGAAGATGTCTCTTCGATCCGTTCGGAGGAGTCAGTCAATGGCGGCCTCATTGTGGTGGGATCTCACGTGGCTCTCACTACTCGCCAGTTGAACAACCTACGCGAGCGCCGCGCGCCGCGCGAGTTTGTCATTGAGGTGGCGAAGGTTCTCTCGGAGGAGCGTGACGCCCACCTCGACGAGATCGTGGCCAACGTTGCCGAGGCGCTTCGCGGGGGTAATGCCGTCGTGTCCACGTCACGCACCCTGGTGACGGGTGTGGACGGAGATGATTCGCTGCGTATCGCGCGGGAGGTCTCGGACGCCGTGGTCACTGTAGTGCGCAAGGTTCTTGACATCGCACCGCCGCGATTCGTCATTGCTAAGGGAGGCATCACCTCCTCCGACGTTGCGTCACGAGGGCTGGAAATCGGCCGTGCTATCGTGCGCGGTCCAATGCTTCCCGGAATCGTCTCGCTTTGGGAACCTATCATGGGGCCTGCCCAAGGTATTCCCTATATCGTGTTCGCCGGCAATGTGGGTGGCGATCAGTCCCTCGCCGACGTCGTCGACAAGCTGTCGCAGTAGCCCACTCTTCACCCCCAGTCGCCGTGTAGCCAACCCGGCGTCCCCAATACTGACAACACAACGCTCAATAATTCATCAAAGGAGATTGACATGAGCAACCCAACTATTGCTGTTCTTGGACTCGGAGCCATGGGCCTACCCATGGCCACCTGCCTCGCAGAGAAGTTCTCGGTACGCAGCTACGACATCGCGGCAGCCCGCATGGACCTTGCGAAAGAAGCAGGTGTGGCACCAAGCGCATCGGCTCGCGAGGCCGCGACCGGCGCGGATATCGTCCTTCTTGCTGTCCGCAACCGAGCGCAGCTCGATAATGCACTGTTCGGCGACGACGGCGTCACCGAGGTGCTGGAAAAAGGCGCCACCATTTTGCTCACCTCGACCGTCGGCATTGAAGCGGTGCGTGAAGTAGCGCAGCAGCTAGACGCACTGGGACTTCACATCGTCGACGCGCCCGTCTCGGGTGGTCCGGTGCGCGCGGGCAATGGCGACCTACTCATCGTCGTTGGTGCGACAGACGAGGCCTACGATGCCACCCGTGATGTCCTCAACCAGCTCGCCTCAACGCTCGTTCGTATTGGGTCGAATCCCGGTGATGGGCAGGCGATGAAGACGGTCAACCAGCTGCTGTGCGGTGTGCACATCGCGGCGGGTGCCGAGGCTCTCGCCCTCGCCGAAGCTCTCGGCATTGACCCGGCCATTGCTCTCGAAACGCTCGGTGCTGGCGCTGCGGCCTCCTTCATGCTCGCCGACCGCGGCCCGCGTATGCTCCAGGCCTACGACGAGGGCGGTGCGGAAGTACGCAGCCGCATCGATATCTTCACCAAGGACATGGGCATCGTCAATAGCGCTGCCCGGGCGGCTGGCGTTGCAACCCCCATCGCGGCTGCGGCGGAGAACCTCTACGTCATTGCCGAAGCACAGGGCAACGGTGCTCAGGATGATTCCTCGGTGATCACGGTTGTAGCTCCCCAGAAGAAGGGAACGATCTGATGGGAACGACTGGACTTCTGTTAACCGCTGTCGCAGCGGTTGCGGTTCTTCTTGTCCTTGTCATCAAGATCGAGTTGCCAGCTTTCGTGGCGATGCTTCTTGTTGCGATGGGCACCGCGCTCGTCACGGGTATTCCTCTCGCGGACGTTGTACCGGCGCTGGTCAAGGGCATGGGGAACGTGCTTGGATCTGTGGCGATCGTGGTGGGACTGGGCTCCATGCTCGGCAGGCTCATTGAAGTATCCGGGGGAGCGGATCATCTTGCCTACGTCTTTACTGAAAAGCTCGGCAGGAAGCGTGTCATTGCTGCGGTGACTATCGCCGCGTTCATTCTGGGAATTCCAGTGTTCTTCGACGTTGGCTTTATTATCTTGGCGCCGCTCGTGTTCGGTTTTGCCAAGGTGGCAGGTATTAACCCGCTGAAGATTGGGCTTCCCGTGGGCGCTGTGCTTCTCACAGTGCACGTCACGCTGCCTCCGCATCCGGGTCCGGTGGCGGCCGCGGCTCAGGTAGGTGCCGACGTCGGCCTCATGACGATCGTCGGCTTGGCGATCGGCGCCGTCGTGGCAGTGGTGGGCTTCTTCGCAGCAAAGCTCTTCAAAGTCGACAAAATTGTTCTTGGCGAATCGCCTGCTTCGGAGGTGCTGAAAGCTAACGGAGACAAAGCGTTAGGCGGCGGTGACACCAAGCTTGTGCCGAGCGCAGGAACAGTGGTTGGGCTGATTGTGCTTCCCATCCTGCTCATCATGGTGGGGTCAACACTGCAGACGGTGCTTGACGCCGAGAGTTCGCTGCGTCCGTTTGCCTCCTTCATCGGTGCACCGACGACGGCGTTGCTCCTCGGCTTACTGGTGGCTTACGTTGCTATCGGTCAAAAGGCGCGGTGGAATAAGACGAAGAGGTCCTCGGTTGCGGATTCGGCACTCCCGATGGTTGCCGTCATTATCTTTGTGACCGGTGCGGGAGGCTCGTTTGGAAACGTCCTCGTGGAGTCAGGTATTGGTGACTCACTTGCATCTTCGCTGACCGCGGTAGGTATGCCAACAATTGTTGCGGCGTTTGTTATCTCGTTGGCGCTACGAGCGGCACAAGGATCGGCCACCGTCGCGATTCTCACCACGGCGGGCCTGCTCTCCACGGCCATCGCCGAGGGTGGATACTCCTCGCTTGAGGTTGTGCTCATTACATTGGCGATTGGGTTTGGTGGCCTTGGGCTTTCCCATATCAACGACTCCGGCTTCTGGATTGTTACCAAATACCTCGGTCTTTCAGTGGCTGATGGTCTGAAGACGTGGACAGTTCTCACCACAATCTGTGGTGTGGCTGGATTCCTCATTACCTGGGCGCTCTTCCAGGTGGTGTAGGTAGCCTCTCTCGAACCCACTAA
>JBDIAV010000080.1:0-16434 GCA_039812645.1 Actinomycetaceae bacterium
ATCAGTCCAAGTAATCCCTCAGCACCTGGGAGCGGCTGGGGTGACGCAGCTTGGACATCGTCTTCGACTCAATCTGGCGGATGCGCTCGCGCGTCACACCGTAGACCTTGCCGATCTCGTCGAGAGTCTTGGGCTGGCCGTCGGTCAAACCGAAGCGCATGGAAACCACGCCGGCCTCACGCTCGGAGAGCGTGTCGAGAACCTGGTGCAACTGCTCCTGAAGCAGGGTGAAGCCCACGGCATCCGCAGGCACAACGGCCTCTGAATCCTCGATGAGGTCGCCGAACTCGGAATCGCCGTCCTCACCCAGTGGGGTGTGCAGCGAAATCGGCTCGCGGCCGTATTTCTGAACCTCGATGACCTTCTCCTCGGGCATGTCCAGTTCCTTGGACAGTTCCTCGGTGGTGGGTTCGCGGCCCAGATCTTGGAGCATCTGACGCTGCACGCGGGCAAGCTTGTTGATGACTTCCACCATGTGCACCGGGATACGAATAGTACGGGCCTGGTCGGCCATAGCACGAGTAATCGCCTGGCGAATCCACCAGGTGGCATACGTGGAGAACTTGTAGCCCTTGGTGTAATCGAACTTCTCGACCGCACGCACCAGACCCAGGTTGCCTTCCTGAATGAGATCGAGGAAGAGCATGCCGCGGCCGGTGTAACGCTTCGCCAGCGACACCACGAGACGGAGGTTGGCTTCCAACAGATGGTTCTTGGCCTGGGCACCGTCACGCGAAATGGCGCGCAGCTCACGGATGTAGAGACGATCGGACGCTGAATCCAGCTCACCGGACTTGAGGATGTGCTCGGCATAGAGGCCAGCCTCAATACGCTTGGCGAGCTCCACTTCCTCTTCGGCGTTGAGCAGCGGAACCTTACCGATCTGCTTGAGATAGTCCTTGACCGGGTCGGCGGTGGCACCAGCAACGTGAACACGAACGGCCGGCTCATCCGACTCGTCCGAATCCTTCATCGTGAAGGCACCGCGGCGCGAAAGCGGCGGCTCGTCGGTACGCAGCTTCGGCAGCTTAACGCCCGTCGAGGTGGGCTTGTCCGCTTCGTCGTCGTCAGAATCAGACTCGTCGTCCTCATCTTCTTCCGCCTCGTCGTCGACATCCTCATCCACTTCCAGGTCGTCGTCGACTTCGACCTCTTCCAGAGCCTCCGGCTCTTCCGGAGTGGCAGCGCTCTCAACGACGTCGTCAGACTCAACGTCCGGCGTTACGGCGTCATCGGCCTGTGCGCGTGAACGGCCCGGCTTCTTCGCAGCCGCGCCTTCCTTGGGGGCCTTGGTGCGCGAAGCAGCACGCTTCTTGGGCGCTGCCTTGGCAGCCGCCTCGACGTCCGTGGAATCATTCTCAGAACGTACGCGAGTGGCAGACTTTGTAGCCACGTGACACCTTTCGACGAGGGACAAGTTTTCGATGGACAACCCATCATACCGGCGCTGGGCATAATCCAGCACATTGGGTTAAACGTCAAGAGGGCAAAACTTGTTCCCACGATTTCCGAGCAATTTTTGGCAGTTTGACGGAGTAACGATTTCCGCGACGTGCAACGCATTCCTCCGAGGAAAAACTGTCACACGCTGCCAGAAACGCCACACGTTCACAACAGACCCGGCAGCCATCAACATCTACACGGTTTCTGGCGGCGATGATTGGACAGACTCCGCCCAGCGACGACGGCGTCACGGCCGGAGCCCGCACGCACATCTCACAGCTGTCCCACTCATCCGTTAACTTTCATATGCCTCCGGTGGCGGACATGTGCACTGGAGATGACGATCGCCCCAGGGCCCGTCAATACGACCAACTGGCGGCCAATATTTATCGTCAATCCACTGGCGAATCCGCTCGGGGTCACGTCCCTTGCGCCGAGCAACGGCGATTCCCGGGTAGGCGGCGTCCTCGCGCGAGTACAGGTGGTTCCAGTTTGCCGCGAGAAGTGTCTCGGCTGTGTGCGGCGCACTTCGCAATGGGTTGTCCTCGGTGGTCCACTCGCCGCCTCCCACCCGTTCTGCTTCGTCCACGATCGCTTCGATAGCATCACAGAAACGGTCGATCTCATCAAGATCTTCCGATTCGGTTGGCTCAACCATAAGCGTGCCCGGCACCGGGAAGCTCATGGTAGGCGCGTGGAAGCCATAGTCGATAAGCCGTTTAGCGACGTCGTCGACGGTGATTCCGTACGCGGATTTCAGTGGACGAACATCCAGAATGCACTCGTGCCCCACAAATCCACCGGGTCCACGATAGAGCACTGGAACACGATCCTCCAGCCGCTTGGCCACGTAGTTTGCAGCCAGCACAGCCCCCGCCGTCGCAGCTCGCAGCCCGTCACGTCCCATGAGCCTGATGTAGGCCCAGGTGATGGGAAGAATCGACGCCGACCCCCACGGCGCGCCAGAAACTGCACCGTCGCCCGGTCGCGCGCGCTCCCACAATCCCGGGAATCCCGGTAAGAAGGGCGCGAGGTGCGAACGTGCACACACGGGACCAACACCGGGACCGCCGCCACCGTGTGGAATGGCAAAGGTTTTGTGCAGGTTGAGATGCGAGACGTCTCCCCCAAACGAGCCCGGCTGGCTGTATCCAACAAGCGCGTTGAGATTGGCACCGTCGATGTAAACCTGCCCGCCCACCGCGTGCACTTTGGCGGTCACCTCGGTCACCTCCGGTTCGTACGTGCCATGCGTCGAGGGATAGGTGATCATGATGGCACCGATGGAGTCCGCGTGTTCGGCGAGTGCGCGGTCAAGATCGGCCATGTCAATGGAACCGTCATCCGCCGTTTTAACGACGACGACCTTAAACCCTGCCATCACCGCTGACGCCGCGTTCGTCCCATGCGCTGATGCGGGGATGAGACACACGTTACGTGCCCCGTCGCCTCGCGAAAGGTGGTAGCCACGGATAGCAAGCAGCCCCGCGAACTCACCCTGGCTCCCAGCGTTGGGTTGGAGGCTCACGGCGTCATAACCGGTAATGTCCGCCAGCCAGGTTTCGAGATCACCCACCAATGACTCGTATCCCGCCAGGTCCCTCTGCGGTGCATACGGATGAATGCGGGCGAAGCCCTCGTAGCTCATGGGAGTGAGTTCCACGGCCGAATTGAGCTTCATCGTGCAAGACCCAAGCGGAATCATGCCTCGATCAAGCGCGTAATCTTTCGCCGCGAGCCTCCGCATGTACCTCATGAGTTGGGTTTCGCTGCGATAGGCGTGGAAGGGGCGTTGATGCAGGTACTCGTCGCCGCGGAGGGAGTCCGCGGGGAGTCCGAAACCGGGTGCTCCTTGAGCGGCAGTACTCTCAGCTATACCTATGTCGGCGCCCGATGAATCACCGATGTCAGTACGCTGCAGCGGCTCCCATGCCCGCAGGAAGCGCGCACGAATCTCGGGGGTTGTCAGTTCATCGCAGGACAGCCGCAGAGTGTCCTCGTCCGCAATGAAGACAGTGATGTTTTCGGCCAGCAACGCATCAGCGTAACGCCGCGCCTTCCCAGGTGCCCGTATGGACAAGGTGTCAAAGAAACACCCATACTCCACATCCAGACCCAGCCCCGTCAGCTGCTCCGCCAATGCACACGTCTCGCCATGAATATACTCAGCGATAGCCTGTAACCTGTCTGGCCCGTGATAGACCGCATACATTGAGGCCATGATGGCGAGCAATGATTGCGCCGTGCAGATGTTGCTCGTGGCTTTCTCGCGGCGAATGTGCTGTTCACGTGTCTGAAGTGCCAACCGCAATGCCGGGTTCCCATGCGAGTCTCGAGACACTCCCACCAAACGCCCGGGTAGCTGGCGCTCACGCGCCTTCGTTGTGGCAATGTACCCAGCATGCGGCCCTCCCCCGTTCATGGGTACTCCAAAGCGCTGTGTTGTCCCGGCAGCGATGTCCGCGCCAAGTTCGCCCGGAGATACAAGCAGCGTGCAGGCGAGGAGGTCGGCAATCATGATAAAGAGCCCATCCGCTTGGTGAATCTGTTCTCCCAGCTGGTGGTATCGCTCAACCGGGAGCACACGCCCCGAAGCCCCCGGATACTGTATGAGCAGCCCCGCACATCCATCAAGATCCAATTTCTCGGTATCTGCCACATCCACCGGAACCAGCTCAATTGCGAGTCCCGCGCTACGGCTGGCAAGCACAGCTGCCGTCTGGCGGAAAATGTCTCGATCCACGGCCACCTTGGTGGAACGGCGATGGGCACGCACCGCAAGCGCCACAGCCTCGGCTGCCGCCGTCGCCTCATCAAGTAGTGACGCCCCAGCGATCTCCAACCCGGTGAGCTCACTGACAAGCGTCTGGAAGTTCAGCAGTGCTTCCAGTCGCCCCTGTGAGATCTCAGGTTGGTATGGCGTGTAGGCGGTGTACCACGAGGGATTCTCCAAGATTCCACGGCGGATTGCAGCGGGCGTCACGGTGTCATAGAAACCTTGCCCAACCATCGACGTACGCACGGTGTTCTGTGCTGCTAGCTTCGCGAGTTCGGCCGAAACTTCAGCCTCACTCAGAGCCTCCGGTAGCTGCGCACCTGCCACCGCGGACACGATTGACGATGGCATGGCGCGCCGCATGAGCTCATCCGTACTCGCTATCCCAATCACATCCAGCATGGTCTGCTGATCCACACCCCATGTTCCGACGTGACGGGTCACAAAGTCCGCCATCACAACTCCTCGATGAAGAGCTGATAGGCCTCGGCATCCATCAGGTCACCACGTTCGGTCGCGTTCACTTCGTACAACCAGTTAGTGTGAGGGTCATCCGTGATGAGTTTCGGATCGTCGACGACGACGTCGTTAATCGCCGTCACCGCGCCACTTGCAGGGGCGACGAGATCGGACACGGATTTCACCGACTCGATCTCACCGCAGGGTTCACCAGCGGTGACTTCGACACCTACGTCGGGCAACTCAACGTAAACGGCCTCATCCAGAGCTGCGGCGGCGAAGGCTGTGATGCCGACGCGAATGGGCTCATCGATGGTCATCCATTCATGATCGGCGGAGTAGAGGCGGTCATTGGGGTAGGTCATGGTTCCTCCAAAGTAGTGAGTGGGTCATCGGTGGACTCAAGTTTTTATTGGCGATTAAGTGACTCATTTTTATTAACGGCTAAGAGGTTGCGCCAAGAGGCCATGACCTATTGGCGGGCTCTCTAGGTAACTCGAGCTGTGACATCGGTGGAGTCTTGACGTCGGTTCGGAATCAGATGGGGATTTTGTAAAAGGGCAGCTTCACCACCGTCATAGGAAGAAGCTTTCCACGTACGTCGACGGCGAGCTGTTCGCCCAGTTTGAGTCCCGGTACGGCTCGTACCAGCGCAATCGGATACCCAAGAGTAAGTGACAGCATTCCAGAGGTAACCGTTCCGATCTCCTTCCCGTCTTTCAGCAGCGCACAACCCGCGCGAGCAGCACGACGGCCTTCACCCGCTAGCCCGTACAGATCCCATCGCTGCTCACGATCTGCGAGTGCCTCCGCTCCCACAAATCGGTGCTCTTTCACCACGCGGCCTAGGCCCGTATCAATTGGAGCCGTGTCGCGGCCCAGTTCGTGCCCATAGAGTGGCATCCCCGCCTCTAGTCGCAGAGAATCGCGTGCTGCAAGCCCACAAGGAATGGCTCCCTCGGGTTTCCCCTCATCCAGTGCCCTCACCCACAGATCGTTGGCGGCAGCAGCCGGGATCATCAGTTCGTAACCAATCTCCCCTGTATAGCCGGTGCGGGCTAGACGAATGGGGACGCCGTCGTCGTCGATATCGAGAAAGCGGTAATATCCCAATTCCTCGATCTGCGCCGAATACTCAGGCAACATTCTCATGACGATGTCGCGTGAACGTGGCCCCTGCACCGCGATCATCGCGCGGTGCAGGGTGGTATCCGTGATGCTCACCTGGAGTGGCCTACCCTCCGTCTCACAATGGGCGGCGGCCCGCGCGGTGAGCTCGTCGCGTACAACAAGGCGATTGGCGGCGTTAGCTACCACAAGGAAGAGCGCCGTATCTACTCGGTAGACGATGAGGTCGTCAAGGATGCCACCATCACGGTCGAGGATGAGAGAGTAACGGGCACGCCCAACGGGCATCTCTGACGAAATAGTAACGAGACTGGCATCAAGGCATTCGGCAGCGAGTGGGCCCTCCACCTCGATCTGCGCCATGTGTGACAGGTCGAAGATCCCCGCACGCTGCCGGACCGCCTCATGCTCCTGCCGATCGGAACTGTAGCGCAACGGCATTGCCCAGCCAGCAAAGTCGGTGAGTGTGGCGCCCAGTTCCACGTGTTTGTCGTTCAGGGGAGTTTCCAACAACGCTGCCATCTTTTCATAGTCCTTCTCGCCGTAGTTGGTGGCCTCACAACGCACGAAGGTCACGACGCCCCAGTGCGCCATAGATCACATATACGAATCTACTCCTTTTACCAGTTCTGAGCGGCGATTTCGCTTGGTATCTTTCGCGTGACAACCGGGAAAAGTATCGACGACACACTGTGTGGATATGCCAAAATCTACCGACAGCGCATGAATTCTATGTTTCATCCATCACCTCCTAAGAATGCGCAACAGATCTTGACGCCACTATGACTTTTTCACGTCAGCCTCGGACAGATTGCCGCCTGAGCCACACCGGAGTCACCATGGCGGCAAGAGAGTCTCCAAGTAGCACGGCAAGCGGATAACTGCCATCCGCCGCGAGCGCAGCCTTCACGTATCGGGCGGCTGTCGTGTTTTGCCCGTACCACCACGAGAGATAACCGACGCAACTCAATGCGTAAGGGTCGTTTCCTCCGGCGTAGCTTGCGCACAGTTCCAGCAGGCCGATAAGCCTTTCGACATGGTCCACCGCAGGCCGCGACTCTGCTCCAACCGCCAACCCACGCGAGAGCTCCGCTTCGGTGAGCTTGCTGAGTAACACCTCGGCGCCTGGTTCACGCGGATTCATCCCGTAATGCAACACTCGGTCACGTACCCCAACGAGAGATAGCGCCGCGTTTGCCCTGCCGCATGCCGCGCCGTCCCCCACAAGTTTTTCTCTCTCATGAGGATCCAACCAACGCGCGATGAGGCGGTCCCATTCCCGACAACCCTGCCTAATACTTGCGGTTGGGAAACCATCTGCGCCTTGACCACCGCGCCTCCCACGGCCAACAATCTCGCGCAACCACACCTCGCCTTCAACCACAGCCTCTCGCCGTTCCACATCCGACCGTCGAATAATTTCATGGCGCGGTGGTTGCTCAATCGGCGCACTCCCAGAGAACACCAACGCCGCCGCCGCGGGCCGCGATTGCAGCTCATCCCAGTCGCGGCAGGTGAGGCGACCGTCCTCCAGAAGCCCCCAACTCTGCGCGCCTGCCACATAGCTCTTCAGGAGTGTCCCGTATTGAGGCTCCAGTGCATCTCTCACGTACTCAACAATCGACGAAAACACCGTTAACCGACTATCTGGAAGATGAGCAACATCTGCTGCATCAGAGCAGTAGTACACCAGCACCGCCTGCGTGATCCTCGTCCGGCACAGCGCCCGCCCAAGAGCCATTCCCATCTCGTTATTCATTTCCCTGTCACCGAGGTCAACGCTCACGATGGGCCCCAAGCAGCTGCGCGTTCCGCCGGCGTCCTCACCCCAACTCTCCAACGCAAGAAAGACGAGATGGTTCGAGGGTGTGTATCCCAGAAGGTGAGGAATAAGTACGAGAGCCTCTTCTGGACCATGCAAAGTAATCGTGTTCATGCATCCATCAAACGTCACGCCATCTCCATCACGTGCTGCGGGCACTTCTGCTGTGGATGGGCAGCGCACGAAGCTGTTCTGGGGATACAAGTACATAGCCATTCAGGGAATACAAGTACGCGTCCCCCGGAAGCGCCCCGCTAGACTGGACCCCATGACTTTTGACCTTGCTGCCTTCCGTTCAGCAGTCTCAGAACAAGCCTTGGCCAGCCTTGACTCTCTCAGTTGGCTTATTCAGTCTGATCTCGAAGCCGTCGTCGCCGCAGAGATGTTAGAACCCGCCCGTACCCTTCTCAGGGGCGGTAAACGAACTCGTGCCGCGTTGTTGTGGGCGGGTTACCGGTGCGCCTGTGCTGGACCGACAGAACCTGCCCTGCACGCCGGCGCCGCGCTGGAGCTCTACCAAATGTCCGCTCTTGTACATGACGACGTCATTGACGATTCCGAGACACGCCGCGGCCTTCCCGCTGCTCACACGGCCTTCCGTACATGGCACGCCACGAACAACTGGCTCGGATCCGCAGAGGATTTCGGTCATGCCGGTGCGATTATTCTGGGCGATCTACTGCTGTCGCAGGCCAACGCCGAATTCCGCGAAGCAGCACGGCTCGTCGATAACGCCGCGGGTAGCCTCGCGCTGGGCCAGTTCTTCAACATGACAGTGGAGGTAGCCTTCGGCCAATACCTCGATATCCGCGCTGAACATCAACCACTTGCTGACACCAGCACCGCTATCAGCACCGCTCTCGGCGTACTTCGCCACAAAACCGCCAGTTACTCGGTGGAATTTCCTCTCGCCATAGGCGCCCTTCTCGGAGGCGGCTCACTTGATCTCGCCAATCATCTTCGCCACATCGGCCGACCTCTCGGTGAGGCCTTCCAAATGCGCGACGACGATCTTGGCCTCTTCGGCAATCCTGACCTCACCGGCAAACCCGCCTGTGGCGACATCACCGAAGGTAAACGTACCGTCCTCCTTGCCCTCACCCGTGAACTCGCCACGCAACAGGACCGCGAGTGGCTCGATAGCACGTTGGGGCAGCGGATCGACGACGCCGACGCGTCCCGAATTCGCCGCATCGTCACCGTGTCGGGCGCTCGCGCTCAACACGAACGTATGATTGCCGAACGCGAAGAACAGGCTCGCGCGGAACTGGCCACACTACCCGCACTACCGAGGGGAATCGAGCTTCTCCATGAACTCGTCGGCGAGTTCGAGCAGCGCAACTTCTAAACACCTGCGTCTCGGATATTCGCGTCCGATCCGCCTGATAGCACCCGATCCTACGTGCCACACAACAAACGGCCTGACACGGCAGATACAAGAATCCCGTCACCGGTTTACAAAACCAGTGACGGGATTCTTGCCGGATTGCCCTACAACATCACGAGGTGCCTTAAAGCGCCAACATTTGGCACGCACGGCGCACGGCGTGGACACGTCCGGCATGCAGTGCCTGCAACGGAATCTCGTCCAACTCGTCGCTGGTGGCCAGAAGCCAGGACAGCGCATCGGCGTCGTTCAAACCGGCGTCCTTCAGAGCGGTAATGGTGCCGCGTAGAGACGCAAGCGGACGCCACTGGCCGTCTTCGATAACCAATTGGTCACGGTGAATAGCGAGTGCGTTCGACTCTCCGCGGCGCACAGCAAGCAATTCATTGCTCGCAACTAAAGCGCGCACATCGCGCAGTCGCACGTCGAGAAGTTCCGCAACTTCGGGGATAGATAGCCAAATTTCTAGTTCCTGATTCGTCACAGATTCAGGCTACCTGATGCTTTTGACGTCAGGAATATTTCACAATTTTGCAGTTATGTGACAAAAGTCCGCGCGTATCGCTATTGTCACATGTACAACAGATGTAACAGAATCATCACGTACAACACCATTCACAAATTGATCACGCGCAACCCTTTGGCCCCTTTCCGGTCCGTTCACACCACCGAATGAGTTGCGTCAATCCACTGGAGGTCATCCTTGTCCAAGCACTCCCGCACCGTTCGCGCCTCGGGTGCCATCCTTGCCGCCACGACAACCCTTGGACTGCTGACCCCAGCAGCACAAGCCGCAACCCACACGGTAGCCTCCGGCGACACCCTCTGGGCGATCTCGCGCCAGTACGGCACCACCGTCAAGGCAATCGCGGCCGCCAATGGCATTAGCACTTCCAGCTACCTTATGCCGGGACAACAGCTTGTCATTTCTGGAGAGGCCGCAAGCAGCGAGGCTGCCGCCCCCAGCGTGAATGAGAGTTCGTCCGCCGCGGAGCAACACGTTGTCGCCTCCGGAGAAACTCTGTCGAGCATCGCCGCAACGTACGGTACATCAGCTAGCGCATTGGCTTCTCTCAACGGCCTGTCCGATCCTAATCGGATCTACGTAGGCCAGACGCTTTCTATCAGCGGGTCCGCCGCTTCCGCAGAGTTGGTTTCCTACGTGGAAGAGGCGCCTGCACAAGAAGTCGGCAACACTATCGGCAATACCTTCCTGCACTACACGTACTCGGACGAGACGGTGTACGCGGCGAACGCCAACTATGACGCCCTCACAAGCGGCTATGTTCCTTCCACCTCTGAGATGCAGTCGATCATCGCCTCCACCGCAGCTCAGATGGGTGTCGATCCGGCCCTCGCGCTCGCCCACTCCCAGGTGGAGTCACACTTCAATCAGGGTGCAGTTTCCCCCGCCAATGCTATTGGCGCCATGCAGGTCATCCCCTCGACCGGCGAGTGGGCTTCCAGCATGGTCGGCCGCGACCTTGACCTCCTCGATCCTTACGACAACGCCGTCGCCGGTGTCGCCGTCATTCGCTGGCTCCAGAACAACGCCAGCTCGGTCGACGAGGGAATCGCAGGTTACTACCAGGGTCTCGGCGGAGTCCAGGCCTACGGCATGTACTCGGACACCGTGGACTACGTTTACAAGGTCCGCAGTGCAATGGCCAATTACTGAGGTCAGCACACTTTCCCAGTCTCTTTCGGAGACATCAATTACTTTCGGCTCGCGGCCCCACTCACATCCTTGGGGCCGCGTTCCCGGTAACCTTGGTTTGTGGTGCAAGTAGATTCTCTCGTCGGTTCCGTTGTTGACGGACGCTATACCGTAACCTCACGCATTGCCCGGGGCGGTATGGCCACGGTGTATCGTGCCCGCGATAACCGCCTCGAGCGCGACGTCGCTGTCAAGCTCATGCACCCTCATCTTGCCGAACAGCCGAACTTCACGGAACGCTTTACCAAAGAGGCGCGGGCAGCGGCCAGTCTTTCTAGTCCTTATGTCGTCTCGGTCCACGACCGTGGCGTCTGGAGCACCACCCAAGGCAACTATGCGTATCTCGTCATGGAGTACGTGGACGGGCCAGATCTGCGCTCCGAACTTACTCGCCTCGGCAGCTTTAACCTTGCCTCCGCGCTCATTCTCACCGAGCAGACATTGCGTGCCCTCGCCGATGCTCACCGGGCCGGCCTTGTCCACCGAGACGTCAAACCCGAGAACGTCCTGCTCACTGCTCCATTACCTCCTGTGCGGTTGTTTGAGCAGCCCATCATTCACGCCAAGGTCACCGATTTTGGCCTCGCCCGAATAGTTTCGTCAACGACGACGGCGGCCTCCGCACCGCTCATGGGAACCATCAACTACGTGGCACCCGAGATTATTACATCAGAAGCGGCCTCCCCCGCCTCCGATCTCTACTCCGTGGGCATCATGCTCTACGAGTTCCTCACCGGCGAATTGCCTTTCCAGGCCGAGACCCCTATTGCTACGGCGTACAAGCACATCAACAATCCGATGCCCCGGGTAGGAGACACGGCGGACTGGATTCCCGCTTCGGTTGATTCTTTCATTGCATTGCTCACCGCGAAGAACCCAGCCGACCGGCCCGCCAACGGCGGCGAAGCCCTTGCAGCACTACGCGCCATCACTCCAGGGATCCCCGAAGAGGACCTCATTCGCCGTACTCCAGTGGTTCCAATTCGCCCCGTTGACGAGAAGCCTACGGAATCGGTTCCACCGATCATCTTCCCCGCAACAAATGTCGCTCCCACCCAGACCGTACCTACCGTCTCCCCCACATCAGTTCTCTCACCTGTTTCTCCGCTGAGCCCGGAACCGGTTGCACCCTCTCCGGACGAACCTGCTAAGGCAGTCCAGGTGGCCCCCACCGACGTGGCGCTGGGGACCACTCTCGCACAGCAGGGAGGCGCGGCTGCCTCAACGGCTGCAACACCAACCAAGCCAAAGCGACGCAGGAAGCTGGTGGGCGCCGTCGTCGTCCTGCTGGTCTTACTTGGTGCCGCAGCCTCCGGCTGGTATTTCCAGTACGGACCCGGGCAGCGGGTGAACGTACCCGACGTCGTGGGCCAAACCTACGAGCAGGCGCAACAGGTTCTCACGGGCGAAGGTTTGGATAGTGTCCTTCAGAGGGACTACTCCGACGACGTCGAGGTTGATCACGTCATCACGACCGAACCGGGACCAGGAGGGAAGATTCACCCGGACTCAGCCGTAGCGATTATTGTGTCTCTCGGCATCGAGCAAGTGCAGGTCCCAACCTTCGAAGGTTTGACCATTGAGAAAGCTCGCGAGGCCGCCCAAGCTGGGCGAATAACGCTCAAGGAGAGCGAGGAGTACTCCGAGGACATTCCAGCGGGGCACGTGGTCTCGCAAGGAACAGCCGCCAGTACGTCCGTCGATCATGACTCGACCGTCAATATCGTGGTCTCTAAGGGGCGTGAGCCTATCAAGGTCCCTGATGTCTCGGGCAAGACCGAAGCGGACGCCGTGACGGCTCTCGAGGACGCTGGACTGACTCATGAGACGGTCTCCGAGTTCTCGGACACCGTCGCGAAAGGCACAGTCATCTCCCAGGAGCCAACCGGCGGCGGAACGCTCTACCGCAGCGATACCGTGACGCTGACAGTCTCCCAGGGTCCCGAGTTCGTGCCGGTCCCCAACGTCTTTGCCAAGTCTGAGGCGGATGCCGTCGCCATTCTGGAAGAGGCCGGGTTCACCGTCAAGGTCAAGTACGAACTGGGTGGATTCCTCGGGCTCGTACGCGAACAGTCTCCGGCAAGCGGACAGACCGCCCGCGTGGGCAGCGAAATCACCATCTCGGTGGTGTGAGTGCGCTTGTAGGGGCATCGGGCCACGCCACGATACATCATGCTTGTAACACAGGAGTGCGCGGGGTTGATCGCTATAGCGATCAACCCCGCGCACTCCTGTGTCAATTAGTAGATACGTCGACGACTCTTCATCGACAACGTCAACCGACTGAACGGGCCTTTCTCAGCTCTTAACCGAGCTCAGCTCCTCAGCCACCAGGAACGCCATTTCGAGCGACTGCTGGTGGTTAAGGCGCGGATCCACGAGGGTCTCGTAGCGCTCGCCCAGCGTGCCCTCGACGATCTCTTCGGAGCCCCCGAGTACCTCGGTGACGTCGTCGCCTGTGAGCTCCACGTGAATACCTCCGGGATGCGTGCCCAAGTCCTGGTGTACCGCAAAGAAGCCGCGAATCTCATCCATGATAGAGGTGAGACGGCGGGTCTTCAGTCCATTCGCTGCGGTGATAGTGTTGCCGTGCATTGGATCGGTCACCCAGGTTACCGGGCGGCCGTCGGCCTTCACAGCGGCCACCAGCGGTGGCAGCAGGTCGCGGATCTTCTCAGCACCCATGCGGGTGATGAAGGTGAGGCGGCCGGGCTCGGCCTGGGGGTTGAGCTTGTCGATAAGAGCGAGGGCGTCCTCGGGCGTCGTCGTCGGTCCCAACTTCACACCGATGGGGTTGCGCACGTGAGAAAGCATCTCCACGTGAGCGCTGTCCAGATCGCGGGTACGCTCACCAATCCACAGGAAATGGGCAGAGGTGTTGTAGGGCTTGCCGGTGCGCGAATCGATACGCGTCATGGCGTCCTCGTAGGGCAGCAGCAACGCTTCGTGGGATGAAAACATGTCCACTGTACGGAGGTTGTCCATGTCCACACCGGCGGCGCGCATAAAGCGCATGGCACGATCAATCTCAGATGCGAACTGCTCGTAGCGGGCGTATGCGGGATTCGTCATGAAGCCCTTGTTCCACTCGTGCACCTTGGACAGGTCCGCGAAACCCCCGGTCGTGAACGCACGAATAAGATTGAGCGTCGAAACTGAACGCTCGTACGCCTCAATCAGGCGATGCGGATCGGGAACACGTGCTTCTTCGGTGAACTCGTGGCCGTTGACGGCGTCACCCATGTAGGAGGGCAGCGTGACACCACCGAAAGTTTCCATCGGGTTTGAGCGGGGCTTCGCGTACTGGCCGGCCATACGACCGATCTTTACTACCGGAACCGACGCTCCGTAGGTAAGCACCACGGCCATCTGAAGCAGCGTACGAATGCGCATACGGATGCGCTGCGCACCCGAGTCTGCAAACGACTCCGCGCAATCTCCGCCCATGAGAACGAAAGCCTCGCCGCGCTCGGCCTGTCCCATCTGCTGCATCAGGAAATCAGCTTCACCAGCAAAAATGAGCGGGGGCAAGCTACGCAGATACGAGACGGCGGCATCAAGTTCATCCTGCTTAGGCCAAGCAGGCTGGTGTTTGGCTGGCTTATCACGCCAAGCCTTGATAGCGGCCAATGTTGCCTCATCTGCGTCTTCAAACATGAGAAAGAGTGTAACCCGCAACGCGAGGCCTGCCAGTGCCTATTCTCATCCAATGGACGGCGTCATCACCTGCGTCCTGCACAGACGACTGCGCCGGCAGGACGAGGCCTTGACAGCCCAACCTACCGGCGCAATCTTCGTGACGGCTGAGAGTTCACTCGGCGAACGTGCACTCACTCAACAAGTATGTTGACCCAATCGGTCGTCGTGCACGCTTGCTCAGCGCGAACTCTGTTTCACCAGCTCAACCTCAGCGGCCCGTGACCTCCTGGCCCAGCTCGCTCATGGTCTCCACGAACCAGTCCTGGGTGATGTCGAAGGCCTTGTGGCCCTTGATGCGCGGGAACGGAATGGAGGTGAGAACGTTGCCGTTCTCCTCGTCGTGGCCCACGACGCCCGGCTTGCCAGCAAACGCGCACTCGACGGCGAGATCCACCATACCCTTGATGAGGCGCAGATCGTCAGCGTTGGCGTGCCATGCACGGGAGAAGTAGCCCGACTTCTGGACCATGACCTTCTCAGCGCCGATCTTGTCCGCGAACTGCTTAGCGAACCACTGACCGGGGTTGATGGTGTCCAGCTTCACGTGACCGAAGGGATCGCGCTCGACTTCCTCGCCGTTGGCTTCCTTCTCAGCAATGATCTCTTCGACGCCAGCGCCCTCCGAGAGGAAGATGTTGACGTTACCGATCTCATCCATGATGGCGCGCAAGCGGGTGGCCTCGGAGTCCAGATCGATAGCCATCTCCGGCAGGTACACGGCGTGTACGTCCCAACGCTCCTGGGATAGGCCGAGGGACGGTGCCCATTCCTGCTTCTTCACCCAGTTATGGTAGTAGTTGGCGGCCTGAGCGGTGAGGTAACCGCAGGCGCGGCCCATGACCTCATGCACGATGAGCATACGCGGGTTGGAGCGGTGCTCGCCGATGATGTGCTGGGCAAAATCCGAGGATTCTTCGGCGGCGGTCATGGCCCCGAGGGACTGACGAATCGGAACGATGTCGTTGTCGATCGTCTTGGGCAGGCCCACGACGGTCAGCTCGTAGTTGTTCTCGTGCAGGTAAGCAGCAAGATCGGCGGCGGTGGTGTTGGTGTCGTCTCCACCGATGGTGTGCAGAACGTCCACGCCGTCCTTGCGGAGCTGCTCAGCTGCCACCTCCAGCGGATTCTCACCTTCCTTGACGAGGCCACGCTCGACTAGGTTCTTGGCATTGGTGAGCTTCACGCGGGAGTTGCCGATCGGCGATCCGCCGAAACGGTGCAGAATGGCGGCGTTCTTGCGGCCTTCCTCGTCAATGACGATGAAGTTGCCAGTCAGCAGGCCGTGGTAGCCGTACTGGTAGGCAATGATTTCCACATCGGGAGCGATTTCGTTGTAGCGCTCAATGAGGCCGCCCACGGCGGAGGAGAGACAGGGGGCGAACCCACCGGCAGTAAGTAGTGCGACGCGACGGACAGTCATCGTTTACCTTCCATTTGACAATCATGGAGCGCTTCTTTGACGAACTCGCCATCCAAGCGCAATGAGACACAGATATGTCCTCGAGCATTCTAGCGGGCGGTACTCTTGATGCCATGCCAGATAGGACGAATCCCGAGATTCCTGACGAGGAATTTGAGCAACGGTGGAATGAGATCGCCGCTGACCTGTCGGATCTAGAGACCTTAGACCCGGAGAGCCCCGGCGGCATTTCTCCCACATCCGTGAGCAAAGTCGCAGATGAGCGGCGTAGTTCGCGTCGTTCTTCACTGCTTTCGCCCGACCTGGATCCGTTGGAGGACACGCCAGGAGCACGCGATTCTTTGTTCGACGACGGCGTCGCCTCCCCGTCTTCTTCCCCCTCCGGTCCCAGGGACTGGACGCCCACCGAGGATGAGGGACTCGACACGGAGGATGTCCTGGACTTCCAGGACGCCGTCGGTATTCTCGGCACCGGCACCGACGAACCGCCCGCCAGCTCGCCACATTTCAGAATGCTGTGGATCGTGGCTGGGGTCGCTATTGTCGCGAGCGTTGTTATGGCCTTTGGCTGGGTGCCGGGCGG
>JBDIAV010000081.1:0-16261 GCA_039812645.1 Actinomycetaceae bacterium
TGCCGGCCTGCGGCAGTGGCGAATCTGAGGACGGGCGTGTCTACGTTTCTGTGAATGCTGCGGCTGGGAATGCTACGACCGGCACCTCTACGTTCCGGTCAACAGGTTCGCTTGCACGCTCGTTTTGGGAGTGAAGGCCCTGATCTGGTGAGGAGTTACCTCAAACTCCTCACCAGATCAGGGCCTTTTGTTTGCCTACCTGCGGGGCCACTTTGGCCGCTACTCCAAAGGATAGATTCTGCGGTAAATAACTAAGCGAGTGGCACTTTCGTGTGGTTCCAGCTCGCTACTTTTCTCCACAGATTGGCTTCGTGCAGCGCCCATTCACAGGAGAAGACTTCGCTCAGCACGGCTGTTGCCCTTTCGTAGATGCTTATTCCACGGATCCGGAACAAGGATCTCTCACCGAAAGGAAACAACAATGAATCAGGATTACATGGTCCTTCCCCTCGAAGACGTCAGCGGCGAAGCAGGCATGGCCACGGCTGAATATGCCATTGGAACGGTTGCGGCCTCGTCCTTTGCTGGCCTTCTCCTCTGGCTCATGAAGCAGCAGTGGGTTAAGGACGCTATCGAGTCAATCTTCAAGGCCATCTTCTCATCGCTGACTTAGAACGATGCTTGCACGGTGTCCGCGGACTGTGGCTCCGCGGACACCGTGCATCTCGTGTAAGGAGAGTGACAACCATGAAGCGCACAAGGGATGGGGGAGTACCGATGCTAGGGCACCTGGGGCACCTGGGGCACAGCGAAACACATGGGCCGGAACGAGTCGAAGTGCTTGAGCTGGCGCAGGAGCAGGGGCCTGAAGAAACTCACGTGTCCCAACAAGATGACGCATGCGAATACGGAATGGTCACGAGCGAGATTGCTATAGGGCTCATCCCGATTTCGTTCATTATGATTTTTCTCCTTGTCATCACGTCCTTCATCTCCGCATATCTTCAGGCGCAGAGTGTGTCTTATGCGGTGGCCCGCAATGCTGCTGTCGGAAAGCCATACGACCTGGCATCTCTGGAGGTGAGCGGCTCTAACAGGGCGAGCATTGAGGTGGGGAGTCAGGGCGAATACATCGTCGTTACAGCCTCGGTTGAGCCAATCGGGGTGCTTGGATGGTTGGATCTTAGAGCGTCGTCTACCATCTCAGTTCCCGTGGAGCCGGGGGTGTCACCGCCATGATCTACAAGAATGGACACCAAGGTAGGCGAAATTCCGCGTTATCTCCAGCAAGTCATGACTTCTTGAAGAGGTATTCAAGTTCCGGCGGGCTGTGTACCCAGAGTGACTTGGATTCGCGGGAGCGCGGCCCAGAAGCGCGGCGGTGCAGCTCTCATTCATGGGACGCTAAGGCGGTGCCGGATGGCTCCCATGGAAATTCTCGGGAACGAGGCTCTGGAACAATCATGATTCTGGGGCTGCTCGTTGCCTTTGCGCTCGCGATCATGGGGGTTATGGCTATCGGAGACGTTGTCGCGACGCAAGAACATTCTCAGCACGCTGCGGATGTCGCAGCACTCGCGGGTGCTGAAGAATTGCGCCGGTCAGGGCCGTCGGCTGCGTGCTCTACAGCGGGGGAAGTGGCCCTGAGAAACTATGGCACCGTGCGTGAATGCGACGTGGTGGGAGAACACGTCGTCGTCGTTATTCGGGCGAAGGCTGCGATGACCGGCTACTCTGTTGAGTCGCGAGCGCGGGCCGGTCCTGCAGATCGTCCACCGTGATAACGAGGGTACGGAGAATCAGATATGAAGAAGAATCAGGTATGAAGCAGTGAGGGCGCGCGGGTTTGTTACCCGTACCTTTCACTGGTCAGGCTACCGGGTTTATTTATCAATCCCAGGTGTACCGTGCTCGGCACCATCCATCGCCTGAGTGAGGGCCTTCAACAACAGAATTGCTCCGGATTTCGAGAGCGGTTCGTTGTTGTTCCCGCACTTGGGTGATTGGATGCAGCGCGGGCAACCCGAGATACACGGGCAGGATTCGATCGTCTTGAGGGTGGCGAGCATCCACTCCCTCCCGGCCTGAAATCCGCGTTCCGCGCAGCCGGAGCCGCCGGAGATGGCATCGTGCACGATGACGGTTGCCTGCCCAGTGTCGAGGTGGGCGGCGGTCGAAAGCCCACCGAGATCCCAGCGGTCGCAGGTAGCGAACAATGGCAGCAGGCCGATCGACGCGTGCTCGGCGCCGTGAAGAGCCCCCGGAATATCGGCTCGCAGGATGCCGCTCGCCTTAATCGACTTTTCGTTGATCGTCCACCACGTTGCCGACGTATGGAGCTGGCGCACCGGCATCGTCAGCGGCACCATCCCGAGGTAGAGCCCGTCGCGCAGGCGCCGCACGTCGTAGCCGATGACGCGGGACGAGACCACCACCTTGCCTCTTGCCCACACACCCGTTTCCAGCTCGATCTGCTCTTCCGTGTCCATGATCTCCACGCCCATCTCCTCGCGAGGGTAGGTGCGGATCTCCTCTTCGCGATGCTCATGGACGAGCGCCACGTCCTCGCCGAGCGCCTCTACCTCGAAGGGGACGCCCTGATGGAGATAGATCGCTCCGGGGTAGACGGTGGTGTCGGCGCGCGCGGAATCCACGGTGCCGAGGATCGTGCCGTCGGCCGAGTTGACGATCGACACCGTGCTTCCTTCGCCGCGGAGACTGACCGTCTGATGCGCGCTGACGCCCAGCGAGGTATTCCAAAACCACCCGGCAGGGCGGCGGCGCAGCAGACCGTCGGTAGCGAGATCCTCGAAGAGCGAGGTGTCTGGCAGCCCGAAGATCATGGCGTCTTCGGGGCGCAGCGGCAGTTCAGCGGCTGCCGCGCACAGCTCCGGAATGAGCGCATTGGGATTCATTGGGTCAAAAACGTTTGCCTCACTCGGCGTCTGCGCGATGACCTCCGGATGATCGAGCAGGTACTGATCGAGAGGATTGTCGCGCCCCACGAACACCGCTAGACCCTGCCGCCCAGCACGTCCGGCGCGCCCGATCTGCTGCGCAAAAGATGCGTGGGTTCCGGGCCACCCCGTAACGACAACGGCGTCCAACCCTGAGATGTCAATCCCTAGCTCCAGTGCGCTGGTGGTCGCGAGCGCACGCATCTCACCATCGCGCAGTTGTTCCTCAAGTTCGCGGCGCTCCTCGGGAAGATAGCCGCCACGGTAGGCGGCCACTGATCCCGCGAAATAAGGTGCTCGTAGTTCCAACCATTCGCGCGCGATTTCGGCAACTCTTTCCGTACCTGGACGAGACCGGACGAAGGTGAGTGCGCGGGCCCCTTGGCTGACGAGAAGCCCCATGATTTCTCCGGCCTCGGTGTTGGCGGCGCGGCGCGGGGCGTCGTCGCTGGCAAGTTCGATGTCTGGGTCGGGTGTGTCTGTGCGGTCTGTTTTGTCTGCCGTATTGTCGCGGCTCTCTGGATCCGAGTTCTCAGATACAGGGGTACGGCTGGAGGTTGATAGGCCAGAGCTTGGGGCGCCTGACGTTGCTGCCTGGTTAGTGAAGCCGGTGCTCCACGGATCGTCCGCAGAACCTCCGGTGGGTGCGTCGAAGGTGGGTGTGCCCGCCGTCGTCCTGTCTGCGTCGTCCTTATCCTCAACCGGGCGGCAGCGCCACAGGACGATCTGTTGGGCCCCACGTGGCGAACCGTCCTCGGTCACCGCGGTGACGTCACCGAAGGAGTCGCCGAGGAAGCGGTGAGCTGATTGCGCTGGGTCGGCACTGGTAGCGGAGAGGAAAACCACCGTGGGAGAGGCGCCGTAGAAGGCGGCGACCCGCAGAATTCTCCGGACGATGTGTGCCACGTGGGCGCCAAACATTCCCTTGTAGTTGTGGAATTCGTCGATGACGATCATCGAGAGTCCGCGCCACAGCCTCGTCCAGCGCTGTTGCCCGGAGAGCATCGCATGGTGGGCGAAGTCGGGGTTGGTCATGATGATGTCGGCGTGTTCGCGGGCCCAGGTGCGTGCGGGCTGATCCGTGTCCCCATCCACGGTGGCCACGGCGATGCGAGGATCGATGGCGTTGGCAAGTCCGGCCAGCGTCGTCATTTGATCAGCCGCGAGGGCTTTGGTTGGGGAAAGATAGAGGGCCGTGGGGCGCCGATGAATCGCGGCGAGGGACACGCGGCCATCCCGCGATCCAGCCAGTGAGGAGAGCATCGGGACCCACGCGGCGAGTGACTTTCCCGACCCTGTTCCCGTGGCAACAACAGTGTGATGCCCCTCGTGAATCAACCGTGCAGCTTCCGCCTGATGAATCCATGGCTGCCCTGCCCCAGCCCTGTCTAGCACCGAAAGAACCGACGCGGGTACCCATTCCGGCCACCGAGTATTACGGCTTGGGCGTGCGTCGCGCTCGATGATGCCCGCGATTTGCCCGGGAACGGCATGCTGCTGGAGTGCGTGGAGGAGGTCGGACACCACTCAAGTGTGCCGCATGCGTGCCGTTTCCCCCTAGTCGCGGTGGTTGATTTCTTATGTGGCCTCCACGGCGACATCCTGCGGCGAATACGGCACGGCTTGCCGCCCAGAGGCCATCAAGGAATCACGAGTGGTGAGAATCGTTTGGGAATGGGGCGTGGAAAGAGGGCAGAGCCCGCTTCTGGAAGCCACTCCTCAACGTTTTTGCCCGCGTCCACGGCGAGATACCGCCGTTTTCTGGAATTAGTACAACTTTTCTGGAATCACTACATCTTGTATGGACACGCCGTTAGGCCCACAACATCTAGTGGTTGAGGGGACTATCTTTGATAGCGCACACCCCCGAGAAGCGGGTTGGCAAACTACTTTCGAACCAGAAACGCTTCAACTCACCCCGGGTATCCTACGCGAGTTCAGCATAAGAATCGCGCGCCCATGGAACGTAACTGGACATATAACAGAAGCATGTGCCGTCGTCGTCGCTCACCATCGTCGCCGACGTGCCCCACAGCGAGGAAGAGGACATGGAAGCTAGCTCCCAGAAGATCACGATCGACGCCATCTCGACCGTCGACGAGTATTTGGATCGTTCCGACTGGCGTGTCAATGCCAACGCGAACCAGGACTACTCACTTGGTGGCCTCATCCTCAATACCTCGGGCAAGACGATCGCGAACTACTGGCTCTCGGAGGTCTACTCGCAGGAGGAGGGTCAGGCTCACCGCAACGGTGATTACCACATCCACGATCTCGACATGCTTGCCGGGTATTGTGCCGGTTGGTCACTGCGCCGTCTCATTGAGGAGGGCTTCAACGGGGTGCCCGGCGCCATCAGTTCCGCGCCGCCCAAGCATCTCAGCTCAGCGTGCGGCCAGATCGTCAACTTCCTCGGCACCCTCCAGAACGAGTGGGCGGGCGCGCAGGCATTCAGCTCCTTCGACACCTACATGGCGCCCTTCATCCGCCTCGACAACATGAGCTATACGCAGGTCAAGCAGCAGATCCAGGAGCTTATCTACAACCTCAACGTGCCCTCGCGTTGGGGCAGCCAGTGCCCGTTTACCAACCTCACCTTCGACTGGACCTGCCCGGCGGATATCGCTGATAACTACCCCTATATCGGTGAAGAGGTCTGCGATTTCACCTACGGTGAGCTGCAGGCCGAGATGGACATGATCAACCGCGCCTACATCGAGGTGATGATGGAGGGCGACGCCGACGGCCGCGTCTTCACCTTCCCCATCCCCACCTACAACATGACCAAGGACTTCGACTGGGATTCTCCGAACGCCGAGCTGCTCTTCGCCATGACCGCCAAGTACGGCCTGCCCTACTTTCAGAACTTCATCAATTCGGAGTTGGATCCGGGCATGATTCGCTCCATGTGTTGCCGCCTTCAGCTGGACCTGCGTGAGTTGCTGAAGCGCGGTAATGGGCTGTTTGGGTCGGCGGAGTTGACGGGCTCGATCGGCGTGGTGACCATCAACATGGCGCGCCTCGGCTACCTGTATCGCGGTGACGAAGCCAGCCTGCTCGCCCGCCTCGACTACCTTATGGAGTTGGGTAAATCCACTCTGGAGAAGAAGCGCGTGCAGGTCATGAAGCTGATGGAGCAGGGTCTCTACCCCTACTCGCTGCGCTACCTTGGGCATCTCAACAATCATTTCTCGACCATCGGCGTCAACGGGATGAACGAGATGATCCGTAACTTCACCGACGACGCCCGCGACATCACCGATGCGTGGGGCCACGAGTTTGCGGTGCGTGTGCTGGAGCATGTTCGCGCGCGGCTCGTCGACTTCCAGGAAGACACCGGTAACCTCTACAACCTGGAGGCGACTCCCGCCGAGGGCACCACGTACCGTTTTGCCAAGGAGGATCGCAAGCGTTTCGCCGACATCCTGCAGGCAGGCACCGACGCCGAACCGTACTACACCAACTCCTCGCAGCTACCGGTGGGTTACACCGAGGACGCCTTCGAGGCCCTGGAGCAGCAAGCTGACCTCCAGTCGATGTACACCGGCGGCACCGTGCTGCACCTGTACATGAACGAGCGCATGACCTCCGCCGAGGCCTGTAAGAAGCTGGTGCGCCGCGCGTTGACCAACTTCCACCTGCCCTACATCACGATCACCCCCACCTTCTCGATCTGCCCGACGCATGGGTACTTGGCTGGTGAACATCTCACGTGCGAGCGCTGCGCTGAGTCGCGCCCGGATGCGGCGCCGGTCGAGTGCGAGGTATGGACGCGTGTCATGGGCTACTTCCGCCCGGTCAAGTCTTTCAACATCGGCAAGAAGGGCGAGTACCACGAGCGCATCACTTTCAAGGAGGGGGCGCTCGGCTCACGCGCGATTTCGGCGGGGCGACTTGCTGACTCCTACGAGGAGTTCCAGAAGGTCCATGTCTGATGTAACTGAGTCTGGATCGCTGGCCGGTTCCGTTGGGGGACCGGCCGGTTCTGGTCCGGATGTGACGACGAAATCCGAAGCGTGCGAGCTTGCTCCGGCTGCTAGGGAAGTTGGCTGTCTCCACAGCACGACGACGGCGTCTCAGGCCACCGGTTCAGATCGGCTCGAGTCCGGGGTGGTGGCGTCCATGAGTTCGGTTCGACATGAAGCGTGGTCTAGTGAGGGTCGGGTGGGAGTACAGGAGAACCTGTTCTCGTTACAGCGTTCGGAGGGGCAGGTTGAGAGTTCCTCGCGTGGGAGGAAGTTGATACCCATGGCTGAGGACCTCGCGATTGCTGGTTTAGTGCCGCTATCCAGTGTGGACTGGCCGGATCATCTTGTGGCGACGGTGTTCTGCCAAGGGTGTCCCTGGCGTTGCCCGTATTGCCAGAATGCCGCCATCCTCGACCCTCGGACACCCGGTATCTTGCCATGGTTGGATGTTGAGGAGTTGCTGGTAAGGCGGCGTGGGTTGCTCGACGGAGTTGTCTTCACCGGAGGCGAGGCGCTGCGGCAGGCGGCGATTGTCCCCGCTATGGAGCGGGTGCGAGAGTTCGGACTGGGTGTGGGGCTGCATACCGCTGGCGCCTATCCGCACCGTCTTGCCGAGGTACTTGACCTCGTCGATTGGGTCGGGTTGGACATCAAGGCGGAGCCCGGTGACTATCGTGAAGCTGCGGGCTTCGCGGCAGGTATGAAGGCATGGGATTCTCTCAAGCTGGTGTTGGCGGAGGCCCGGGCACGCGGCGGTGTTGGGTGCACTGCTGACTATGTGGGTACTGTTGACCTGGCTGGCCCCGCTGCTGCTGACGTGGCTGGCGCGGGTATCGAAGCTATCGACAACGCTGGCGCGACCGCCGCGCGCCCGTTCACCTACGAAATCCGCCTCACCGTATTTCCGGGAGCCCCGGCCGAGCGCAACTTCTCGAGTTTTCTCGCACGCCTGCGTGAGGTGGGTGTGGAGCACTTTGCTCTCCAGGAAGCACGCACTCAGGGCGCGGATGAGATCTTCCAGGCGATGGCGCAGCGCTGGGACAAGGTGCGCTGGCGCTCGCGGTTTGAGGAGATGGTGGCGGAGGCTCGCGCGGCAGGATTTACCACTGTAGAGGTTCGCTAGGTCGGTGAAGTCGGCTGGGCGAATCCGGCCAGCATTCCCCAAGACCAGGACTCCCAAAGAAATGAGGATTTTGGAAAGGATTGAGCCCTGTGACACGTCCGCGTGATCAATTCTTTCTAAAAAGCTCAATCCTTTAGGGGGGTGTCACGTGGCGAGATTCCTAGAGTGCGCGTTGGGCCTGTCTGGCATCGAGAGACAAGTGAACCCCTGTGCCACGTGTCTCGCGGGCTCTGCTCTATTTGAGGCCGAAACTCCACTGACCGAGCCTCCGCTAACTACCCCAAGGCGAAGTTACTCGTATCCACAGATCGGCTTCGTGCAGCACCCATCCACAGCAGTTGCGAGCCCATGGTTACCCAAGCGGCCTTGACGTAAACTGTCGGTATGTCGATGACCATGGCTCAGGTTGAAGAAGCGCTGCTGGCTCTGGATCGCGCAGATCGTGCAGCGGTCATTCAGCGTGGCTTGCAATCGCTTGACACTGACGCTGTTTCTGAGTCACAGGCTGAGGTTGATGCTGCATGGCGCAGTGAGTTGCGCAGGCGTATCGATGACATCGAGAGTGGCAAAGCACAGCTCTTGAGCGCAGACGAGGTGTTTGCAGAAGTCGATGCAAGACTCGTGAAAATGCGTCGGTGAGTCTATCTCTCAGATTTCATACGGAGGCGCCATGACTGAGTTGGCCGAGTCTGTGGAATGGTACGAGTCAGAACAAGTGGGCCTGGGTGTTGAACTACGGGCGGCGGCTCATGCGGCGGTTAGCGAGATCGTGGATTGGCCACATCTTGCCCCTGTTTTTCCGGGATGGGACGAAGAGCCAGTCATCCATATGAAGGCGATGAAGACATTCCCGTACCACATCTTGTATTACATGAGGCCAACCGAAGTGAGAATTGTGGCGTTCGCGCACGACCGCCGTTCTCCCAGGTATTGGAGACATCGAATTTGATCGGTTGGTGGTCAGATTTTAGTTTCTGATCGACGACGGCGTCCGGATCTGTTTCAGCGACAGCCTCCCGTGCCCCTACTCGTATCCACAGATCGGCTTCGTGCAGCACCCATCCACAGCAGTTCGCTGTGGTCGCCCCTTCAATCGCCCGCCCCGCTAATCTCAAAGGAGCCGTGAGGGAGTAAACCCAGCGTGAGAATAAAGAGGTTACGCCGATAGGCCTTGGCCCACATGGTGAGATTGCTGGACCCGTGTGTGAGATCCCCTTCGTTTCGTGCACGGTTCGGCATCTCCTCCACAATGTCCGCGATGCACTGTCCAATTGAGTCCACATTCAGGCAGGTCAGCACCTCACGGAGGTGGGAAGAGAAGGTGACCCGCGTCGTCGTCGTCGAAAGAGGGAGAATGGAGGAGAAAACATGCCCACAACCATCTGGAATCCATCCAACTTGGTGAGATCCATCCTTGGCTGTTCAATTTCTTAGCGGGTGGCGGTGTTATAGTCCCGAGGAGAGAACCTTGCCGCTTCATAGTATGGTGAGGAACTCGGCGGCCGGGTACAGGATGTCGGCTGTCAAACATGTGTGGGGAAGGCGGCCCGTCCAGGACGCTCAACCTCACACTGTGCACGAAGTACACGCGAGTGCGCTAGAAGGAAGTAACGTGACCAAACTCGTCATTGTCGAGTCTCCTGCCAAGGGCCGGACTATCAGCGGTTATTTGGGTAAGGAGTACGAAGTGGAGGCCTCTATTGGCCACATTCGTGATTTGCCCCAGCCTTCGGAGCTTCCTGCGGATATGAAGAAGGGCCCGTTCGGCAAGTTTGCCGTGAACGTGGAGGATAACTTCGAGCCGTACTACGTGGTCGCCCCGGATAAGCGTAAGAAGGTCGCGGAGCTGCGCAAGAAGCTCAAGGACGCCGACGAACTCCTTCTGGCAACCGACGAGGACCGCGAGGGCGAGGCCATCGCGTGGCACCTCTATGAGGTTCTCAAGCCGAAGGTTCCGGTCAAGCGCATGGTGTTTCACGAGATCACCCCGGAGGCGATCGCGCGCGCGCTAGATAACCCGCGGGATCTTGATAGTCAGCTGGTGGATGCGCAGGAGTCGCGCCGTATTCTTGATCGTCTCGTTGGTTACGAGGTCTCGCCGCTGCTGTGGCGCAAGATTGCTCCGGGGTTGTCGGCGGGTCGTGTGCAGTCTGTGGCTACTCGCCTCGTGGTGGACCGCGAGCGCGAGCGCATGGCCTTCGTGGCCGCGTCCTATTGGGACGTCACGGGCCGGTTCGCCAAGCTGGCCGAGGAGTTCTCTGCGAAACTCGTCGCGCTCGACGGCGCCCGTATCGCCGCTGGTCGCGACTTTACAGACCGCGGTCAGCTGAAGCCTAAGAGTGTCGACGACGGCGTCCGCGCCCTGAACGAGTCCGATGCTCGCGCGGTGCAGCAGGCTCTTGAGGATGCCACAGCAACGGTCGCTTCCGTTGAGACGAAGCCGTACACGCGGCGCCCGGCCGCTCCTTTTACCACCTCTACGCTGCAGCAGGAGGCGTCGCGCAAGCTGCGCATGAGCGCTCGCGACACCATGCGCACCGCCCAAGGCCTTTACGAAAACGGCTACATCACCTACATGCGTACGGACTCGGTGAATCTCTCCGAGCAGGCGGTAGCCGCCGCACGCAAGCAAATTGTTGAGCTGTACGGTGCCGAGGCACTGCCGAGCAAGCCGCGCATCTACGCGACGAAGTCGAAGGGGGCGCAGGAGGCCCACGAGGCCATTCGCCCCGCTGGCGATCACTTCCGCACGCCTGATCAGGTGAAGAGCGAGCTGAACGCGTCTCAGTTCAGCCTCTACAAACTTATTTGGAAGCGTACTGTCGCCTCACAGATGGCTGACGCCCGTGGTCAGACGGCCACGGTCCGTCTCACCGTTCCCGTCGCGGGGGCTGCGGACGCCCAGCAGGCCGAGTTCTCTGCCTCCGGCACCGTCATTACCTTCCCGGGTTTCCTCGCGGCCTACGAGGAGTCGCAGGACGCCAAGCGCTACGACAAGGAGAAGGAAGCCGAGAGCCGCCTTCCGCAGCTGGTCGAGGGCGAGAAGGTGAAGGTTCTCGAAAGCACAGCCGACGGCCACGAAACCCTGCCGCCGCCGCGCTACACCGAGGCGTCCCTCGTCAAGAAGATGGAGGATCTTGGTATTGGCCGTCCCTCCACCTATGCGGCGACCATCTCCACCATTTCGGACCGCGGCTACGTGGCCCCTCGCGGCCAAGCACTCGTTCCCACTTGGACAGCCTTCTCCGTCGTGCGGCTGCTGGAGGACAATCTTCCGCAGCTCGTTGATTACGACTTCACGGCGCTTATGGAGCACGAACTCGACCGTATCGCCGCCGGCGAGGAGGAGGGCCCCGTATACCTTGGCCGTTTCTGGCGTGGAAATGACGAGCATAAGGGGCTCGAAAGCCAGGTGGAAGGCCTTGGCGATATTGACGCCCGGGCGGTCAACTCCATCGATATCGGCGAGGGTATCATCCTGCGCGTGGGCCGCTACGGCCCGTACATCCAGGAGTTGGGCCCCGAGGGTGAGGAGCTGCACAAGGCCTCCGTTCCCGACGACGTCGCCCCGGATGAGTTGACCGTGGAGAAGGCGCGCGAGTTGTTTGTCTCGCAGGCATCTAACGGCCGTGAGCTGGGCATTGACCCCGCTACGAACCGTCAGATTATTGCCAAGGCGGGCCGTTTTGGTCCGTACATCACCGAAGAGATCGGTGACGATGAGGTGGCGTTGACGCCCACAGGGCGTCCCAGCAAGCGCAAGCCGAAGCCGCGCACGGCCTCGCTTTTCCAGTCGATGTCCTTGGACACCGTGTCGCTGGAGGAAGCGCTCGCCCTGCTCTCGCTTCCCCGAGTGGTGGGCCAGCTTGATGATGAAGATGTCCTTGCTCAGAACGGCCGCTTCGGCCCGTACATCACCAAGGGGAAGGATTCTCGCTCGCTGACCAGTGAGGATCAGATCTTCAACATCACTCTTGATGAGGCCAAGGCGTTGTTCGATCAACCGAAGCAGCGCCGAGGTGCTGTTGCCCGCCCTCCGCTCAAGGAGCTGGGTATTGACCCGGTATCTGAGAAGCCGGTGGTTCTCAAGGATGGCCGCTTCGGCCCCTACGTCACTGATGGCACGACGAACGCCTCGTTGCGCCGCGACGACGACCCGAACCAGATCACCAACGAGCGCGCCTACGAGCTGCTCGCTGATCGTCGCGCCGCTGCACCCAAGAAACCTGCGCGCCGGACCGCCGCGAAGAAGACGACTACTCGCAAGACGACGACGGCGAAGAAGACCACGGCTGCTGCGAAGCAACCGGCAACGAAAACGGCGGGCCGCAAGTCTTCGGCTTCAAAGACGACTGCGTCCAAGGCATCCACGACCACGTCTGCTGGCTCAACAACCAAGGCAAGCGAATCGTGACAGGACTCTTTATTACGGTTGAGGGTGGCGACGGCTCGGGCAAGACCACCCAGGTCAACATGCTCGCCGAGTACCTGCGCGCTAGCGGCCGGGAGGTCGTAGCCACCCGCGAACCCGGTGGCACTGAGCTGGGGCGTGAGATCCGCAAGCTCATCTTGCACGGCGAGGACATGTGCCCGAAGGCGGAGGCGCTTCTCTACGCCGCGGACCGGGCACACCATATCGCCACGGTGGTCCGCCCCGCGCTGGCGCGCGGCGCGGTAGTACTCGCTGACCGCTATCTCGATTCGTCGGTGGCTTATCAGGGTGTGGCGCGTGACCTCGGACTAAAAGAAGTTCGCGACCTCTCACTGTGGGCAACGGATGGCCTCATGCCCAGCCTCACCCTGCTTCTTGACGTCCCGGTCTCCGTGGGTGCTGGACGTGTCGGTGGAACGCAGGACCGCATCGAAGCTGCCGGTACCGCGTTTCACCAGGCGGTTCGGGATGAGTATTTGAAGCTTGCGAACGAGGATCCGCAGCGTTGGTGCGTTATCGACGCGAAGGGCTCGGTCGACGACGTCGCCGTTCAGGTTCGTGCCGCCGTGCGTCCGTTCCTTGAGCTATAGAACTCCGTACCATAGAGCAATGAGTGTCTTTGACGATCTAGTAGGGCAGGTAGCGGTTCGCACCCAGTTAGAACGGGCGGCGTTTGCTGCCCGCCAACAGGTCGAACGTGCTGGTCAGGATGCCGCTGCGTCGTCGGATCTTCACGGGCTTAGCGACGCCCTTGAACTCGGCACCGAGAGTGAACTCTCGAGCACTCGTTCTGCTCCGTCTTCCATGAGTCAGGCGTGGCTGTTTACCGGACCGCCCGGATCAGGCCGTTCTGTTGCCGCGCGAGCCTTTGCCGCCGCGCTACAGTGCACCGGCCCGGTTCCTGGATGTGGGCAATGCCAGGGATGTCTGAGCACAATGGCGGGTACACATCCGGACGTCGAGATTATGGCAACTTCTGGCGTGACCATCACTGTGGAGCAAACTCGTTCGATGGTTGGGCGTTCGTACGTCTCTCCGAGTGTTGGTTCGTGGCGCATTATCATCGTAGAGGACGCTGACCGCATGGCCGAGCGCACCACTAATGTGCTGCTCAAGGCTATTGAGGAGCCGCCTGGTTCGACGGTGTGGATGCTCTGCACGCCGTCGCCCGATGACGTGATGACTACTATTCGTTCGCGTTGCCGGAACGTATCTCTCGTGGTTCCGTCGGCCTCTGACGTTGCCGAGCTGCTTGTGCGGCGTGACGGTGTGGCCCCTGAGACGGCGCTCGTTGCTGCGAAAGCCGCCCAGTCGCATATCGGAATGGCTCGCGCACTTGCCACCAATCCTGAGGTGGCCGGACAACGGGCCAAGACCCTTCGCGAAGCGCTCTCGATCCGTGGTGCCGGGGATGCCGTCCTCGCGGCGCAGCGGCTCTTGGCTAACGCCACCGAGCGTGCCGAAGCACAAGCCACCAAGAATGACGGCCGAGAGCTGGCCGAACTCAAACGATCCCTTGGCGTAGAGGACGACAAGCGGATTCCACCCGCGGTTCGCGCGCAGATTCGCTCCCTCGAGGAGACCCAGAAGCGCCGGGCCACTCGTGCCAAGCGTGACGTCCTCGACCGGGCGATGGTTGACATGCTGTCCCTGTTCAGAGATGTGTTGACCGTCCAACTTGGCGCTGATGTAGAGCTCGTTAATGAGGATTTTGGGCGGGAGATTCGTGCACTGGCGGAGGCCTCCACTGCACAACAGTCGATTCACCGTATGGATTCGATTTCTCAGGCACGCCAAAGGTTAGCTGGCAACGTCGATCCTCTGCTCACTCTAGAAGCCATGATGCTGTCGCTGCGTCCACAGGCCTCGGCGGCGGATACGCACTTCGCATAGAAGCCCAAACGAATCTCGTACTTTTCTCCACAGAACTGCTTCGTGCAATACCCATCCACAGCAGTACGGGACATCCTGCGGTAGGTGAGAACAATGGTCTACGGTGGAATGGTGAAGATCTCGAAGAAGCTTGCTGGCCTACTGACAGGCATCGTGCTGCTGCTCGGCGCCTGTGCTCCCAACACGCCCGAGGGTGAAGGTGGCAATGAATCGCAGCCACCTGCGGGTACATCCTCTCAGGGGTCAACTGCGAATGCCATAGCCATTGATGCGCCTATGCCAGCGATTCCCGAAGGGCTGGAGAAGTACTACACCCAGGACTTGACGTGGGAATCATGTGAGGGCGGGCTTGAGTGCGCGATGATCACCGTCCCGCTTGATTATGACAACCCTGGGGGCGAGACAATCGAGATCGCCATGTCTAAACGCCCCGCAGAAGGTGAGGCCATCGGCACTCTCGTCTTCAATCCCGGCGGGCCTGGCGCCTCGGGTGTGGAGATGGTGAAAAGTGCGTCCTATCTTTTTGATGGTGATATCCGCACAAGCTTTGACATTCTCGGCTTCGATCCGCGCGGTGTGGGTAAGTCGAATCCGATTGATTGTGTCGACGATGCGACGCTCACGAGATTCCTTGATGGCTCGCCCGATACTTCGGTTGACGGGGCGCAGGAACAAGCAGAGGCAGAGGTTAAGGCTTTTGTCGACGGATGTTCTGCGAATTCCGGCGATATTCTTCCCTTCCTTGGTACGAAGTACGCGGTGCAGGATATTGACGTTATCCGGCATCTAGTCGGGGATCCTAAGTTGTATTACGTAGGTCTTTCCTACGGCACGTTCTTGGGTATGGAGTATGCCGAGAAGTTCCCGGAGAATACAGGGCGGTTAATCCTTGATGGCCCGGTGGACACAAGCATCGGATTGGCGCGGATGAGTCGTGACCAGACGATGGGCTTTGAGACGGCCATCCAGCGTTACTTGGAGGACTGCCTCGAGTCTGATTCCTGTCCCTTCACCGGTTCTATCGACGACGCCACCGTACAGATTCATGATCTCCTCGCGGCAGCTGCGGAATCTCCCTACCCAACAAAGGATCCGGACCGCCCACTTCTTGCATCGCAGTTCTTCAATGGCATGGTCCTTCCGTTGTATGCTCCGTCAGCATGGACGATGCTGACCGGTGCCTTCAGGGATCTCATTGAGAACAATGACGGAACTCAGTTCCAGGTTTTCAACGATCTGTCGCAGGAACGTCAGAAGGATGGAAGCTTTGCGTCGAACAGCATCGAAGCATTGTTGACGATTAATTGCGCTGACTACCCTCCTGCTGATCCAGCTGAACTGGAGAGTGCGTCTGCTGAGTTGAGGGAGAACGCCCCGGTGCTCGGAGACATTCAGACATCGGGTGTGGACCTCTGCGCCTACTGGCCATATTCGCCCACTGAGATTCCGGGGCCGATTGCCGCGAAGGGCTCGGCTCCGATCGTGGTCGTGGGAACTCTGTACGATCCCGCAACCCCGTACCACTGGGCCGAGGCAGTACACGACCAGTTGGAGAATTCTGTGCTGGTGACGTGGAATGGTGACGGACACACTGCCTATTCCGCTCAGGCGGATGAGTGCATTCTTAAGTCACTTGATGCTTATCTCCTGGATGGAACCCTGCCAGAGGATGGATTGGTGTGTGAGCCGTAAAAGTGCTGTGTGTGCCGGAGAGCGCAGGCCGCAGAGCTGTGGTCCGCAGAAGTAAGTGTGTGATTGCGGAGCCGGGTACATGGTGCCGGAAGTTAGACGAAACCTAGCAGGCGTTAAGTCTCAGGTGTGACCTTGATCGGCTCGCGCTCTGAGATTTGCGACGGCGATTCTCCAATGGGTAGTATTACCAACGCTGCGATAGTGGCGTGCCACCTTAGCTCAGTCGGCAGAGCGATTCACTCGTAATGAATAGGTC
>JBDIAV010000082.1:0-16005 GCA_039812645.1 Actinomycetaceae bacterium
TCTCCGCCTTGGGGAACACCTCGGCGAGATCGGCAATGAACGGGATAGAGCCGCCTACACCGATGTCCACTGATTCAGTACCCCACGCCTGCTCAAGGGCCCAGCGTGCCGCGACCGTAGCCGGGGTATCTTCGCCTGCCTTAAAGGCGGGGCCGGTCTCCTCCACCTCGACGCTCACATGGGCGCCGAACGGCGCGTGAGATTCAAGATGTGCCACAAGCGCGTGTGCCGCTTCCGCTGGGTCCTGACCCGGAGCCACACGAAGCGAGAGGCGGGCGGAGCAAGACGGGATCAGGGTGTTTGACGCCTTGTCGCAGGACGTGACATCCATGCCGATAACAGAGAGGGCGGGCTGCGTCCACAGACGGGAAGCAATAGAGCCGCGCCCGGACAGCGTCACGCCATCAAGCACGCCGGTATCCGCGCGCAGCGCCTCTTCGCTGTAGTCAGCGGTGGCGTCATCGTAAGCAGTCAAACCAGCAACCGCGACGGCGCCGTCGTCGTCGTGCAACGTCGCAACAAGACGCGACATGAGGGTGACGGCGTCAAGAACCGGGCCGCCGTACATGCCCGAATGTAGCGCGTGGTCGAGAACCTCGAGGGTGACACCGACAGTCACGACGCCACGCAACGACGTGGTGAGCGAGGGCGTACCAATCTTCCAGTTGTTGGAGTCAGCGACGACGATGACGTCGGCAGCGAGACGGTCGCGGTAGGTGTCGAGGAAGTCGTGGAAGGTAGGCGAACCGATCTCTTCCTCGCCCTCGATAAAGAGAGTGACACCCACGCCGAGTTCGTCACCGAGCGCCGCAAGCGCTCCCATATGCACGAGGATGCCGGCCTTATCGTCAGCGCTGCCGCGACCGTAGAGGCGGCCGTCGCGCTCCACCGGCTCGAAAGGATCGGATAGCCAGCCGTCCAGCGAGCCCTGGGGCTGCACATCGTGATGGGCGTAGAGCAGGACGGTGGGCTGACCCGGCTGTGCCTCACGATGGGCAAGAATAGCGGGGCGGCCAACCAGGCCGGAGGCGGTGTGAAGCTGAATTACCTCGGCGTCGAGTCCGCGAGCGCGCGCCAACTCGGCAACAGCCTCCGCGCTGCGCGTCAGCTGGCTCTGATCGAACGAGTCAGCGGAGACCGAAGGAATACGAATAAGCTCTTCAAGTTCGCGGCGATGGGCGGAAAGCTGCGCGTCAACTCTGGACGCAAGATCCTCAAAGCTAGTCATTACTCCAGACTAGCGAGTTCATCGCACAACCGGTAACGCGAGAGGCAATCGACTCGTGGAACCTTGGTAGCCAGCAGCAGGCCACCTGCCCACAGGGTGATATCCCTCCCGACTTTCCTCAGCAAAATGGAGCACGACAGCTACGGCACGTACACTGGGCGATAGTGTCTTGTCCGGAACAACACTGGGCTAACGATGAAGATGGAGTCAGCGTGTTTGGAAAGAAAAAGGAAACCGAAGCGGAAGTGACGCCCGAAGAGGTGGGGCCCTTTCTGCCGAAGGGCCAGAGTCCGCGGAAGGGATCCCCTACGCCCAAGCGCAAGCAGGCGGAAGCGGCCAATCGTCGTCCGATCGTGGCTGATCACCGCACCCTGACGAAGGAAGAGAAGCGCATCCGTAAGGCTGAGGAACGTGCGCGCTCTGATGAGGCCTGGCGCAAGCAGCAGGACGCTATGAAGAGTGGCGATGAGCGCAACATGCCCGCCGCCCATGCTGGCCCCGTGCGCCGCTTTGCCCGCGATTACCTGGATGCGCGGACCGGCATCGGCGTCGGCTTTATGCCTATGGCTTTGGTGCTGCTGGCCTCGATCTTTGTCCAGGCGTACAACCCAGAGATCTTCATCTACGTGACGCTTGGTGTATACGCCATCTTCATTCTCATGATCATTGACTCGGCGTGGGCCGTGCGCAACGCGCGTACCTTGGCCGAGCACAAGTTCGGTGCCGATAGGGTTCCGCCCCGCTTCTTCTGGCAGATGTTTACCCGCACCTTCTATCTGCGCCGCTGGCGTCTGCCCGCCCCGCAGGTCAAGCGAGGACAGTACCCCGCCGGTGGTACGAAGGAAGATCTCAAGGAAGCCCGCCGCGCTCGTAAAGAGAACAAGGTGGGCTGAGGGCTCCAACGAGCTCTACAAGAAACGACGTGTGAGGCGCCACCCGACTGGGTGGCGCCTCATGCATTCGTGGCTATGAGGCGGGGCCTGCCGCCTCATGTGGCAGCAACGACGCTGCGGTAGCCAACAAAACATCAACCCGCAGTTCTGGCAAGAGCTCGGTTGAGCTTGCCGGGCAGGAACGGCCCCTCGTATACGAACGAGGTGAGGATTTCTAGCAGGTCGGCGCCCGCGTTAAGCATGCGGTTGGCATCCCCCACGGTGAAAATGCCACCCACACCAATAATGATGCGATCCGGGCCAAGCAGCGTGCGCAACTGCGTGACAACCGCAACTGCTCGCTCATGTACCGGAGCCCCGGACACTCCACCCTCGCCATATTCGTGAGCAATCGTGGTATTCGTCGCGACTACCCCGTCAAGGTCCTCATCAATGACCATCTGCGCCACCTCGGCGATATCTGCGTCAGCGAGATCTGGCGCGATCTTCACCAGTACCGGTACTCGGCGCCCTGCTGCCTTCTCGGAGGCCTGGCGAGTAGCTCGCGCAATCTCCCGCAGTGAGTCCACAGCCTGCAGATCACGCAGGCCCGGCGTATTAGGGGACGACACGTTAATGACCAGGTAGTCTGCCCAGCGCGCGAGCTTCGCGGCGCAGATCGAGTAGTCCTGGGGAGCGTCCTGCGCGGAGGTCCACTTATTTTTACCAATATTTACACCGACGACGGCGGCGCGTCCCCGCTTTGTGGACCGCAGCTCGGCGAGCCTTTCAGCGACGGCGTCGGCACCATCGTTGTTGAATCCCATCTTGTTGCGGAGGGCCTTCTGCTCGGTGATACGCCACGAGCGTGGCTTCTCATTGCCCGGCTGCGGCTTCGGAGTCACTGTACCGATCTCAGTAAAGGCGAAGCCCAGAGCAATGGTGCCAAGAATTGCCTTGGCGTCCTTGTCCTGACCGGCAGCCATGCCCAGCCGACCGGGTAGCGGGCGGGCAAGAAGACCTCGGAAGGAACCTCCTCCGCGGTATCCGACAGTCGCCTGATACAAAGGGGCCAATGGACTACGGCCAAAGATCCCGATCGCCTTCATAGCGAAGTGGTGCGCCTCCTCGGGATCCGTGTGTACGAGGAAATTCTTGTAAACCCAGCGATAAAGCACGTCAGCCTCCGTTGCGAGTTGCGATTTGCGAGGGTGCGGACCAGATAAGCCAGATGACCGCCGCGACCGCGCCCGCGAGCGGCAGGAAGAAATAGGTAGAGCCAGCCTCGTACCACGGGTTCACCGGGAGGAGCGCATCCGTTTCTAGGAAGAGTGCGGCCAGTGGTGCGACGACGTTGATCGTCCACGATACTCCCGCGAGCCGCCGCATCTTGAGGCCGTTGTGGATAATTCCGACGGAACCTGCCACCCAAACCAGGTCCGCAAGCAGTGTCGTGAGTGCCGCAGCAATCTCCCCCTGCTGGAAAGCCATCGTCGACGCAATGATTCCACGCCAGGTAAAGATCGCCGCCCCTACGGCCAACGCCATAAGCAGTATGCGCGGCCATCCGTGCGTGGATGCACGAGTGTCACGGATCGGCTGGGTCTCTTCGCTCACCGATGATTCCTTCGTTTCAGATTCCCTGTGTGAGGGTGCCGTACCATGGCGTTATGACTATCATTGCAGCTTCTCCGACGGGGACGCCACAGGGCGGTGCCCTTGTCATCGGCATACCAAGCACTAAGGATACAGACTCTTCCACAAGTACAGCCTGGGAATCCAATGCGCTGGACTCCACGGCGCTTGCGGAGCTTCGCACGGCATTGGAAACTCTGGGGGCTTCACAGGCACGCGAGACCGTCACGTGTCTGACCCTGCCGAGCTGCCCTCACCTTCGCATCATTGCCGTGGCATTAGGAAGTGCCCCTTCCTTGCATGACCTGCGCCAGTGCATCGGTGCCGCGCTGCGCGTCTCGACGTTGTCCGGGGACGTCGTCGTCGATATTCCTCACACTCAAGCCGCAGAACTCGCAGCGATTGCTGAGGGAGCACTACTTGGTGCGTACCGCTTCACCACGTACCGCAGCAAGAAGCAGCCTGAGGCCGCGAACTTGACCATTCTCACAACCATTGCGGGCGCAGACGAGCAGCTTGAGCGAGCAAAGATTCTTGCCGAGGCACAAAATGCCGTGCGCGACCTCGTCAACACTCCCGCCGGCGATCTGCGGACGGTGGAACTCGCCACCGCGGCAGTCAACATGGCACAAGACACCGGAATCGTTGCCGACGTGTGGGACGAGGAGAAGCTCGCCGCGGAGGGCTGCGGCGGACTACTTGGTGTAGGTGCCGGCTCCGCCTCCCCTAGTCGGATGGTGCGCCTCTCATGGGAGCCAGAAGGAGCCGCACGTTCCGTGGCTCTCGTGGGCAAGGGCATCACCTTCGATTCGGGTGGTTACAGCCTCAAGACGCACGCCGGCATGCTGGATATGAAGACGGATATGACGGGGGCGGCAACGGTGGCGGCTGTCGTCGTCGCTGCAGCACGGCTCCATTTGCCCATCAAGGTGACCGCCTGGATGTGTATCGCCGAGAACATGATTTCCGGAACAGCAACCCGCCTGGGCGATGTGTTGACGCTCGCTAACGGCACCACCGTGGAGATCAACAACACGGACGCCGAGGGCCGCCTCGTCCTCGCGGATGGACTGACACAGGCCCTCAAGGAAAAGCCGGACGAAGTGATCGATATCGCCACCCTCACCGGCGCCCAGATCGTCGCACTTGGCGGACGTTACGCGGGGCTCATGGGAACCGAGGAGATGACCTCGGCGATTGCTTCGGATGCGGAAATCGCCGGTGAACTTATCTGGACGATGCCGCTACCCGCCTACCTGCGCAAATCACTTGATTCGTCGGTCGCCGACATGAAGAACTCCGGAAGCCGTTTCGGCGGCATGCTGGTGGCTGGGCTCTTCCTCAAAGAATTCGTAGGCGACACCCCGTGGGCTCACATCGATATCGCCGGGCCCTCCTACAACAACGAAGAGCCCTGGGGCTACACGCCGAAGGGAGCTACCGGCTACGCCGTGCGCACACTCCTTACACACCTCGGCGCGTAGGCAGATTCGATCAGCAGCACGATCTCATCAAAGGGTTTGTGCACGGCAGCACGGTTCAAAGCCGGGTGTCGTGCACACATCTTTCACATGAGGAAGCTCTATATCCCGGTGCTACCGCCCGCGCTGCTGACGCAGATTCCACTGCCTCATCGAATCTGGGTACCCGGTTTTGACGATCTCATAGAACGGGATGCCTAAATCGTTGGCGATAGAGGCTGCTGTCTTGAGATCCGGAACTCGGCGCCGTGTCCATTCGCCGTCCCTCGCGACGAGTAACAACGCGGACTGTTCACGCGGGGTCTCGGGCTCAAAATAGGACTCAACTCCTACTCGGGAGCCAACAAACTCCTGGAAATGGGACAGCGTGGCCGACTTCGCCGCGCGCTGGTCATGGCGCGACGTACTCGTAGAGTTGTTGTTCTTAGGCGTGCGGCGCGAGAAAAGTCCCATGTACCAAGGGTATCTGCCTTTCCTCCCCGGATGCATGCGACTCGGGCCTTGAATATCAATTCAAGGCTCTCGGCGATAAATCCCACCCGATTTTGTTGTTCGTGGCACAATGAAAGAGTTGTGAAACTCGCTTCCCAAAGATAGATAATTGGGACGTAGGTACTAGTCGTACGGGCTAGACCATTCCGAGCTCGAGGGAGAGGTACGTGGCTGACACGCAGGAATACGACATTGTGGTGCTCGGAGCGGGTAGTGGTGGCTACGCTGCCGCGATGCGCGCTTCACAGCTCGGTCTGAAGGTTGCACTCATCGAAGGTGACAAGGTGGGTGGAACCTGCCTACACCGTGGCTGCATTCCGACCAAGGCACTGTTGCACGCAGCTGAGGTCGCCGATGAGATGCGCGAAAGCGCGTCGATTGGCGTTCGTGGCACGTTCGAGGGCATCGATATGAATGCTCTCAACGCTTACAAGAACACCGTTATTGAGCGGATGTACAAGGGCCTGACCGGCCTCGTGGATTCCCGCGGCGTAGAGACCATCCACGGTTGGGGACGCCTGGTGGATAAGAACACCGTCGAGGTGGATGGCAAGCACTACCGCGGCAAGAACGTCATTCTTGCATCGGGCTCCTTCTCCAAGACCATCGGTTTGGACATCACCGGTCGTGTTATCACCTCCGATCAGGCACTCAACATGAATGAAGTGCCCGGCTCGGCCATCATCCTGGGCGGCGGCGTCATCGGTGTCGAGTTCGCTTCGGTGTGGAACTCGTACGGCGCAGATGTGACCATCATTGAGGGCCTGCCCAATCTCGTTCCAAACGAGGACCTTGCCGTCTCCAAGACTCTCGAGCGTGCTTTCCGCAAGCGCGGAATCAAGTTCCAGACCAAGACGATGTTCGATCGTGTGGAGCAGAACGCCAACGGCGTGACCGTCTACACCCAGAACGGCAAGACCTTCCAGGCTGACTACCTCCTCGTCGCCATTGGCCGTGGCCCCGCCACCGCCAACCTCGGCTACGAGGAAGTGGGCATCGCCATGGACCGTGGCTTCGTCCTCACCAACGAGCGTCTTGAGACCAATGTTCCCGGCGTCTACGCAGTTGGCGACATCGTCCCCGGCCTGCAGTTGGCTCACCGCGGCTTCCTCCAGGGCATCTTTGTTGCCGAGGAACTCGCGGGCCTGGACCCGAAGGTTATCGTCGAGAACTACATTCCTCGTGTCACCTTCTGCAACCCGGAGATCGCCTCCGTTGGCCTCAACCAGAACAAGGCCGAGGAGATCTACGGCAAGGAGAACATTGAGGCCGTTGAATTCAATTTGGCTGGTAACGGTAAGTCCCAGATGCTTGGCACTGCGGGCTTCGTTAAGCTGGTTCGTCAGAAGGATGGTCCCATCGTTGGCTTCCACGCTATCGGCGCCCGCATGGGCGAGCAGGTTGGCGAGGGCCAGTTGATGGTTGCCTGGGAGTCCCAGCCTGAGGACTTCGATGGTCTCATCCATGCACATCCGACCCAGAACGAATCCATCGGCGAGGCCATCCTGGCTCTCGCTGGTAAGCCGCTCCACACTCACAACTGAGACGAGGGATTGAGTAAATCATGTCCGTAGAAATCAAGATGCCGGCCCTGGGTGAATCCGTCACCGAAGGCACCGTCACCACCTGGCTGAAGAGCGTGGGCGACACCGTCGAGTTGGACGAGCCAATCCTCGAGGTCTCCACCGACAAGGTCGATACCGAAGTTCCTTCACCCGCCGCGGGTGTTCTTGAGCAGATCCTGGTTCAGGAAGATGAGGAAGTCTCTGTTGGCACCGTCCTCGGCCTGATCGGTGACGGCTCCGGCGCAGCTGCTCCGGCCGCGCCCGCTGCTGCTGCGGCTCCCGCTGCTCCAGCTCCGGCGGCTGCTCCCTCAGCTCCGTCCGCACCTGCTCCGGCGGCCGCAACTCCGGAACCGGCTGCACCTGCTGCTCCTGCTCCTTCCGCTGGTGCCGACGACGGCGTCGCCGTCACCATGCCCGCCCTTGGCGAGTCCGTCACGGAAGGCACCGTCACCACGTGGCTCAAGGCCGAGGGGGACACCGTCGAGCAGGATGAGCCCATTCTGGAAGTCTCCACCGATAAGGTAGACACCGAAGTTCCCGCTCCCGCCTCCGGCGTGCTTCAGCGCATCGTCGTGGGTGAGGACGAGACCGTGTCCGTTGGCACCGTGCTTGCTTACATTGGTGATGGCTCAGCCCCGGCTCCTGCCCCTGCAGCGCCCGCCGCGCCTGTGGCTGCTGCCCCGGCACCGGCCGCTCCAGCACCGGTAGCACCGCCTGCGCCCGCTACTCCTGTCACTCCTCCAGCCCCCGCCGCACCGGCACCCGTTGCTGCTCCCGCCGCACCTGCTGCTCCGGCTCCGGTCGCCACGGGCGCCGAGCCCGGTGGCTACGTCACCCCGATCGTGCGCAAGCTTGCTCGTGAGAACGACATCGACCTTGCCTCGCTTAAGGGAACCGGTGTTGGTGGTCGTATTCGCCGCCAGGATGTCGAGGACGCTATCAAGGCTGCTGAGGAAGCCAAGCGTGCTGCTGAAGCTGCGAAGGCTGCCCCGGCACCGGCTGCTGCTCCAGCAGCTGCCAAGTCGAAGCCGTCCGCTGAAGCCGATCAGCTGCGTGGCACCACGCAGAAGATGAGCCGTATGCGTCAGGTCATCTCCAAGCGCATGGTCGAGTCGCTGCAGGTTGCAGCACAGCTCACCACCGTGGTGGAAGCCGATGTCACCAAGATCTTCGCGCTGCGTGCAGCTAAGAAGAACGAGTTCCAGGAGAAGACCGGCACTAAGCTGACCTTCCTGCCCTTCTTCGTCAAGGCCGCCACGGACACTCTGAAGTCGCATCCGAAGATCAACGCTTCGATCGATGACAAGAACGTCCACTACTGGGATCACGAGCACATCGGCATCGCCGTTGACGCCCCCAAGGGCCTCATGGTTCCCGTCATCAAGGACGCCGGTGACCTCAATATTGCTGGCATTGCCAAGGCCATCAATGACAAGGCTGCCCGTGTCCGTAACGGCTCGATCGCTCCGGACGAGCTGTCAGGCTCGACCTTCACGATCACCAACACCGGCTCCGCTGGCGCCCTGTTCGACACCCCGATTATCAACCAGCCCGAGGTTGCTATTCTCGGTATCGGAACGATCGTCAAGCGCCCGGCAGTGATCCGTGACGCCGACGGCAACGAGGTCATTGGCCTGCGCAACATGGTCTACCTGGCTCTTAGCTACGATCATCGCCTCGTCGATGGCGCGGATGCCGGCCGTTACCTCTCCGATCTCAAGCGTCGCCTTGAAGCTGGAGATTTCGAGGGCGATCTCGGCATCTAAGTTTGAAACCGTGACCGTTTATCTCGGGCCACGGCAATAATTCTCAACTGAGAAGTGGTGGGGCTGATTATTAGCCCCACCACTTCTGCGTTATTACACGCTTACCCCGTGCATTCCAGCACGTCATAGAGGCGCCACGGGTTAGGCGCCAGCAACCAGCGTGCACACCGCTCCTCCAACGGGCCGACAGTACCCTGCCCCTCCACCTCCAGTAGCTCCTGCACCGTGGTCACCTCGACACTCACGAGTTCGTTTGGGATAACACCCGGCTGCGTATGTGTCGGCTCAGCTCCCACAGCATTCGTGGCTACTTCCTCAATCGGGTCGATAACACTTTCGGCATCCAACGCGTCCCTCTCCAGCACCTTCACCCCACGCAGCTCCGTATGCAGCTTGATGATGGTCACGCTATCCAGCTCCTGCAGCATCTCGTTGTCCGCCGCCCGGACCGGGCTGTCAGGGAGGCTCAGCGCATTGAGCTCCGTTTCACTCTTGTAAAGGAGTGCGCCGTCACGGCGGGTAAGAAGATCCTGCACAATAGCAAACATCTGCTCCTCGTCGGGCTGCCCCTCCTCCCCCGCATCCTTCTCGCCTAGTTCCACGGCATTCTCCGTTCGTGCACCACCGGTAGTTGGACGGGAGGCGGCGATACTCGGGCGGGCGCCGTCGTCGTCGGAAAAATTGGACATATGAGGAGAGATAGCCGAGGTGGGCACACTCTCCCCGCCCAGTGGCACGACGAAAGCAACAACTAAGCCGGCTATCACTCCACACGCCACCGCGCATACTCCTTGCTTCACGATTTCCTCCTTCGAGTCATCCTGAGCAAAACACAATCGTTCGTATCGTGCAGATTTTTTCCACAGGGTCCTGGTAAGCCGACCTACAGAGTCCTCGGCATGATCTCCCTCCCCTCACGAGAGGCCCCGAGTGCAAAATCACGTCACTGTTGCGGAACGAAACCGCGCATCATTGGGACAATGTCGGCGAATCCACTAGACTCGGTGCAGTTGCTATGCCGAAAGGATGGATATGGCTAAGGATGAAAAGAAGCCGCGCCCAAAGAAGAAGCGCTGGTGGAGTTACCTTGGTGACGCGTACAAGGTAACAAAGAGGAGCTACTCGTGGCTTCCCTGGGGTCTGCTTGGTGTGGCCCTATTGGGTCTTGCTATTGGTCTTGTTCCGGCCATTATTACGGGTCGGTGGCTCTCGTGGATCATTCTCGCCATTGCGTTCGGTGTCACCTTCCCACTCCTGCTGCTGATGCGCCTTGTCCGCAAGGCAAGCTACCAGCAGATCGATGGCCGCCCCGGAGCCGTCTCCGCCGTTCTCGACAACATTGGCCGTGGCTGGAATGTTAAGCCGGAGCCTGTTCGTTTCAACGCCCGTACCCAGGATATGGTGTACCGCGCGCTGGGCCGCCCGGGCGTCGTCATCGTGTCGGAGGGTCCTAAGGGGCGCGTCCGCAGCCTCATCGAGGAAGAGCGCAAGGCCATCAAGCGTGTGGCTCCATCTGCACCGACCCATGTCATCATGGTCGGAAACGATGAGGGTCAGGTCAAGCTCGAGCGGCTAGAGCGCGAAATGCGCCGCCTGAAGAAGCAGATTACAGCGCAGGAAGTCGCAGCACTGTCCAATCGCCTCGATGCTATTCGCACGAACAACCTACCCATTCCGAAGGGTATCGATCCGCTGAATGCTCGTCCAAACCGCCGAGCGATGCGAGGCAAGTAGGTCGCGATTCCGCGAGGCCCCGCAGAGTTTGCCGTCTCGCACTCATCACCTCTGAGGGAGCCCAGTACGTCGTTGTACTGGACTCCCTCATTTTCTTTCTTACTTTCTGAGACACAACGAAGAGGCGCGAGGAACCCCAAAGCGCGAGAAATCGCGGATAGAAAGTCGCCTGCGAGCGACGTCACACCCCTCGTAACATGTTGGAAACATTTCAGTGACCGGTAAGTAACTGCCGAGGACTAACCTAATATCAGTACCGCGGGGAATAGGCCGCGCGGCCAACGAAGGAGACGCAATGTTCTCAAGCGCTGAAGAGGCTATTGCCTACACCAAGGAGCAGGACGTCGAGTTCATCGATGTTCGTTTCTGCGATCTTCCCGGAGTGATGCAGCATTTCAGCATCCCGGTTTCAGCTTTCAAGGATGACATCTTCACCGAGGGTCTCATGTTTGACGGCTCCTCGATCCGTGGCTTCGCCGCCATCCACGAGTCCGATATGAAGCTCGTTCCTGACGTAGCCTCCGCGTTCATTGACCCGTTCCGTCCCCGCAAGACCCTCGTCATGAACTTCTCCGTGGTGGATCCGTTCACCGAAGAGACGTACGCCCGCGATCCGCGCAACATCGCCGCCAAGGCTGAGGAGTACCTCAAGTCCACCGGCATTGCTGACACCGTGTTCATCGGTGCCGAGGCCGAGTTCTACATCTTCGACGACGTCCGCTTCGGCGAGGACGTACGCTCCTCCTTCTACACCCTCGATTCCGAAGAGGGTTGGTGGAATACCAGCCGCAAGGAAGAGGGCGGCAACCTTGGCTACAAGACCCGCGTCAAGGGCGGTTACTTCCCAGTCTCCCCGAACGATCACTACTGCGACCTGCGTGATGAGATGTGCGAGAATCTCGCCGCCGTTGGCCTTGATGTCGAGCGCGCTCACCACGAGGTGGGCACCGGTGGCCAGCAGGAGATCAACTACGTCTACGACACTCTCAAGACCGCAGCTGACGACATGATGAAGTTCAAGTACGTCATCAAGAACACCGCTTGGGAGCACGGCAAGACGGTCACCTTCATGCCCAAGCCCCTCTTCGGTGATAACGGCTCCGGCATGCACTGCCACCAGTCACTGTGGAAGAACGGCGAACCGCTGTTTGCCGACGAGAAGGGCTACGGCGGCCTCTCCGATCTGGCCCGCTGGTACATTGGCGGCCTGCTCAAGCACGCTCCGTCGCTGCTCGCCTTCACTAACCCCTCGATCAACTCCTTCCACCGTCTGGTGCCGGGCTTCGAGGCTCCCGTGAACCTGGTGTACTCGGCTCGTAACCGTTCCGCATGTATCCGCATCCCCACCTCGGGTTCCAACCCCAAGGCCAAGCGTCTTGAGTTCCGCGTTCCGGATCCGTCGGCGAACCCTTACCTGGCCTTCGCCGCCCAGCTCATGGCTGGCCTGGATGGCATCCGCAACCGCATCGAGCCAGCCGATCCGATCGATAAGGATCTCTACGAGCTTCCCCCGGAGGAGCACGCCCAGATCGCTCAGCTGCCCGAGTCCTTCGAGGACGCTCTGCGCGCCCTGGAAGCTGATCACGACTACCTCACCGAGGGCGACGTGTTCACCGAGGATCTCATCCAGACCTGGATCGACTACAAGCTGGAGAAGGAAATCGCTCCGCTTCGTCAGCGTCCCCACCCCTACGAGTTCGCTCTGTACTACGACATCTAAGAAGATCCGCGCCTGCTCTCGTGGCGTGATCTCTTGGAGATGACTTTCGGCCCGGTTACCTTTCGTAGCCGGGCCGAAGTGTTATCGGGCCCGACGACGCAGCCTGATGACAAGGCTTATTTACTACCGGTTTCTTTCGTTCCGTATTGATGAACGTAGGCAAGCTCCGCCGTCGTCGTGATGACCACATAACGTTTCGACACGTACGTGGTGCAATCCCACGATGACCAATAACACAACTGTAATTAATACGTGACTATGAATATTTATGCATAGGCGCGTAGGCTGTACGTAGAACACCTCAATGGGGGTGACTCCACCGACTCACAGTGGATGACAGCAAGGAGATATTCATGCGCAAGCTTTCGATTCTCGCGGCGGGTGCCGCGGCAGCCCTCGTTCTGAGCGCCTGCGGTGGCGACTCAGATTCCACCGGGTCCGACACCAAGGAGATGAAGGGATTCGACGCTTCCGGTATCGAGAAGGTCGACGCCGTCGCCTCTCTCGTCCCCGAAGCAATCTCGGCTGATGGCAAGCTCACCATCGGTACCAACATCTACTACGCTCCCGCCGAGTTCTACGATACCGATGGCAAGACCCCCATTGGCTACGACATCGATCTCATGAAGGCTCTCGCAGCAGTGATGGGGCTTGACGCTGATATTCAGCAGGCCGAGTTCGCCGCGATCATGCCCGGCATCCCCGGCAAGTTCGAGATGGGAATCGCCAATATCTCGGTGACGGCGGAACGCGAGCAAAACTTCAACATGATCCCCTACTTCGCCACCGGCTCCTCCTGGGCGGTCCTTACCGACAACCCCAACGATTTCGACCCAGAAGACATTTGTGGTAAGAGTGTGGGCGTTCAGATTGGCACCGTGCAGGACGACGAACTCGCCGCGATGGACTTCAGCTCATGTTCTGAAGCTCCCAAGGTTGAGCGCTACAACGAACAGTCCGCTGTGACCACCGCCGTGGTGGGTGGCAAGCTTGACGCCCTGTATGCCGATTCTTCGGTGGCTGACTACGCTGTCGCGCAGACCTCGGGCCAGCTCCAGACAATTGGCGAGCCCACCGGTGTTGTTCCGATTGGTGCTGTTGTCTCTCAGGACGATGCCGCCTTCACCGACGCTACCGTTGCCGCCTTCCAATACCTCATGGACGAGGGCTACCTCGCCGACATCTTTGACGCATGGGGTATCAAGGACAACGTAGCTACCGAAGCACTCGTGAACCCGGTGAAGTAATCGTGAGCATTCACAACACTTCATCCACTGAGAACGGCGCCGAGGAGATCAACCTCATCCGCGCCGTTCCGGTGCGCCATTGGGGACGGTGGGCGTCAGCCGCCGTCGTCGCTATTCTTGCTGTGATGATGGCCAACGGCCTTATCACCAACAAGAACTTCCACTGGGACATCGTCTTTGCCACGCTGTTTAAGCCTCAGATTTTCCAAGCCATTGGCTGGACCCTTCTATTGACCGTCCTTGCCATGGTTATTGGCATCGCACTTGCCGTCACACTGGCGATCATGCGGCGTTCAGAGAACCCCGTTCTGCGCTGGGTATCGATGGCTTACATCTGGTTCTTCCGCGGCACCCCGGTGTACACACAGCTCATCTTCTGGGGCCTCATCGGAGTTCTCTATCCTCGGCTCTCGCTTGGTATTCCCTTTGGTCCGGAGTTCTTCGACTTCCGCACCTACGACGTGTTTACTGCGGCCGTCGGCGCAATTCTGGGTCTCGGCCTCAACGAAGCAGCATATCTTTCCGAGATTGTACGAAGCGGCCTCAACTCGGTGGACCCTGGCCAAGAGGAAGCGGCTCGTGCGCTCGGCATGAGTCCGCGCAAAATCCTCAGCCGGATCATCATTCCGCAGGCCATGCGCGTCATTGTGCCGCCCACAGGCAACGAGACAATCTCCATGCTCAAGACCACCTCGCTGGTCACGGCTGTGCCATTTACATTGGAGCTCACGCGAGTCACCAACGATCTTGGTAGTGCGTCGCTGCTACAGATTCCCTACCTCGTGGTGGCGGCAATCTGGTACCTGGTGATTACCTCTATCCTCATGTACGGACAGTCCCATCTAGAGCGCTACTACGGGAAGGGCTCCAACGAGCGGACCCTCCGGCTTTCACGCCGCGCCGCAGCGCGTCAGCGCACCTCTCGGCAGGCAGCAATCAACGCCGCAGACACCACCCCGGCAAACAACTCCGCAGAATGGACTCCGTGACCATGGCGCAGAATATGATCGAAATCCGCAACGTTCACAAGTTCTTCGGCGAGCTCCATGTGCTGCGGGGCGTCTCGCTAGACATCAAGCACGGCGAGGTGTGCGCAATCCTCGGACCATCCGGATCCGGCAAGTCCACGCTGCTGCGCTGCGTCAATGTGCTTGAGGAGATTCAAGCCGGAAGCATCACCGTGGGCGACGAACTTATGGGATATCGGCAGGGTGCAGGCGGTCAGCTTCATGAGTTGCCCAGCAAGCAGCTGGCAAAGCAGCGCTCGTCCATCGGCATGGTGTTCCAGAGGTTCAACCTCTTCCCACACATGACCTCCCTGGAGAACGTTATGGAGGCGCCGGTGCAGGTCAAGGGCGTGGACAAAGCGACGGCGCGGGCGCGTGCGGCCGAGCTTCTCACCCGAGTTGGGCTGGCGGATCGTATGGGCCACTACCCCGCTCAGCTCTCCGGCGGTCAGCAGCAGCGTGTGGCCATCGCCCGCGCTTTGGCCATGGACCCCGACCTCATGCTCTTCGACGAGCCCACGTCGGCACTCGATCCCGAACTTGTGGGCGAGGTGCTTGCGGTGATGAAGGATCTCGCCAAGTCAGGCATGACGATGATGGTGGTGACACACGAGATCGGCTTCGCCCGCGAGGTGGCCAACCACGTCGTCTTCATGGACGAGGGCCAGATCATTGAGCAGGGCAAACCGGAGGCCATCTTCGAGCGCGCCCAGAATGAGCGCACCAAGGACTTCCTCGCGAAGGTGCTGTAGCGCTTTTGCTTCGCGTGGTACCCCGCCTGGCGGGAACACCACCCGATAAGAGGACGCTCTCAACTAACTACCAAGCACGGGGTGGGCACGGTCAAGACGACCGTGCCCACCCCGATTTGTTACAAAGATAGCTCACATAAGATGATGTTGAACTCCCATTTCACAAGCACAACTAGTCCATCTGCCGGCAGGCGCCTCGCTCAGCTAACCCGCTCAACCGATCCGCTCGCCCATCCACGAAAGCGCCTGAAAGCCTCCAGACAGGCTTCCCTCAATCTCACAGATCCCGGTATTCAGTGGATGGATACGCGTCACCAGCTCCGTGCTGAGACCGGAGGTCCGAATTGCAGACCACACGGTGATCATCGCCCCGTGCGAAACAATTGCCGCACTCTCTACGCCGGTACTCTCAATCTCGGCCACCACCGAGTCAAAGCGCTCCAGCACGTCATGGCCTGTCTCTAAACCGCCCATCCGCACAGCTAAGTTTCCACCGATCCAGGCGC
>JBDIAV010000083.1:0-15501 GCA_039812645.1 Actinomycetaceae bacterium
TGCGCGGTGGATACTCAGACGAGGAAATTGCCAATGTGTGGCGCCGGGCGATGTGGGGCAAAAAGCCTGGCCACGGCATCAACGATCCGAGCTTCCTTAGCCCTGATCGCCCGATGAGTGCCATCGGCGGTTGATGTACGGCGCCGCCTAGTGGATGTCGTGATACTTATCCGACGAGAGTTGAACGACGACGGATGTCGATGAACGTCAATGTCTATGGATGTATGTGGAGGGAAATGAGATGACGGATGTGAGCGCTGAGAACAAACCTGAGCAGACGGTGCGGTTGCGTTATTTCGCGGCGGTGGCAGAAGCCGCGGGAGTGAGCGAAGAAAGCGTGTTGATTGTTTGGGGTTCCACGTCGGAACAACTGCGGACTTTGTTGGTAGAGTCCCACGGCGCTGAGTTCGCGCGGGTCCTTGGCGTAAGTGCCCTGCTAGCAGAGGGAAAGCGGCTCGATGGTGCGGTGGTTGTCCCTCAGACCGAAGGCATCCAGGTAGATGTGCTCCCGCCGTTTGCCGGCGGGTGATCCCGAGTTTTTGTTGACGGGGAGCGGCTCAGTGGCTCAGGCTGAACCGGTCCACTCGTGCGAGCCGTCCTCGAACTCTTGGCGCTTCCATACGGGGAGCTGCATCTTCACCTGCTCGACGGCGGCCTCCAGGACGCGGAAGGCCTCCTTACGATGCGAGGCAGAGACGGCCGCGCCTAAGGCAATGTCGCCGATATCGAGGTGTCCGGCGCGATGCACAATCGCGATCTTGCAGGCGCCGCTGCCCGCTGCCACCTCGGCGGCAATCTTTTCTACCACCTTGCCCGCATCTGGGTGGGCCTCGTAATCGATGGCGACGACGGAGTTGCCGTCGTCGTGATTGCGCACTCGGCCGTTGAAGGTGACGATGGCACCGGCGGAGTTGTCGGAGACCAGCGCTTCGAGCTCAGACATGTCGATTGGCTCGTGAGAGACGCCTGCGAGAGCAACTGTGGCGTCCGATCCATCATTGACGCCGCGGTTCTGGACCCGCCAGGTGGCTTCCTCGTGGCTGCTGGCGTTCTCGGTGCTCATGCTTTCTTCTCTCTGGTGTGTAGGGATGGCTCGTGGGCGTGATGGATTGCGGTAGAAGTCTGGGCGGTTACTCGGATGTGGAGGATTCGGACGGCGCCGTCGCGGATTCAGATGGTACCGTAGTGGACTCGGCTGGGGCGACGGGTGCGGGATGGTCGCCGTCGTCCATCTGATCGACGATGTGCGCAAGCAACGGGCCGACTGCCGCGATCGCATCCTTGACGCCGCCGGTGGAGCCGGGCGCGTTCATGACGAAGGCGCGTTTGCCGTCCGCGGTGGCGATGCCAGCGATGCCGCGCGAGATGGCTGAGGTGGGGACGGCAGGGTTGTCGCGCATTTTGGCCTCGATGCCCCACATGCGTTGGGTGATGAGCGGTTCTGTGCCTTCGGGGGTGAGGTCGCGGCTGGTGATGCCGGTGCCGCCGGTGGTAAAGACAACTTGGGCGCCGCAGAAGATCGCGTGGGTGATCATGTCGCGGACGGGGGTGATGCCGTCAGCAACGACGATTGGACCGCTGACCTCGCCATATTCCCCGAGGAGACGGACTGCGAGGGGGCCGGAGAGGTCCTCGCGGCGGCCGGCGGCCGTGCGGTCGGAGACGGTGATGACGGCGATACGCAGTTGCTGACGTGGCATGATGCCATTCTAGCGGGCTGATTGTGAGGCCTCTGAATGGCTGATTGTGAAGGTGTGGAATCGTATGTGGCCGCCACAGCGATATTCGGCGCCGTATTCGGCACGGCTTGCCGCTCAGAGACCATGGAGGAACGGAATACCCAGGTGGGCGACTGTTTTGGTGATAACGTCGAACGAGTGTGACTGTCGAAACAGGGTGTGCATGGCTGTTGAAACTGGATGTGCACGATTGTTGAAACAGGGCGGGCAGAATAGCTGAAACCTGAGCGCACTACCGCAACCGAGGAAAGAACGGGAAGAGATCATGCGGATTCTCATTGTTGGGGCCGGAGGGACTGGCGGCTCGTATGGTACGTTGCTGCACGAAGCGGGTCGGGATGTCACGTTCCTTGTGCGGGCTAAACGTGCAGAGGCGATCCGGGCCAACGGGCTGACATTTCGGACTCCGGCGGGGGAGCGCACTAATACCGTGCAGACGTTGGTAAGCGGCGAGTCCACGGACCCTTTCGATCTCGTTCTTTTTACGGTGAAGGCCACCGGGCTTGAGTCGGCGATTGAGGATATTCGCCCGTATATCGGAGCACAGACGACGATCATCCCAATCCTCAATGGCATGGCCCATGTGGCCCGCCTGGAGAAGGAGTTTCCGGGGCAGGTGTTGGGCGGACTCGTGAAGATTGTGGCCACGCTCGATAACGGTGTCGTGTGGCAGATGACGGACCTCATTTCCATTACCTTGGGGACTTTGGATGGTTCCGAGTTTCCGGCAGCGATCGCCGAGTTCTTCGACGTTCCTGGGATTTCGTTGGTGGTCAGTGACAACGTGGCCGCTGCAATGTGGGAGAAGTGGGCATTCATCGCCTCTGCTGGCGTGATCACCTGCCTGTTCCGTGGGCCTGTCGGTGCGATTGTTGAGGCGGGAGGCCGAGAGTGGATTGAGGAGGCGATTGCTGAAACCGAGGCTGTGGCTGCTGCCGCGGGCTATCCAGTGCCTGAGAAGGCACATCGTTTCTCTGTGGGAATGCTGGCTGAACCCGGATCCTCTTTTACCTCATCGCTGTACCGCGATCTCACCGCTGGTTTCCCGCATGAGGGTGAGCATATCCTCGGTGAGATGGCTGTGCAGGCGCGCAAGTTTGGTGTGGAGACGCCGCTTCTGGATCTCACGCTCATTCAGGTGCGGACAGGAGAAATCGCTCGGGAGCGATACTGAAGCGGAGCTAATGGCTATCACAGTGGTGGCGTCCCCAAAAGGATGCCAATAAAGAAGGTAGGCACCCCGAGATAACCGCTGGTTGGGCCTAGAGGTGTCTGGGCCTAAAGGTGTCACTGTTGGCGGCGAACGCATGGCATCGTGGTGTGAGCACATAGCGTTGTAGTTCGAACACATAGTGTTGCAGCTCAGCAGTCGATTTTGAATACGCATGGAGGAAGTCATGGCTCTCAAGGACATTTCGCGTCACTACGCCGACGTCATGGCGTTGGGGACCCCACTTCCCACACGTCGCGTCCCAATTGGTGAGGCCCGCGGACTCGTGCTGGCGGAGGATGCCACCGCTCGCTTTGCTATTCCTCCGTTCACCAACTCGGCGATGGATGGTTTCGCGCTGCGTGTCGAGGACGTGACAGTGGGCGAGCCGCTCGCCGTCACGGGCGACATCCCCGCAGGCTGCACTGATATCCCTGACTTGGAGCCTGGAACTACCCTTCGCATCATGACGGGTGCACCTCTCCCCGCCGGTGCCAACGCCATTCTGCAGGTGGAACTTACCGAGGACCCCTCGACTAATATGCTGCCTCACCCGCCGGCTCGGATCGTTCCCACTGCCATTCCTGCATCCGGCGAGCACATCCGCTATGCCGGTGAGGATATTGCGGCCGGTGCTCTTGCCTTCGCGGTGGGCACGGCCCTCACTCCAGCTCACCTGGCGGCTCTCGTAGCGCTCGGTCACGCCGATGTTGCGGTGCACGCCCGTCCGCGAGTGGGTGTAGTAACTACCGGGGACGAACTGCGAGCACCCGGCGAAGAGATCGCGCCGGGCCAGATCCCCGACTCTAACTCGGTGCTCGTGACCCAACTGGCTGCCGAGGCGGGAGCCACCCCAGAAACCTTCGCCTGCCACACGGATACCACCGATTCGTTTCTTACCGGGCTGCGGGCGCTCGCGGATGGTGCTGACCTTATCGTCACGACGGGTGGCGTGAGTGCGGGCGCCTTCGACGTGGTGAAGGCGGCACTGCTCAGCGAAGGTGTCACCTTCGATAAAGTTGCCATGCAGCCCGGAAAGCCGCAGGGATATGGCACGGTTGCTGATTCGACCGGTCGTCACGTCCCGATCATCTGCCTCCCAGGCAATCCAGTGTCGGTGTTTGTGTCGTGGCAGCTGTTCGGGCGTCCGCTCCTGGATTTGCTGTTTGGCCGCGCGGTGCCAAAGTACGAGGAGATGTTCCGGCCTGATGTTGCCGGAGTGTCGTGGTCTCGATCGGCTGGCCGCACCCAGTTCCTGCCGTGCGTCCGCGTTGGTGATGGGGCGGGTGGCTGGGTAGATGACAGGCCCGATGGTGGCGCGACGGGTGGCTGGGTGAGTAACGCAGCTGACATGAATGCCAACGGTGTGGGCCCCGCGACCACTGGTGGATCAAAGTCGCACCTCATCGCGGCGCTTCCGCTGGCCACAGGCTTGGCGCGCGTCCCCGCCGAGGTCGCCAACGTCAACGAGGGAGATCCGGTGGATGTCATGTGGTTTCGGTGACTACCGACCAATTGAACTTTTGTGGCGGTGAGAGCGTTCTATGTGCCTATATAGGCACATAGAACGCTCTCACCGCCATCCACGAAACACGATGAACGAAAATGAACGAAAAGGACCCCACAGTGAGCGAAAAAATGACCTTCACCCACCTCAACGGTTCGGGCGAGGCCTACATGGTGGATGTGACCGCCAAGCAGCCGACCGTCCGCGAAGCAACGGCCATCGGCACGGTGTGTTGCTCCACCGAGGTGATGAGTGCGCTGCGGGAAGGGACGGTTCCCAAGGGCGACGTCGTCGCCGTGGCGCGTATTGCCGGGATCGCGGCTGCAAAAAAGGTGCCTGATCTGCTTCCGCTTGCCCATACCATTGGTGTGCACGGTGCGGCCGTGGATATCCACCTGGAGAAGGACCACGTGGCGATCACCGCCACTGTGCGCACGGCAGATCGCACGGGCGTGGAGATGGAAGCGCTCACGGCGGTGACGGTGGCGGCGCTTGCGGTGGTGGATATGGTCAAGGGAGTCGACCGCTCGGCCGCAATCACCGACTGCAAGATTATCCACAAGGCCGGTGGCCGCTCCGGCGACTGGCACCGTCCCGGATACGAAGGCTGACGCGCCGCCTCACACAACTACACAACCTGCGGTAACGAGAGCTGCTCAGCGGCTCACCGAACCTGCAGTGCCCCACAGAGAATTGACCCATTGCCTATTTACGAGAAGCCTAAACGGCAACTGAGCACCGCCCGGCGAATCGTCGGAGGTGCTCAGTTAGGCATGCCATCTAGCTCTTGTTATTCAGTTGCTGCTAGTCCCGAAGCGATAAAAGCTAGTTGCTTTAATTGGTGATGCCCCTCGGCCAATGACGAACGTGACCGCTGGGAAACCGGTGCCTCGCGTCGTCGTCGCCAAAAATTCAGCCAAAGCCAAGTCAGCCAAAGCCAAAAATCAGTCGATGATCTCGCCGTCGATGATGTCGACGCCGCGAGCGTCCATCGTCTTGAGCACGTCTTTACCGAAGGTGAAGGCGCGGGCGAGTGACGAGATGCCGGTGATCACCAGAGAGATGCCAGTGAAGGTCATGAGGACCACAGCGGACCAGGTGGGAACCGCGAGGACGCTGATGCCAGCGAGTACCGAGATGATGCCGAGGAAGATTGCCCAGCCCTGCGAGCGGGCGAAGCCGGATTCGGTGAGGGCGAGGATGCCCTCGATGATCCACGAGATGCCCACGACAAAGACGATTGTGATGAGCAGGGCTTCTCCGGCCACCGTCGAGTTGCGGAACATGAAGATGCCGCCGACGAGGAGGAGAACGCTGAAGAGAATGCTGAGGATGCGCCAGCCGGTGGAGAGAAGCTGTGTGGTAATGGCCATGTAGAGGCGCATGAGGGCGTCGACGACGAAGTAGAGGGCCATGAGCGTTGCGGCCACGCGGAGGGTCGCACCCGGCCATACAAGAAGCGCAATGCCAATAGCGAGAGCGAAGAAGCCGGTGATGCCGAAAAGGCCGCGAATGCCCTTGATGGCAGAACGGGTGAGGGATTCGGCGTCGAGACGCAGGCCACCGAGTGGATCTGAATTCGTGTTCATGATGTTCCTTTGCCGTATCGGATTGTGACCGAGTTGTTGGACTATGACCGAGGCACTCGGTACCCAACGTAGTGGAGAAGAACCGAGGTCTCGAATTATATTGTATTGCCGGTTTATGACCGTGTAACGCGCACGACGGATGTTTTCACCTTAGTGCGAAGAAAAAGCCTATACCCCATGGTTTTTAATCTCCATGGAGAGGGTCAAGAAATGGCGTGATTTTCGTCCAGTTGGTGGCTTTCCGGTGATCAGTGATGACCAGTTGGTGACCTTTGGCCGCCGCGTGCGGGCGCACAAGGCAAAATAGTGACATGGACAATGCAGAACAGATGTGGTTCCGTCCCGAAGTGTTGGCGCTGCCTTCTTACGTCCCGGGAAAGAACGATCACCATGCGATCAAGCTGGCGTCAAACGAGACGCCTTTCCCCACGCTCCCGCAGGTGCAGGCGGTGTTGCAGTCGGTTGCGGGAGGGCTCAACCGCTACCCGGACATGTTTGCCACGGACCTCGTCGCCGATCTCGCTGCGCTGCATGAATGGCCCGATTCGGGCATTGTGGTGGGCAATGGCTCGACGTCGCTCATCGAGAAGATTCTGCAGGCTGTCGTGACGCCCGAGGGTGAAGTTGTGCTGCCGTGGCGCTCGTTCGAGGCCTATCCGATTGCTATCCAGGCAGCTGGGGGAGTGGCCGTCAAGGTGCCCCTCACCCGCGAGTACGCGCATGATCTGCGCGGAATGCTCAAGGCGATCACCCAGCGCACGCGCGCGATCCTGCTCTGCTCGCCAAATAATCCCACCGGCGTGAGTCTTACCCATTCGGAGTTGGTTGCGTTCCTGGACGAAGTGCCGAGCACGATTCCAGTGGTCCTTGACGAGGCGTACATTCACTTCACCGAGATGGACGATATCGTCAACTCGCGCAAGCTTCTGCCCGAATACGAGAACCTCATCGTGCTGCGCACGTTCTCCAAGGCATACGGCATGGCTGGTCTACGCTGTGGGTATGCCTTGGCGGGCCCGGCGATGGCGTCGGGTTTGCGCGCGATTTCCACCCCATTTGGGGTCAACGGTTTGGCCCAGGCTGCCGCTCGTGCTGCGCTACGTTCGCAAATTGAGGTGAATCGCCAGGTTGAGGTGCTGAAGGACGAGCGCGCCAAGTTGCTTGCCGCGCTTGCGGCTCAGGGCTGGAACGTCCCGGCTTCGCAGTCCAACTTCATCTGGCTCGATTTCGGCGCCCAGAGCGTGCGCTTTGAGGAGATCTGCCAGGAGAACGGGATTACCGTGCGCCGCTTTGGTGACGAGGGCGTGCGTGTCACGGTCGCTGAGCCCGCCGGGTCACTGCGCCTGCTGCGCTCGCTGGAGCAGTTCCGCGACGAATTCCAGCAGTGACGAATTCCAGCAGTGACGGGTTCCGGTGTGGATGGGGCGCTCGCACGAAGGTGCGGGCGCCTTCCTTGTTCCTGAAGAATTGAGGAAAATGGAAAGAATTGAGGCATTTTGACGTGTCCTCGGGCTCAATTCTTTCCAAAAAACTCAATCCTTTGGGATCGTGCCCGCATACGCCTTTGGGATCGTGCCCGCGCACCACAGTTAGCCAAACCTGAGTGGACCCGCCAGCACCTGCCCTATCGGAACGTGTAACGATTCCTGAAACGTGCGACAGTTTTTCCGCGGGAAAATGCGTCACGTGTATCGGAAAATGACACGTGTTTGGCTTGGACGCGCGGCTACGCCAGCATCGCACCTACACCAGTAACGAGGCGGTGACGAGAATTGACGTCACCACCTCGGCCACCCCGATCGCCGTCACTGAAATAGCGGTGCCGCTCCGCCTCAGCAGGGGCACGGCAATCGCGCGTGCCACGAGCGCCACCCATACGGCCACGTGCCATGGGTTTGACACCACCGTCGCCACGACCAGCCACAAGGCGTGCCATACAATCGAGGCCACCAGGTAACCGTTGGAGTCTCGCTCGCGAATGTTGGTCTTGACGTAGAAAACTGTCCCGGCGAAGTAACCGAAGAGCAGCGCCGTTTGAGTCCAGATGCTGGGGGTGGCGGCGAGTCCCGCTGATCCGGCGGTTGCTACGTCCCACGAGACGGGGAGCAATAGGCATGCGGCGATGACGGTGTCTAGCCCGGCTCCGAGGCTCCGATCTTGCCGCTTCCACGCGGCCCATCCGGCGAGGGCCACCAGCGGCAGGAAAACTGGCACCCAGCGCCACAGGTACGGCGCTGCCCACCACGTTGCGAGCCCGGCGATGACGGTGGCTATTCCGTATGCGACAACCGGGGCGCGGAAGCGATCCTTGAGCTGCGAACGCAACCACACCGTAGCGGCAAAGAAGTGGAAGTATCCCACCCACCACATGGCCAGCAGTGCGATGTGGGCGGGGCGGAATCCGCCCTCGATGATTCCCACGAGAGGCGGAATGACGATCATTGCCCAAGCCCCGTGATAGTTGGGGATCCAGCCTCGCTTGATACGCCGTCTGCTGCGAACTGGGCGTCGCTTACGTTGGGTGGCTATTTCTGGCATGTCAGTGGGCATAAACCTACCCTAACCCGAGAACTAGGGCGACAGGGGTGTCGCTAAGTCTGGAGGATGGTGGCAGCCATTTCTCATGCGCCCCCACATCTCTCAGAAGATAGTACCTGCGGCCCTCTTCAGCTGGAATCCTGTGCCGGTGACCTGATTCCAACAGGTCACGCCCTCATTTTGGTCGAGGGTGCAGGCGTAGCCATCGTGAGAGATGGAGGTGCCGTATTCGACCACCTGGTCGGTGTCGATCGACTTGGAGCAGCCTGCGGTGACATTGCCATACGGGTCGATGCGATAGGTGGCGGTTTTACCCTCGCAACCAGGAGGTGACGGGTAGTCGTAGGCGTAAATGGAGCAGGCGACGTCGTCGTCAACAAAACGGCAACGGATATTCTCAGCGCTGGTGGTGAATTCGGCTTGCGAGAGGGCGCCGTCGGGAGCGGGGCGGGTGAGTGTGACCCAGTCGTTGGAGTCGATGAGCTTCTCGAGTTTGTTGGGAAGATCGGCTGTGGAAAATGCCTCGCGGAGTTCTCCGGTGAAGGTGCCGCCGCACGCCGCGCTGAGGGTGGTGAGGGTGTCCTTCACGGTGGCGAGATCGTCGGAGCTGGTGGAGAGGTCGGCGAGGTTGAGGATTGTTTGAGCGGACTGCGCGGGGAAAGCTGAGTCTGTGCACTGTGGCGCAGTGGTTAGCTGGGTGATTGCGTTGCGTGCGCTGTCCAAGGCGGCGGGATCGGCCGGTCCTTCGGGTTCGTTCTGGCCGACGGAGGCCGAATGCGAGGAGTTGCCTCCGGGGTTTGCGGAGCTGCCGCCCTGAATGACTTTGACATAGAAGATGGCGGCGGCGGTGACGAAGAGGACGAGCGCCGCGAAAATGAGGAAGTACAACGGGGAGCGTGAAGGGCGCTGCGGTGGAGGTGGAGGCGGCGTTTGCTCGGTCCACGGCCCTTGCCACCCGGCGGGACTTTGTCCTTGGGGTATGGTCATCGGCTTGTCTCTCCCATGAGTAAATTCGTCTGCCACGAGTGGCGTTGCGTTGTTGTACGAGCTGGCGCACAACCGGACCCACGCTAATGCACGCTGGAATATAGCACTGTTGGCTAGAACACATTCGTTAGAACCGAAATCAAAGTGTTATCAATTGTGATGCTACGTGCTGTGATGCCAGGACGCCACTTGTGGCGTTCGGGAAGAGGCTTCGAGAGTGTTCTGGAATAGCTGAATTCCTACCCTCTAGAGTTATGTATTCACTAAGGTGAAAAGGTCGTGTATCTGGGACGTGACTGGGGTTCTACCAAGCAGGAAACTGCCAGGTTGGAGTGAGAGTATCGCCTGGGGCACGTTAACTAGCGGCGGAATGACACCGGACGTGCCAGGGTAAGAATGTGCCTGGGTAGGTCGAATAACCGAGGGGGAATCGCGGACGATGGTTGATACAACCGGTGCTGGAAATGAACTGGCCACAGGAAAGATCACCGACGACGAGCTGGCTCGCGTTACCAAGTTGCTGCAGCGTATCCGTCAGATTTTCCGCGGCCGGGTGGTGGGACAGGACGGCCTTTACACCGCGCTTGTCACCGCGCTCATGGCCCAGGGGCACGTTCTGCTTGAGTCTGTTCCGGGACTTGCCAAGACGACGGCGGCCACCACCCTCGCCGATGCGATCTCCGGGACGTTTTCCCGCATTCAGTGCACCCCGGATCTCATGCCGAACGATATTGTGGGCACGCAGATTTACTCGTATGAGTCGGGCCAGTTCTCTACCCAGCTTGGGCCGGTGCACGCGAATGTGGTGTTGCTGGACGAGATTAATCGGTCGTCGGCAAAGACGCAGTCGGCGATGCTGGAGGCGATGCAGGAACGGCAAACGTCCATTGGCGGTACGATCTACAAGCTTCCCGCCCCGTTTATGGTGCTGGCCACCCAGAACCCGATCGAGGAGGAAGGCACCTACGTGCTGCCCGAGGCGCAGATGGATCGTTTCCTCATCAAAGAGGTGCTCTCTTATCCGCAGCCCTCCGAAGAGATCGAAATCCTCACGCGTACCGCGCAGCGAACGTTTGGGCGGCCCGACGGCGTCGAGCCCATTAGCACTGAGGACATCATGTTCTTACAGGCCATGAGTCAGAAGGTATACGTGGACAGCGCCATCAAGTCCTACATCGTGGCGTTGATTAATACGACGCGTGGTGGTGGCCCGCGGCCTATCCCCGGATTTACCTCGCAGGTGCGGGTGGGTGCTTCGCCACGCGGTGGTCTCGCTCTTATGCAGGTGGGTCAGGCGCTCGCGCTACAGGCGGGACGAAACTATGTTGTGCCCGACGACGTCAAGGCGTTGCGTTACGCCGTACTCCGGCACCGACTCGTGCGCACCTACGATGCCCTGGCGAATGATGTAACACCGGAATCTCTCGTGGATGCTGTGTTCGCGGCGGTTCCCGCCCCGTAGCGATAGCGGTGATTGAATGCTGGTAGTGAGTGTGGATGGGGCATAGCAACATGGCTGAGTCGCAACGGTTGAACAGCGGCACTTCCCGCATGGCCCTGGTTCGTGCACGCCTTACCCTGCCTGTGGTGCGGCAGGCGGCAGGTCTTTTCGAGGGCGCCCACACTTCGATTCTTACCGGCAAGGGCCACGATTTCGAGGACCTTACCGGTTATGTTCCCGGCGATGACGTCCGCGATATCGACTGGAAAGTTTCCGCGCGAGTTGGCTCTCCCGTTATCAAACGCTTTGAACGAGAGACGGACGTGTTCACCCAACTTGTCGTTGATACTGGGCGCGAAATGTTGGCTGCGACGCCGTCGTCGGAAAATAAGACGGAGGTGGCTCTCGTGGCGGCGGAGACGCTCGCGTTTCTATCGTCGCAGCGCGGGGATCGGCTAGGGCTGACGATGGGTGATTCGACCGGGGTCGAGCACTTTCCTGGGCGGCATGGATTGGCACATTTGGAGTACGTACTGCGGCGGGCGCAGGCACGGTTGAACGAGGGACGAGGCTCATCTCGGGTCTCGGCGCTGCTGGAATACGTACTGCGGACTACGCGCGAGCGGTCGCTCGTCATTTTGGTGACGGACCAGTTCTGGCCGCAGCCGGGCGACGACGTGGCGCTGCGGCGTGTGCGTACTCGCCACGAACTGCTCGTGGTGCGCGTGGCGGACATGCCGCTGACGCAGGAGAACGTGGATGACATGATGGAGATTGACGGTGACATCCCACTCCCGGCGTATGTGCGCGACGACGACGTGTTTCGCCAGGAATTGATGGCTGACCGCCAGATGTGGGAAGAGCGTAGCGTCGCCGTGTTGCGGGCGCATGAGGTACTGCATGCGCCGGTGAGTTCCAGTGCAGATGTGTTGCCGGCGATTACGGGCTTGTTGAGGAGGCAGCATCGTGCCCGTTGATTCTCTTGTTGAACCCCTTGGTGCGCGGATGCCCTTTCTTGTGGCGTTTATCGTGTGCGTGGTGGTACTCGCGGCATGGTTGGTGTTCCTGTGTGTTGCTTATTGGCGCAGGAGAAATGCGTTACGTGAAATGACGCTGGGGGCGTTCTCGGTATCGGATCGAGAGCGCTGGATTGAGGATATTCGGCGTATCGCGGATACGTACTTGCCGTTAACGGATCAAGAGGGTCTGAGAGCCCTCCACCTGGAGCTGGGCAAACAGATGCGGGCTATCGTGTCGGAGCGCTCCGGGTGGGATGTGTCGTCGTGGTCGGTGGGGGATATGCGTGAGCATCAGGCATTAGCCGAGGTGGCGGGGTTGCTTGCTTCGTGGGAGCGTCCGAGCTTCGCGCCGGATCCCCAGGCGCACGCGGAGGAGTCCGTGAGCCGCGCGCTGGCGGTGGTGTCCCGATGGTGATGTGGTGGATTATTCCCCTGGTGTTTGCGGGGGCAGCCGCGCTTGGGTGGTTCTCGTGGCAGCGAGCGCGTGATTCGCAGCCTGTGATTCGTGTTGCTCATACCGCGCGGGTGCGGCAAGCCGCTCGCTTCCGCTCCCGGCTTGCTCGTTACAGTGCCGCCATGGCGGCACTTACCGTGGCGCTTGGCTCCACATTGCTTGCGGCTGCCGTTATTGCTGCCCGTCCCAGTGACAACGTTGATGTGAATGATAAGATGGCGAGTCGCGATATTGTTCTGTGTCTTGACGTGTCGGGATCGGTTATTGAATTTGATTCCCAGATACTCGATACCTTCGCCGACCTTGTTGAAGGATTTCAAGGAGAACGCGTCGCGCTTCTTATCTTCAACTCCTCCGCTCGTACGGTGTTCCCGCTCTCGGATGACTACACGATGATCTCCGAGCAGTTGCGTGCGGCCTCGTTTGCGCTAGAGACCTCGGGATATGGTGTTAGTGTGTGGCCGAAGAACACCAACGAGTTCTTCCAGTTCATTGCGGGAACCGAAACGGACGTCGACTATGGTTCGTCCCTGGTAGGAGATGGTGTCGTCTCCTGCACGCAGGCCTTCGACCTGGCCGATACTGAACGTTCGCGCACGCTCATCCTCGCCACGGACAACGAGGTGCTCGGCAACGAGCTCTTCACTCTTCCCGAGGCTGGCGACGCGGTGAAGACCCGCAACATCAAGCTCTACGGCCTCTTCATTGATTCCCTTCTTGCGATGGCACCGGACGAGACCGGTATGCGCCAGGTTGTGGAGGAGGCGGGCGGTACCTTCTTCTATGCCAACGACGCCGACGCCGCTCCCACCATTATCGACGACGTCCAGCAACAGGATGCCATCGAGTTGGGTGCCGCACCGCGGCTCGTCATCTTTGACCGTCCGGGTGTCTGGCCTGTGGTGGCGCTGCTTGGAGTGGGCGTGATTATTTTTGTCGGATGGAGATTCAAGGTATGAAACTCCTGTGGATCTGGCCGTGGTGGCTAGTGGTGATTGTGCTGGTCGCAGGGCTGACGCTGTGTTGGCTGGGCTGGCGAGAATCTGGCGCGCGTGCGGGCAGCAATCGGGGTTTCCGGCTCGGTGCCCGCGAGGGTTCGCGGCACCGTCCTCAACGGGGTGTCGCGCACGGTACCGGATGGAACGTGAGTGGGCGTGACTGGAGGTGGATACGGCGTGGGCTGATGGTCGCCGTCGTCTCCCTGATGGGTGCCGCTCCCGGCGTTCGCACGGACGTCGCTGAGATTGGGACGAACGCGGAGGTGTACTTCGTCGTCGACGCAACTGGATCAATGGGTGCTGAGGACTATGTGGAGGGTGGCACGGGCGCTGCTGATTCTGGCGAGTCTGATGGTGCCGGAGACGGTGGTGAGGCGACGGACCCGGCGGCCGGCCATCGGCGAATCGACGGCGTCCGGGCCGATCTGGTCGCGCTTGCCCGCGAGTACCCAGGGGCACGTTTCTCCATCATCCGCTTTGACTCGCGCGCCACAACGCAGTTGCCACTCACCTCGGATCTGCGTGCTGTTGAGTCCTGGGCGGAGACGTTCAAATTGGAGAGTTCGTACACGTCGCAGGGATCGACGATCAATCGCCCGGCGGACGAATTGACGACGACGTTGCAGCGTTCAGCCGAAGAAAGGCCCGGGAACGTTCGTATTCTGTACGTTTTTTCCGATGGCGAATCCACCGACCCGTATGCGGAGCCGAGGCCTCAATTTGCAGAAGCCGGGAAGTATGTCTCCGGTGGTGCTGTACTTGGATACGGCACCGAGGAGGGTGGGCAGATGCCCATGCAAGGTGGTTATGACGGTGATGGCTACATCATCGATCCGGCAACAGGACAGCCTGCGGTATCGCGCATTAATGAGACGGTACTTCAGCAGGTTGCCGAGCAGCTTGGGGTTCCGTATGCGCATCGTGAGGGAGTCGGTGGTGGTTCTGGTGACGGTTCTGGAGTCAGCGATGGTTCGAATCCTGGGATTGGCGAAGGGCTGTTGGTTGGTGGAATCGAGGATCTGCTAGAGCAGGGATCGAATACGCGCAGTGTATACAACGTCCAGATCTGGCCGTTTGGGCTCATGCTCAGTGGGCTGCTGCTGTGGGAGATCTGTGCGATAGTGCCGCGGCTGCGTGAGGCTGTTGAGCTGCGTCGGGCATCAGCGGGAAGGACTGCGGTAGGTCAAGCGGCGACGGGTCCAACGGCGAGGGGTGGAGGCACATGGTGAGAGGCGTGCAACGCCAAAGTGGGCGTAGGTTCACAATGGGTTGGAATGTGAAAGTCCTGATCTCGGTGGGTGTCACGATTCTATTAGTTGCACTATCCGTATGGAGTGGCTTGATAGTAACGAGCGCCCACTTCGGTCGGGTGGCATACCATGATGGCCGTTTCGAGACTGCTGAACGGCACTACCAGACGAACATGCGAGCCATGCCGGATGGGTGGGAAGGGTGGGAGTCTCCTTTCAATCGTGGAACGACAAGACTGCGATTGGGTGTGGACTCCGACGCCATCGGTGCTGGACCTGAAAACTCGGGGGATCCTGGGGAATCCGATGGTGCTGACAGTGGTTCGGGCGGTGCCGGGAGTGTCGATGGTGCTGGTGGTGTAGCTGGTACGGACGTGGGAACTTACCACGTGATTTCTGATGTGGCGATGGTGGACGCTGGTGTTGCGGATCTGGAAGTGGCCTTGACGCGTGTGCCGGATGCCAAACGTGAAAACGGGCAGGTTGTCGACCCGGATAATCAGCCAGAATGCAAGGTCCGTCGAAATCTCTCGATAGGCCAGGAGCTACAGGGTGACGCGTCGGTGGCCAGTGGTGATTCCGCCGTAGCGGTGGAGAAATACGCGCTGGCTCAAGAAACCTTAGCGCCCTGCCAGGAGTCCGAGGATAACCAGGATCAGTCCGAGCGCCAAGAGCAGAAGAAACAAGACAACGAGCAGACCGACGGTTCTGATGGCTCGGGTGATGGAGGTTCTGGAGAGAACGGCGATGGTTCTGGTGGAAGCAACGG
>JBDIAV010000084.1:0-15397 GCA_039812645.1 Actinomycetaceae bacterium
CCAAAGTGAGGACCCGATTGGGGACATGCACGCTTGGAAGCAGAACAAGCTCGCCGAGTGGCGCAAGGATGCCAGTAACCCGAAGAACTCGCCGATCACCTGGACTGGAGTGACTGCGTACCGCGCGCCCGATCGAACTGTGCGGAACTGATCCACCGCTCGTAAGCGGAGAACTGAGGCCGTCCATAAATACGAGAAAGGCTCCCCACGTCTTCAAGAGAAGGTCATAGGGAGCCTTTCGGCTCATTGCCTACTAGCGCGCCAGTTGCAGGGCGTGGGGTTCGCGGCCCCGCATCTCCTCCTGCTCCGCCTCCATCGCCCGGCGGATCTTGGGTGAGATGTGGAGGTACTGACGCTGCCCGGCCAGCAGGTGCGGACTCGGTGCCGCCGCACTCGGGATCTGCCATCGCATTACGTTGTGCAACTTGATTCGTGAATGTAGCTGACAGATTCCACGAAGCTCCACGGAGACCCGCGAATTCCCGGAGATCAGCCACGTCTTGATGCCGCGAGCCTGAGCTTCATCAACCCACGGGGTGAACCCGCCGTCGCCCGAAGCGATAACGACCCACTCGAACCGCCGCGCCGCCCAACTCGGATCGGCCATGTCCATCAGGGCGTTCTCGCCGCCGTGTTCGCCGTTGCGCCAGATGAAGCGCACGTTGTCCCGGATTGCCAGGAGGGCATTGCGGCCCATATTGTCAGCGCAGCCGATGAACACGGTGTCACCCTCATGGATCCCTGCCACCACCTTGTATGTTTCCCACACGGTGCGGATCGTATGGACGGTTGCTTCGCTATCGCCGATGAGGTTCTCGATGTCCACGAGATGGAGCGTGCGGCCGTGGCGCATCTGGGAACTATTGCGACTGGCCGGTCCGAGCTTTCGTTCGGCGCGCGCCTTCTGAGCAGAACGACGGCGAACTGGCGTCACGGTACTTGTGATCCTTGCGGGGTTGTTTCCAGCGCTGTTGGTGGGGTTGGTGGTGGAGGTTGCCGCGGAGGAGGTGAGCGTGAGTTGGACCCTCATGATCTTTCCTTTCAAAGAAGTGTCTTTGAAAGGAATGTGCGCTCCGGATTTTCTATGGAGCGTGTTCTTACGATGACGCGGCGGTTGGTAGGGCGGGTGCCGATCTATCGGTACAGACTGATGTTGGCTGTGGGTGGGATGTGGGATTCGAGGGAGTTCCGGGCGTTGAATGGCATGCGGAGTGTCGGTGCGGGGCGGCGTGTAATGGTGAAGCTGGTGGCAGTACTGTAGTTGCGGGTGGCGGTTTTGGCGGATGCCGTGAGGCTGGGACTCGAGTCGGTGATGGGTGCAGGGTTTGTTCTCTCTGCAGCTGAGTCGGTGCCGGGAGTCGCTTCCTTGCCTTCGTCTGGAACCACGTATCGTTCTGGGTTTCGGGCCACGACGCCGGAGAGCCGCCAGATTCCGATGATGTCCGAAATCAGATCGGGCCTGAATGTGAGTGAGGCGAGATCAAGAGCTAGTTTCGTGCGGGGAAGAACCTCGTTCTCCATCCAGAGGGAGCGTTGCTTCTCTGAAGGGAACTGGAACTGGCTGGTGTAGACGTCCATCGCTGCCGGTACAGCCAAACCTAGGGCTTCGTTGAGAAGATCGGCTGTTTCCTGGTAGTTGTCCCTACTCTTGCCGTGTTGAAATAACGTTCCGGCTTCGAAATAGTTAACCCTCAAGGACGCGTGAGGAAGTGCTGCCTGTCCAAATAGCTCCCGGGCTTTCGAATAGAGTTCACGTGACTCATGAATGTGCCCTTTGGTTCCTACAAATGACGCGAGGTTCGTGGTGCAGAGGGCACGGGATGCTTCGACGCCTTCGAGTCCCTCAAAGAGGGTAAGGGCGTGGCGGTACAACTCTTCAGCCTCAACCAGCCAGCCCTGCTGCTTGATGCAGGTGGCGAGGTCCATGGTGCAGAGGGCACGGTTTGCTTGGGTTCCTTCGATACCGTCGAAGAGGGTGAGGGCGTCGCGGAACAACTCTTCAGCCTCAACCAGCCAGCCCTGCTGCTTGATGCAGGTGGCGAGGCCCATGGTGCACAGGGCACGGTCTGCTTCGACGCCTTCGAGTCCCTCAAAGAGGGTGAGGGCGTGGCGATACAATTCTTCGGCGTCGGTGAACCGGTCCTGATGGTTGAGGCAGGTGGCGAGGTTCGTGGTGCAGAGGGCATGGTCTGCTTGGGCTCCTTCCACACCGTCGAAGAGGGTGAGGGCGTCGCGGAACAGCTTTTCAGCCTCAACCAGTCGGCCCTGCTCGAAGATGCAGGTGGCGAGGCCCATGGTGCAGAGGGCATGTTCTGCTTGGGCTCCTTCCACACCGTCGAAGAGGGTGAGGGCGTCGCGGAACAGCTTTTCAGCCTCAACCAGTCGGCCCTGCTGGTTGAGGCAGGTGGCGAGGTTCGTGGTGCAGAGGTCACGGTCTGCTTGGGCTCCTTCCACATCCTCGTAGAGGGTGAGGGCTTTTCTGTAGAGCGTTTCTGCAGTGGTATATCTGCCTTGCTGATGAGCTTTCAAGCCTTCATTGAAGAAGCTCTGCCCCAACTTGAGCGGTTCTGGTGCGTGCAGCTCGGGCGTAGTCCCACTCGATAACTCACTTGCAGACCAGGTATATAGGTGCATTTGGCACTCCTGGAGTGATTGTCGGCAGGTAGCTTGTTCTTCCTCTGTTCCTTCCACGTCTTGGTAAAGAGTGAGGGCATGGCGGTAGTGTTGTTCGGCTTCGGCGTATCGGTAGCGTTCATACTTGCAGTCAGCGATGCTTGCCAGGCAGCGGGCTTGCTTTTCTTGTGTGTTCGGCTGAGACTCGAAGATTGTGAGGGCCTGCCAGTAGTGGATCTCAGCAGCATCGAAATCGTTGAGCATCAAAGCACAGTCGCCGAGGTATTCGATTGTATCTGCCTGATCAAGCTGTCTGTCCGGTGATACTTCGAATACGGTGAGGGCTTGCTGGAAGAACTCGCTGGCTTTCGTGAAGTCTTCGGCATCGTAGTGGCTGACTGCAGCAGCGTAGAGCTTTTTCGCTTCTACGAGTTCTTCTGGAGTTGTCATGTCGGGTTCCTCCTCAGTGAGGTGTTCCAGCCCCTTTATCCTATGTGGAAGCGGCCTGTGTCGAGATAGTTTTCAGGTCGGTCACCTACAGGAAGGGATGAGATACTCACCGAAGAATTCACGCCACCCAGGAGCGGCCATGGCTGGGGCACACCGTTCCGAGTGAGCACTCTCGGCAGGATGCCCAGGCGAGGCCGTTGCACGAAGGGCATGGCTTCAACTGTGATTCGCAGTGTGGGCACAGCGGACCGGGAGCCTTATCGTCCAGGCGAACCCAATAGAGGAACCTCATCGGTTTTCACCCGGACCCTGGGAATCCTCACCGCTGGTACGTTCACCATTGGTACCCACGCCGGTTGTGTCCTGATCGACCACCTCACCAGCTTCGTCACCTTCAGCTTCTCCGAATTTCTCGGCACCCGAACCCATGACGGAGATGATGTGGGGGAAGACGTCGTCGTCGGCGAAATCTACTCGGGGATACCGCTTGTTGAGAAGGTCCAGCTCGCGCTCGAAAGCGATCTCGGCGGCGACGGTCGCCTCCGGGCTGTGGAGTTCCTCAGCGACCCCAGAGAAGTACTCGGCCACGCACTCCCGCGCAATATCTGGCTCGGCGGCGGTGTCCAGCTTGCCGCGTTCCACAACGAGCGCCATCTCCCGGTAGCAAGCCGCCAACTGGCCGTCCAGCTCGGCTACATAAGAGCGCAGAACGAAGTGACGCCGCTTGAGATCCCTGAGGGTGGCCAACCGTGAAGAGTAGAGGTCACGCTTCGGATCCTCCCAGTAGATCGAAATAGCGACGAGGAGAACCGGGATCAGGATCGTGAGGCAATAGTGCGCGAGATAGACCAGCAGCGATGCCCCAGCGAGAATTCCATCGAGTGCTCCCGGTTCAGGAGCGGTTCCCGAGACGGCATATCGACTGACGTCGTTGCTATCAGAGGTCGAGACTGTCGCAAGGTGAGTGATACGGGCGGTGGTGAGCACACATGCTGCACCCAGCGCCAACACAATGGCCGCAGTCTTCACCGTGATGATCGTGGGGGTCTGGCGCTTCTGCGGCTGGTAGAGAACTTCGCCGAGGACGATGTAGGCGGTAGCGAACATGAGCGCCCACGGCCACACCTCGAAGCCGGAAACACCAAGGGCCTCCACCGACGCGTACGTTACTGCAACCTCGAAGAGTCCCAGCAACACCTTTGCCGCGATGTAAAGAGTCCAGTGAACCCGGGTACGAGGGGTCAACTGGTGGGGCTTGAGATCCTTGGCTTGCTCGGTGGCGGCAGCCTCAACCTTGGCGGCCTCCTGCTCCACGTCTTCGCATTCTTCTTTGAGTGACTTGATGCGAGCCTTGCGATGCTCGGCGATGTCGGAGAGTTCGCTGAGAGATTCAGTGACCTTGATGGCGACGCCGGCTTGGCCCACCGGAATACCATCGATGATTTCCCGTGCTCCCGGTAGCGGAAGATTGGCATCCAGAACATCGGCGGTGAGCATCCCCGTCGAGGCGTGGCTCCGGCCACGCTGCCGAGCCACTTCCATGCGCGCTCCCGGATCGGTCCGCTGCACGTGATGCGGTGCCACCAAATGATCAACGGAACTACGCTGAACGGTCTCAGGGGGAGGGGAGGGAAAGTCGCTGTTGGTTGAGCTTTCCGCCTTCTTGGCTTCCAGCCTCTCCGCGCGCTTCTGGGGATTCCGGAACCAGGTGACCGGGTTGCGGCTGCGGCCCTGTGGAGCCACGTTCGTTGCTGCCATGATGGCGTCCTTTCGTTCCCGAGCTGTTTGCCCGTTGTACTGACTGTGAATATGAGAGACGGAAGAGCGAGTGAAGGGGAGAACCGAGAATGTTGGTCCTCCCCTTCGATCGGGCCGCGCGGGCCTTGGCTTGGGAGATCACAACGCCCAGAAACTCTCGTGCGTCTGGCACGTCAGGCCGAGCGAGCATTTTGTGCATGTCGCCCACGAGCCGTTACACGCGGTACAGATGTTAAGCGTGGTGCGGCAGTAGTAGCATCGCGGTTCCGGCGGCGGGGGACTTGCGGGGACCCATTCCCTCCAGAGGATTCTCATCAGGCCGCGCCCTTCTTGTGGAAGCTACTCTTGGACCGGGCTTCCGCGTTCTCGGAGTTAGGGAGGTCAGAGTCTGCTCCGGTGTACTCGTCCGAGTCCGTCTTCTTGCCAGCCTCGATCTGCAGCGGCGCGAAGCCCTCGGCCACCACGTTCTCAATAGCTTCGATTCGCTCGAGCTGCTTGGATTCGAGGGCCGTGACTACCGCATCCATCGACGTCATCGAATGCTGCAGCTGCTGGAAGAACTCGAGATCGCTATCGAACTCTGCCTCGTCGATCGCCTGCTCATCCAGGAAACTCTTGGCCTTGACGTAGGAGACCGCAGCCGCCACGGTGGTTTCCGGAGAAGCGAGCGAACGTGCTACTTGCCCGTAGTACTCGGCCAATCCCATATGCGCCAAAGCCACCTCGGCCTTCAGATCAGCGATGGCCCTGAGCGCCACCATCCGTGCCTCCATCCTCGAAGCGAGGATCTGGCCCTCCTTGACTCGGATACGGTAGTTGAGCTCATGGATGAGATCCTCCTGCTCGGCAAGAGCCTTGGACTCTTGCTCGAAAAGGTCCGCCTCTGGGTCGCGGTACTGGTGGCTGAGAGCAATCATCATGATTGGGACGAGAAGAGTGAAAGCTACCTGACCCCAGAATGTGAGCGGCGCACCCGCCGTGAGTCGATCCCACCAGTTGGGGTCCACGCTTGGCGGAGCATACGAAACAGCTTCTGAGCTGTTGACGATGTGGAGGGTGCGCGAGTTAGCCAATGCGAGGACACTCACCGAGATGAGGATCCCGAGGCCGGCGTACAACCAGAATGAACCCTTGGACATCGGCTTGCCATTGCGCAAATGCAGCTCGCCAGCGATGCCGTAGGTTCCTGCCATGACGAACGCGAACAGGTAGGCTTCCCAGCCGCGCAGCCCCATGTCTTGGGCTGCAACGTAGGTGATTCCGTATTCGCCAGCCAGCATAAGAAGCATGACCATTCGCACCACGAATCGTGTCAGTTTCCGTGAACCGATCCTTTGGTTGAACCTCATCTTTCCGCGCAGTTCTTTCAACGACGTTCGAATGCGGCTGGCCTCACGATCGGCCTTGTTGCGCTGCTCGCCCCAGGTCTGAATCTGAGTCAGCTGCGCCTGAACAATCGTGAAAATGTAGCTCATCTGGCTGGTGGCCGCGTTCTTGATGCCGGTGCGTCGGAGCCTGGCCCGATCAGCAGCTTCGCCAGCGTATGGAAGTGTCACCTCGGCTTCCAGAACATCCGCGTCCACAGCGCCGGTTTCGGCATCTCGCAGCCCGTTCTGCTGATTCTTGAGAAGAGTGAGTGCCGGATCTTCGCGCTCCACATTGTGTGCGGGGCTCATGTTCTCCATGGACGGGCTATCCACGGTCTCGGATCCGAGGACTGGAAGATCGGTGGAGGTCACGCCACCTCCACCAGTGATGTGTTCCGGGGCGCCCGTGATTAGGTACATCACGCGCTTGATGAGGCTCGGCTTGGGAGCCCTGTTGGTTGCAGACATCTCAGTCGCCTTTCGCCGCGGCTCGTGCCGCCAGATGTGCCCTCGCCCGGTTGGTTCGAGGCTCACATACTCCAGACGGAAGTCGCGGCGCACTTTGCCACCCACCTGTTCCTTCTTGTCAAGTTCCCTCTCCGCCGACGACGTCCCCGCCCTCTTCCGTCTTGGTAGTTCAGGAGTTCCGAACTAAGGAGAAGAGATGAACCGCGAAGAACAACTGGCCGTTGGTCTCGGGTGGCGCAAAGGGCACGGTGGGGTATTCTCGCGTTGGCCCCGCTACCGGTTCAACAACGGAACCACTGGCAACGTGGGCGGTGCGATGACTGTGGCGCGGACGCCGTCGTCGTACCTCGTGATGTTCGGGTGGCTACTACTGGTGATACTGATTGCGGTTGCGCTGGTCTTTACGGTCCCGGCCGCATTCGATGCGTTCGCGGGTTCGGACCGTGCCGCGGCGGGCCAGCAGCCGGATCCCGACTCCGTCCCGGTCCCGACACGTGATGAACCGGCGGCAAGCGAGGAACCGACACCTCCCGTTGTTTTGCCGACGGCGACGCCCACCGCCCAAGCCGGACCTGACGCCGGTTACACGTTCATGTACCTGACCGACGATGGCGTCCCGATTCTCTACTCGTCGTGCATTCCGCTGACGGTGTCGCTCGACCCGGACGGGACACCCGCGGGTGGTGAAGCCGTCGTGGAGGATGCGGTGGAGTGGGCTGTGGAACTCACCGGGCTCGACATCAGCTATGTGGGTCTGGCAGATACGGACGATTCGAAGGCGACGGTAAAGATCCGATGGGAGTCATCGGAGGAGAACGACGACCTCACGGATAGCACTGCAGGGCGAGGAGGTTCGTCCTACCGAACCGGAATAGGGGAGCCGAAGCTGGAGAAAGGCAGTATCTGGTTGCGGACCGACCATCCTCGTCTGAAGGGGCCCGCAGATAACGCTGAGCTATGGACGGGCGTGGCACTTCACGAACTCGGGCATGTGCTTGGTCTTGGGCACGTCGACGATCCGGAATCGCTCATGGCGCCAGCTGGCCAACCCGATCTCACCGAGGGGGATAGGCGCGGATTCGCTGCCATTGGGCAGGGACGTTGCTGGGAGCAGGAGTAAGGAGCAGTAGTGGTTCTCGTTTGCGGCTGACCAAGAAGTGTTGGTGCGAATGACTGTTGTTGGCTGCTGTTGGTGACGGGGTGAGTGGTTCGAGAAGTGAGTTGTTAGGTACGTGAGCTGTCAGGTATGCGAGTCAGAGGCGGGGTCTCGTGGCGAGTGCAACCCAGCACGAGAACCCGCCGTCGGAGAAGTGAGAGGAGGTGACAACGATGGCAGAGAAGAAGTGCACATGGTGCAGTGGCACGGGGAAGCATTTTTCCCCTTACATCAAGCAGTACGTGGTGTGTGACGCATGTAAGGGCCGCGGAAAGGTCAACAGCTGATCTGGCGTGGCGGCGGACTCAACGCTGGGCACAACCTGGTGTGGTTCGGAACTTGTCGCGATCACGATAGCCCGGCAGGGGGCTGGGCTCGAAGGATTCATTTCCTTTGGGTCCCAGCCCTTTTCTGTGAGTGGTTTCTGTGCGGCGTGGGTTAGCCGGGGTCGCCCTGCCCTCCCTCGAGCTACTGGCTTTGCTTCCCATTCGGCTCTCTTTATCTCTCTCCAAATCCGGAGCGCCCAACAAGGGTGTACGGGCGGCGAATGAGTCGTTGCCCTGAACCGAGAGGGAGAGACCATGAAGGGTCGAATTTACCGGAGGACGCATCGCGATGAGGTCGCGGCAGGGCTCTGCGAGCGCGCGATGGTTTACTGGATCTATCTGCTTGGAGTCGGGCGAGCGACTACCGAAGAAGAGACGATCATTGCCCAGGTGTTCCGCTGGAACTTCTTGAGTGCAACTGGTGGTTGGGCGATCATTGACCCATCCGCCGAGGATATTGAGCGGTACGAGGTTCCGGAGCAGTTCCGCTACGCTCTGGGGAAGTACATCTTTCTCATGAGCGAAAAGCACTTCGCTGACATGTGGCGGGCGGCCTGGAACGCAATCTGGAAGGATCGTAACACCAGGATGCACTCGGGGGGCCAGTGCAAGGCGGCAGTGCCCGTGGTGGGTATCTCGCACGCGCAGAACCGGTTGGCCATGCCGTGCGAATGCGACATTCTGTTGAAGGACTTGGTCTTTGGCGGGCGGCTCCGTGAGGTCAACGCCAAGGGCAAAGCGGTTGGCTTCAGTCAAGGCCTCATCGGAAAGATCAACCGCATGGCCATCACAGATCCCTCAAAGATCGGCCCTGCCACGTGGGTGACTTCCCTGAGGACGATGCGCCAGGACAAGCACCGATCCTGGTCTGGCCTGGAGGGTGGTCCCACCAAGCCCGAAAAGTGGCCCAAGGAGTTCGGGATCACCGATCCTATTTCCGCTGAACTCCTCGTTCGTCTCGGCAAGGAAGCAGGGTATCCGGAGCCGAAAGCGCTCACCACCATCCGAAAGAAGCTGATCGATGACATCATCCGACCCTACCTCGGATGGGATGTTGACATTCGAACGTGCGTCCTTGAGCTCGACGGGCGGATTTCTCAACTGCGCCAGCGCTGCGGTGAGACCTGGTTCGAGGAAAACGTCATGTTGAATCTCAGGGTTCGTGACCGTCGTACTCGTGAGATCCCACTTGATGGCAGCCGCGGCGACGACGATGATCGATCCCTTTCAGAGGAGGTCGTGGAGGTCAAGGAGATCGACGAAGGAGCAGTGGAACTCGAGGAACTTGACGTTGTCCTACCTCCCGGAGAGGAGGTTCCGATGGTGCCGAGCGTGCAGCTCAAGGCTTACTTCTTCACGCAGATGGACATCCATCCTAGGGAGAAAGCAGAAGAGCAGATGCGCCGCGCGCTCCGTCAACTCGAGCAGGCCACCGATCAGTCCGGGCTGGCTGCCAAGATCTGGACTGACGAAGGAGCCCGGAAGGAACTCCACGGCTTGATCCGCCGGTGGCGAGGAGAGTGGAAGAGGCAGGGTGAGGTATACGGGGTCGTGGCCCGGGGCCGCTAAGGAAGAGAAGAAGGGGCTGGGCTCGAAGGATTCATTTCCTTTGGGTCCAGCCCCTTTTCTGTGCGTGGCTTTCTATCTACCGCTGCCTGGTCGAGTAGCCCTTCTCCCGAGGGCCGCTCTTGTTTTCCTGGTTCAATTCCCGACACTTCTAGGAAAACGCAGAGTGCATACATCTGCCAATGGGTATCTATGTCCGTCCCAGCCGATGGGTATGGATGTCCATTGAAGACTTGACGGAGTGAAGGCATTCTCGATGGCAACACAGCAGTTCATGAGAAGTGATTTTTCATCCCCGTGCCAATCTCCTGATCGGTGAGATTCTCGCGAATTTTGTTTCCGAGCCTCCCGATCGGCTCAGGGTTCGCGTACGTCATGTGGTCCGAGACTGAGAAGGGCCCTCTACTGGGTACCCTTGCTCGTCAGTGGTGGATGGAAGGACAGAAACAGGTACGACAGTTCGGGTTGGATCGGTAGCTGGAAGCAGGGAGTCCGTGGCGAGGTTGTTATACAGGAGTGGGAGGGGCGGAAGCGGAAGATATTCTCCGCTTCCGCCCCTCCCACTTGGTGAGCTTGGGTGGCGTGACGTTAAGTCGTCCAGTCAATAATGACGCGCCGATTGTTCACGGCTGCAATCTCGTTGAGCGAGCCATCAACATTGACATCAGGCGTGTGACCTGGACATTGGATTCCAAGCCCTCGAGTTGTGATCGGACCAGTCCATCCAAGCTGCTTGAGGGTATCGGCCACCTTGTTAGCGCGTGCCTCGGAGACTTCGAGTTGTCCGATCGTATCACCGGCATTGGCCACGCAGCCCGTGACGCTTGTTGTCTTAGCGTGGTCTTCCTCAAGCCGTCGAACTACAACGGTGAGTACATCTTTGGCCTTGTTCTCATCGAGATAGTTTGCGGTCCCTCCCTCGAACCCGATGAGGTTCTCATCGATATTGATGGTTGGTTCGGTCGCAGTGGGTTCGCGTGCGTCGATGGGAACCATGGCAACCTTGGGCAAATCGGTGGGTACCTCGGGCAGAGTGGGGATAGGAGAGTTCTTGAACTCGACAGTCTCAGCGCCGGCGGTGGTGAGAGTTTCACGCCAGAGGTCCTCCAGCTTGTTGCGATGCCCCGAATCGAGCGGGGACTGGGGCTTGGATACAAGGTCGCCGATCCCATACCAGACAACGTCGATGCCATCGAGCTTAGGAAGGGTATTGGCGGCGTTGTGGAGCTCGGCTGTGCCCTGAGGATCGTTGGGGATTCCGGTGGTGAGTTGAAGGGTACCAGCCGTCGAAAGACCAGAATCCACGACGATGATGGTCTGATCATCTGCTCCCTCTACCGCTCCGGCGGCCAGTGAGAGTGCCGTGAGGATGTCAATTTCGGGATCATCAGCTGTGGCTTCGTTCAATGCCATCCAGAGGGCCTGACCATTGGCCTTCTTCTTGGCATTCTTCTGAGAGGGAGTGAGGTCGTCAGAGACTTCAAGATCGATACTTCCAGAAGTGTGTGGCTGAGAATCCGGGACGATGACGGTGACTTTGGCCTGTCCCTCGTCCACCAGCTCCATCCATTCTTGCTGGAAGCCGCCGTCTGGGGCCTCCATATCGATCTTGGCACCATTGGAGTGCGCTCCATAGACGATGGCAACTGCCTTGGGTGGGGCGCTAGGAGGTGAGGGCTCATCTTTGTCGCAAGCTGACAGGACGAGCACCATCAACATGGCACTGATCGCGGCAATGCCGCGCTTGATGGGATTCATGTGCTGAACCTTTCATGTTCGTCCGGGTTACTATGACTCGGACTTTATTGCCGGATGGTCTGATGACTACATAAGACGGAAGCGGAGACCAGATCAGACGGTGCGAAGACGAGGAGGGGCGCCGTCGTCGTTCTGCTCACCAGGGATGAAAGCAAGGTTGAAGTCGCGGTAGTTCCAGGAGAGGAATCGTTCGAGATCAGCGGACACGTTGGTGTCCATGAAGGGCAGGTCATGCTCGTACCATGGCAGGGCGCTGGCGCTGAAGAAGGGCAGAGGAGCCGTGCGGACGTCGCGATGGAAGCCTCGGCCGCGTACCCAAAAGCGCCAGAGGGGCCCGTGCAGTTGCCCGCGGCGGTGCGATGCCGCAAGCGAACCAAACGCGGCCGAGAGCTGATTAACCGCATCTCGAGCCTGTTCGTGCAGGTGGCGACGTTGTGTGACCGCGGAGGCGACCTGCTCCCTCAGCGATATCAGGTCGCGCTGACGGGTGGCCACGCTGGCATTGTGTTGGCGTCCCGCGATCTTGCCGCGAACCTTGGCGAGCTCCCCAGCATTCTCTGCGGTAGTCGCAGGTGGCTGGATTTCCGTCCCCTCCACTTGGACGAAGCGCTGAAGGGAAGCCGCAATAGTAGCGTCGAGTTTCGCGCACGAATCACGCAGCTCCTCACTGATGAGATGAGTCTTCTCGCGCACCGACTCGTGCTGGCTTGACGTCCAGGGAGTGAAGCCGTCGTCGGGATTGGGAATGATGCGATGGTCCTTGCGTCCCTGGCGCTCTGCCTTGCGAGTATTCGTCTCGAAAGCAATGAGAGTAGGAGGAACAGCCAGACCGAGTGCGGACTTCATTGGCGACTGTGCGCCTGAGTTATTCGTTTTCATATTGCGGTAAGACGGAAGGGCTCGACCCCATTCTTATGACGTCGCTGGGAGGGTTCTCACGAGCACCGTTCCGTCTTTACAACGTGGGAGAAAAGAACTCTTTGTCGCGGTTGTCTGTCAGCCGCCTCCCGTCCACTGTTCACACAGAAAGAAGAGACGAAATGAAAACGTGGAGATTGATTCCACTAGTGGCGGCGCTCGTCGTCGTACTAGTTGGAACGACGATTGCCCCATCGGCATTTGCCAATGATGAACGAGAGTTTCCGGTCATGTTCACAAATGGGCTTGGTATCCGTTTGCGAGCTGAACCTTCCTACGGTGCTCCAACCTTCTCGGGAACGGGCGCGAAGTCACTTCCGGAGGGAGCGGTCTTTGTTGCTCAATGTGAGGAATATGGGGACTGGGTCACCAACACTGTTGGCGATTCCAGCAATGTCTACATGCGCTCGGCTGAGGGCGCATGGACTAGCTCAGTTTGGCTGTATACGGGTACGAACGGTCGCACTGGACTGCCTCTTTGCAGTGAGCTGACCAAGCCTGGAGCCACCAAGATCGTGGCTGGAGACCCAAAGCCAACTGGCGACATTACCACCGATGGTTGGGCATACGACGACACTTTGGTGAGCATCCCATTCAATCCCAACGTTCGTTTGGAAGCGAATCGCGATAATGTTGCTGCCCATTGCAACATCCAGCGTCGGGTCGGCTACCATTTGGCTGCTGACCTGTGTGATCACTATCTTCGTGGACCCGGTGGAATCTGGGTACTTGATACTTCGGATGTTGCAGCACGGGAAGAGCCTCTTCGAGCAATGTTCGAGTGGCAGATGCGCAACGGCATCGACAGTCACATGTCGGATATCAAGAAGGTCGATCCGGACAAGGCAAAGACCTTCTCATGGAGAACTGGATGGTTTGGCTATGAAGCTACGGCTCCGCTTACTGACGTTTACCAGGCGTTGAGGAAGTTCTCGATTGCTCAGAAGGGCGATATTTGGGTCGGACCTAGGGATCAAGCGGGAGATCGACCGATCCAAATTCGGTACCGATCATTCCTGGTAGACCGGTATGACTTCAACGCAGAGTATTTCGACGAATGGATCCTTGCTCAGCACGGATGGGCCCAACCTTTTGAGATCCATGGTCAATCTGAACTGATCGTTTACGAAACCACTTTGAGCAAGCTGGATCCGTGGTCGACCCCATTCTATGCAAAGCAGGACGTGCTGTTCATCAAGTGATTGATCAGAACGATGGCGGCGCGTAGCGCTTGTGGAATGCTCCCCGACACGTTGTGTTTGTGTCAGGGAGCATGTCTCGAGGCAGTGAGCGAACGGCTTGGGTATTGCCAGGCTGGAGGCGACGTGCAACTTATGGAGAGTGCGGTGAGGGCAGGAATGGGCGTTGTTTTCCTTAGAACTCTGAAACTGGATGCAAAAGGTGTCGGAGCTGTCTTCTAGCATCGTGGTGACTAAGAGAAAGGAAGTCACATGTCCTTTTCCTATGCAGTGTTCTGTTCCTGGCGACTGTCGTCGGATGGTTCGTAAGAAATGCGCCTTCGGTCCAAGTCGGATTTCTCTTGGACTGGCTCGCGATCCCTTCGGCGTGGCTGGAACTTGTCGCGATCTGGGTGTCAGAACGATGTGAAATTGTTGGTTTGATAGCGTGGCTCGTGTTGATGGTCGCCATAAGTTTTATTCTTGCTACGAACCTGCAGAGCCGGGCGGGATCAACAGTTCTGCTGGTAATCACATTGCTTGTCGAAGTTGGTCAGTTGTCAAAAGCAACCAGTTCTTTAGGAGTTACAGCACTTCTGTCCGCTGCGGCTGCTTTGGTTGTATCTTTCTTTGCCTATCGAGCAAGATCAGATAGACCAGAATGGACGACTTTGGTGGCGGAGAAATACGGAGAAGTGCTACTTTCGCTCTCGTTGGCCGCAGCCTATGTGTTGTCGCCGTTTGGTTGGTTGATTTCGCAGGACCCATATCAGCAGAAGCGTGGCAGCTACGCTAGTCCTCTGTATGTAGCAACGGTGGGATCCGAATGAGAGTGTGACTTCAAGGCTTCGGTGACGACGATGAAGAATCTGAGCATGAATAATGGTCATGTGTTGTGCACCGGAGGACATCCGTCGTTAATAGCCAACACACCGGTGTCGGCTAGAGTTATCCCAGTGTGCGCAGGGCGGATTTAGGTGTCAGCCCGGTGAGTTGCGACAGGGCAGGTGCGGTTAGGGCAGTATGGGAGATGAGCAGAGGAATGATCTTCCAGGCATTAGCGTCTGAATGAAAACCGCTGAGATTCTCACGCGCTTCGTCGACGAGTTCTGCCAGCCGGTCGATGAGCTCTATTCCTGACTGCGAAGCGAACCAACCGGCGTCTGCGAACGCGGTGACGATCGGGGCGGCGTCGCCCTCACGATATGACGTGAGTGCACGGAAGTGGCCTTCGGTGTCCCGGAGTAGTCCCGTCGAAATGGGAGCCGTGGGGTTTCTCAACATCCCCTTTGTCCGCAGGATCACGTGGATGAGTGCTCGGCCCGTTCGGTTGTTTCCGTCGGTGAATGGATGGATGTTCTCGAACTGGGCGTGAGTGATCGCGGCTTGTACCAGGACAGGTAAGTCGCCGCAGGCTACAAACTTGCCTAGTTTCCTCTCCTTATTATCGGCTAGCGACTATCTGATAATAAAAAATGGATTTGTGGCCAGATGGCAGAGTTGACGAGGACGGGGAGGGGCGGCGCCGTCGTCGTTCCAAGCGTGTGACGTTTTCCGATTCGTCTGGCGGCTTTTCTCAAGGAAAATATGTTGCACGTTTCGAGGATCGCCATCCCTTCGAGTGGGTCAAGAACCGGACTCGCGCGGGATAGAGTTCCTCCGCGTAGGTTTCGACTTCGGAGCGGAAGTAGGGGTTGCGGATAGCGTTGGACATCACGAGATCAAAGCTTCGACCGAAGTAGGCTTCGAGATCTTCTTTGAGTCTTCATGGTTTCCAACAGCTAGAAACGAGTACGCTCGCTTTCTATCCAGTTATTCAGTTGTACCTGTTGAGCCTCG
>JBDIAV010000085.1:0-14527 GCA_039812645.1 Actinomycetaceae bacterium
GAACCGAATCAATCGCCCGATTCGGGGCAGTCCGACGACGTTACGCGGTACACCTACGATGCAATCTGGATTCTTGGTGCCCAGCCAGACGGAGGTAATTGATGGATCTGCTGGGATTTGCCCACGATAGCCTTGTTCGTGGAGGTGGTGGACTGGAATGCCAGCGGAAACAACAAACCCCGGACGCTTATGCATCCGGGGTTTTCGTTATGTTTACCGCTGTGCGGCTTCTTGGTGGCTCCGAGGGGCGTCGATCCCCTGACCTCACGATTTTCAGTCGTGCGCTCTACCAACTGAGCTACAGAGCCCTAAGCCAACTGACTTAGAGACAAAAGGCCGGTTTCCCGGCCAATTATCTGCGACCCCGACGGGACTTGAACCCGCGACCTCCGCCGTGACAGGGCGGCGCGCTAACCAACTGCGCTACGGGGCCAATACTTGAGGTATTGACCTCTGATCCCATTTCTGGAATCCGTACCCCCAACCGGGTTCGAACCGGTGTCGCCGCCGTGAAAGGGCGGTGTCCTAGACCACTAGACGATGGGGGCCCAATGGGCTTTCAACCCGCGTTCCGAACGTTACCGCTTGGTGGAACTCCATAAGCTTAGCCAGTGATTTGGCGGTCTGTCGAATCGAGAGCGTGTGCGCTGAGTCACGAGCCCCTCCATGTGTCACAGGCCATTATTGGAGTCCGGGTAATCTCACCTCGATGTATGGTGCACGTCATTGAGGCCAAATCTCAGGGAAGTCGCTTAGCCTAGAACATATGGGAGCGTCTTCTTCACTTTCCTTATCTTCTTTTTCTTTGATGAATCTTCTGCCGTCGTGGCTTCTGGACATTCTTCCCGGCTCCACCGTGGATGATGGCACGGATCCTGGAACCGGTGACCCCGCCGTCGACCCTTCTACGGTTGACCCCTCGACCGGCGACGGCGTCACTACCGAAGCGGTTGTCGATGCCACGGTTAATGTTGTGTCGATTTTCTTGGGTATCGGCGCTGGTGTCATCGTCGGTCTTGTAGTGGCACTGGCCGTGCAGACTCTGGCGCGCTTTGTCATGCGCAACAAACCCTTCGTGCTGGAGATTATGAAGCCGATGCGGATGCCGTTGCGGCTTTCTTTGGCGTTAGCTGGCGGCTGGCTTGGCATGATGATTGTGTGGAGCGATCCCGCCACGGATGAGCGCCTGCAAACACGCACCTTGGCTGAACATGCCTTTCTTGTCGCCCTTATTTTGGCGGTGACCTGGCTCATCGTCTCAGTGGTGAACGGAATCGAACGCTCGATCCTTAACCGCATCAAGGAGACGGGTGAGTCGCGATATCGTCGCACTCAGACACAGTTGGAGATTCTCCACCGCATCATCTCGGCCGCGATTTGGATTGTGGGTGTTGGCCTGGTGCTCATGACCTTCGAGTGGGGCAAGGCGCTCGGAGGTGCACTGTTTACGTCGGCGGGCCTGCTGTCCGTCGTCGTCGGTATCGCTGCCCAGGCAACGCTCGGAAATGTCTTCGCAGGCCTCCAACTCGCCTTCTCGGATTCGCTACGTATGGGCGACATCGTCATCTGGCAGGATGAGTTCACCACCGTCGAGGAAATCACGCTGACATACGTGGTGCTTAAGGTGTGGGATGGCCGCCGACTCATCGTTCCGTCCAAGGAAATGACAAGTAAGACATTTGAAAACTGGACCCGACGTGCCCCTGACCTGCTGGGACGTGTGGAGTTTGAGCTTGATTGGGACACGCCTATCACGGAGATGAGGGCCGAGCTAGGCAGGATCCTCGCGCGCACCGACATGTGGGACGGCGATACCGGCATCCTCCAAGTCCTCGACGCCACCGGTGGCAAAATCAAGATCGGCGCATTGCTTTCCGGCCGCACCTCCGCAGAACTCACCGACCTCAAGTATTACGTCCGCGAAGAACTGGTCAAGTGGATCCAGACGCATGCCCCGGACGCGGCCCCACACACCCATATCGCCGCTAACGAACCTGACGACGGCGAAGCCCTCGTGGCTGATGCTGATGGCAAGAAATTGCTGGTTGCGGGGGCCCATACCTCGGTCTCCGAGGTGGCGAAGGCCGCTAAGGAACAGGAGCGGGAGGAGCAATCCGAAAATCGGGGAGGCGACGAGGTTGATGGAAAGAAGATGGATGACCGGGCGGCGGGAAGCGCCGAAGAAGACGTGACTGACGATTTCGAGGAATCTTCCTGGCCTACCGTTGCGGACGTAACAAAGACGCAGGTTATTGACCTGGCAGAGCTCACCGACCTGGTTCCCGATCGGGTGCCGATGCTGGACCGAGAGGTGGCGGACCCCGTCGTCGCCGGTGCTCCTACTGGACGGGCTGCTGGCCACGAATCCTCGATTTTTACGGGGTCGTTGCAAGCGGAGAAGCGTCGGCAGGAGTTCTCCGGACCGGGCGAAGAGGCTTTCCGAGAGCGCAACGCCGCCCTCGAGAAGCGCAAGGCAGCCGAAACGGGAAAGCTGCCACCGGTGAGAGATAAGGAAGGGCTATCTGAGTAGCCCGTAGAGCATTCTGCGCCACAGGTTGAGCTTTCCAACTCGTTAACCGGTCCCATGCGGGGCAAATTGGTTCCTCCGCGCGCAGTTTTGGAAAAGTAGCTTCGTCAGGGTGCTCGGCCTGTGCAGGAGGTTCGGCCTGTGCTCCTGACGAAGCTGAAATCTGGCCAACATAGACTTTGTTGCCGCTCAGGGTCCACGATTAAGGGGTGAGTGAGAAACCAATGCTTCCCCAAACAGACGATGAATGGCGTGCTGTCCTAACTCCCATGGAGTTCCATGTGCTGCGCGAGGCTGGCACAGAGCGTCCTTTCACCGGCGAACTGCTGAACGAGAATAGGGAAGGGATTTATCGCTGCCGCGCGTGCGGCGCCGAACTCTTCCGATCCAGCACCAAGTTCGACGCGGGCTGTGGGTGGCCAAGTTTCTATGACCCGGCGGATACGGACGCGGTGACCACCGATGTCGATTACAAGCTTGGCTATCCGCGCACCGAGGTCCGTTGTGCAGCGTGCAATTCGCATCTCGGCCACGTTTTTCCGGACGCTCCTCATATGCCAACCGGTCAGCGTTACTGCATGAACTCGGTTTGTCTGACCTTCGAGCCTGATGCTCCGGAAGAGTAGTCGCCGTTCTAGAGCTACGCCGCAAATTCGCCTTATAGAGCGAGTTCACCTGAGAGGACAGGTGCAGCGTGGCTAACGTTCTTATTTCCTTCTGGTCGCTCATCGTCATCATGACGGTGGGCTACCTTTTGGCACGATTTAGCGTGACTCGCCCCGGGGCGGACAAGGCGCTCACTCGCATCGTCTTTGCCGGAGCTATGCCGTCCATGCTGTTCAATACCGTGGCGTACTCCGACCCCGGCGAGGTGTTTTCCGCGGGCGCCCTGGCAAACGTACTCAACGCGGTGATTATCGTAGTGGTGTACGCCGTCGTCGCTCGATGGGTATTCAACATGCGTGGCGGTGAGGTGACGATCGGTGCGCTCTGCGCCTCGTACACCAACGCTGGAAATCTTGGTGTTGCCTTCCTCGCGGCAATTGCCGGCGACGCCACCGCTGCGGCGCCCATTATCATCTTCCAGTTGTGTGTCATGGTGCCAATATCGTTTGCGATTCTTGACCGCCAAACGGGCAAGCAGGGGCGCAGCGTATGGCGTACGATCGTGGCGCCCTTCACGGCGCCGCCGGTGGTGGGTGTGCTGCTCGGGCTGGTTGTTGCGTTGACGGGTGTTTCCGTCCCCGCGTTCGTGGCCGCGCCCGTTGATATTCTCGCTTCGGCTGCGGTTCCGATGATTCTCATCGCTATGGGTATTTCATGGCGAGGTGCGCATGTGCCACGTCTTGGGAGAGAATCGGCGCCGCTATTCTTCGCGGTATTCCTGCGCTGCATCTTTGGGCCGATTCTTGCCCTCGGGCTCGGTGCGGCCCTTGGACTGACGGGAGCACCGCTCATGGCGGTCACAATTGCCGGTGGATTCCCCACCGCCAACAACGTGTTTACGTACGCGCATCGGTACGACGTCGGCGTGGAACTTGCGCGTGATGCCAACATTATGTCGACGGCGTTGAGCCTCGGGGTTACCCTCCTCATCGCCTTCCTTTTCCATGCGGTAGGTGGTCTTTAAGTATGGGGTTGCAGTCATCTGTTCCTGCAGGTGGGGATTGGCGTGATGGTAGTGGTGGGACTGGGCCAGGACGGGCGGCTCGGTTCGCTCCGTTTCTTATGCTTGCTTCGGGTGTGTCGATGTATGTGGGTGCGTCGCTGGCCGTGAGCCTGTTTGCGGTGGCGTCGGCTATTTCGGTTGCGTGGGGCCGTGTGCTGGCGGGCGGAATTATCATGCTGCTGTGGCGGCGCTCTGTGCCGCGCACCTCTGAGGGTGCCTTCGACTGGCGAATGCTCGGTAAGGCCGCAATCTTTGGCGTTGTTCTTGGTGCCATGAACCTGTGTTTCTATTTTGCGATTGACCGGATTGCTCTGGGGACGGCGGTTGCTCTCGAGTACCTTGGTCCGGTCATCCTTGCCGCGCTGACTGGGCGAGGATGGAAGGTGCGATTGGGTATTTTTCTGGCCGCCGCCGGGGTGTTCCTCATTTCGTGGGCGGGAGTGGACATGAGTGATCCACGAGTGGCCGTAGGTGTGGGATTCGCCTTCCTCGCGGGTCTTTTCTGGGCGTTCTACCTGTGGTTGGGGCGCAAAATCGCCGTCGATGGTCATGGGCTAGATTCCCTCGCTTGGGCGATGGCCGTTGCCGCACTCGTGTACTTGCCGGTCGGTGCCCCAGGTATTGGACCGATCTTTGCCGATTGGAAGCTTCTCCTCTTCCTTGTTTGTGTGGGAGCGATGTCCTCTGCGCTGCCCTATGCCATCGATCAAGTAGTCATGAAGGCGTTGCCCGCGGCTACGGTGGCACTGCTTAACTCGCTGCTGCCGGTGACTAGTCTGCTGGTTGGGCTCATCATGCTGGCGCAGGTTCCTAACTGGGCAGAAGTTGGTGGCCTCCTGTTGGTTTCGGCAGCTGTAGCGCTGGCGACGGTGCCGGAAAGTCCGCGAGAGTCATAATCACGAGTGGGCGCGCAGGTAGGGCGTGAGTAAGGCATGTACGTGGAGTCTCGGAAAGTGACACGCCTTTACTGGGCGCATGAATCGCGACGGTACGTGGCCTTGCTTTGCGTCTCTATTCGCGCCAGTGACGGCGGCGACCCACGCCATGCGCCGACGAAGAATCCGAGAAACAGTCAACGACGCCACATCGCGCGCGGCTTCGTTCCGGGGGACAATGGACATCATGCATGGTGAGTACAAGGTTCCCGGTGGCAAGCTGATCGTTGTTGATCTGGAAGTGACCGATGGCAGGTTAACTAACGTGCGGCTGTCGGGAGACTTTTTCTTGGAGCCGGATGAGGCGTTGGATCGTATGGTCGGCGCGCTCGAGGGTGCTTCGGCAGAAGCGAGTGCGGCGGAACTGGCGAAGCGCATCGATGCCGCGATTGAACCGAGTGATGTTCTTTTCGGGATTACGTCCGAGGGTGTGGGCATTGCCGTGCGCCGGGCGCTGGGGCTAGCCACGAGCTGGGATGATATCGATTTTGAGGTGATTCACGGACCCGTTGTACACCCGATGATCAACGTGGCGATGGACGAGACGCTACCCGAAGACGTGGCCGCTGGGCGCCGTAAGCCCTTCATGCGTATCTGGGAATGGAACGCCCCGCAGGTGGTTATCGGATCGTTCCAGTCGTATGAGAACGAGATCAATCAGGAAGGCGTGGAGAGGCACGGTATTACTGTGTCCCGTCGCGTCACCGGCGGTGGTGCGATGTTCATGGAACCGGGTAACTGCGTGACGTATTCACTAGTCATCCCCACGTCGCTCGTGGATGGCTTGAGTTTTGAGCAGTCGTATTCTTTCCTCGACCAATGGGTCATGGAGGCTCTGGAGAAGGTAGGCGTCAAGGCCCGCTATGTGCCGCTGAACGATATTGCCTCCGAGGTGGGTAAAATCGGTGGCGCCGCGCAGAAGCGCTGGGCCACCGGCTACATGGTGCACCACGTGACGATGTCCTACGATATTGACGCCAACAAGATGATGGATGTGCTACGCATCGGTCGGGAGAAGATCCGCGATAAGGGTACGCGCAGCGCGGTCAAGCGTGTCGATCCCATGCGTTCGCAGACCGGCATGGAGCGAGAGGACATCATCGATGTGTTCCTCAACCACTTCCAGAAGAAGTACAACGCGACGCCGGGTGAGATTACCGGTGCCGATCTAGCGAAGGCAGCTCAGCGCTGCGAGGAGAAGTTCGCCCGTCCCGAGTGGGTGCACCGGTTGCCGTAACCGTCGAGAAAGGCACCGGCTTCCGTAACTCTCAAGTGGGGGCATCCGTTACCCTAGCCAACGAGGAGTCCGCGCCTATGATGTACATGCTGCCAGCGGGGCATCCGTTACCTTAGCCAACTGGTAGGCAACGGGTAGCCAACTGGTAGGCAATGAGAGGTGCTCCGCTTATCCCGATCATCTACCGGCATCTGTGGCGGTGGCTTTTGTTATAACGGCCGTCGTCGAAACATGGGTGCCGGTGGGGGTACGGGTTGATTTAGTCAACGAGAGATAATTTTTAGGTAAACTGCTCGAATATTTCTCTTGATCATTGGGGTTTCCCGTGGGTATCTTCAAAGAAGCGTCAGAATTTTTCCGTGAACTATCCAGTTAGTTACCTGAAAGAAGTCTGGGCGAAATGGCGTTTAGGACTTGTTGTTTAGGGCTAAGGGCACTAGCGTCAAAGGATAGATGGTGATACATCCACATCATCTCGTCGACTGAAGGAGTCCAATCATGGCTGATGAAGGCATCTTTGACAAGGCAAGCGGAAAGATCAAGGAAACAGCTGGAAAGCTGACTGATGATAAGAACTTGGAGGCCGAAGGCAAGCTTCAGAACCTCGAAGGCAAGGTGAAGGACGCTGCTCACGACGCCACGGAGAAGGCTAAGGATTTCGCCGAGGATGTCAAAGCGGGAGCTGGAGCTGTAGCTGACCGAGTCAAAGAAGCGCTGAAAAAGGACGACGAGTAAACCAGTGTCTGAGCTTCGCTACCGTCTGATTTCCAAGGTGAGTGAAGTTCTAATAACTAATCGTGTTGGCGCGCGTGAACGCCAACGCTAGCCCGGCAGTTTGCGTGAGACTGTCTGGCGCCACCCATGGATGGCCCGCATAACCTGCAGTGATGGCAGGGATGCGGGCCATCTGACTTTGCTGGGTGTCGTAGGGCCGATGCGTCGAGCTGTGGAGCCGTCACACCAACTGGATCGCCTCGTCGCGGGTTGGCCCAGCCGTCCCGCCGCAGCCATGCCGCCATGATTGTCCTACCGCAGCCGTGCCGCCACAATCACGCCCAGTATTTAAAATCTGTATACATACCGAGTTTGTGGGCATATTTTTCCTTGTAAGTTACGAGAGTCTGTATTTCGAAGACTCCAGAATTGAGCTTTGTCATCAGAGTCGGCCTGTGCATCACGTACAGGCGGTCTGATGACGAAGCTCAAAATTGGTTATTGCGGAGGCTGCAAAAGTGAGATTCTGGCAGCGGACCCGAACCGGACACATTATCTACCAGTAGGAATACAACAGGCGTTCTTCTGAAGAGGTGAGAAACGGGGCTGCATCAGAAGGTCCTTTGACCTCTTGATACAGCCCCAACTTAGCTCTCTCGCTTGTCCGGTCTACTCCTGGCTCGGTTCTCCTGATGAAATAGCGAGATCCGCGAGGATACTGCGTGCGGCGATGTCCGCCCCGGTGAGAAGCGGCGAAGGAATACCCGGTGCGGCTCCAATTGCGCTGCCCGGCTGGGTGCTGGAGGCAGGGATGCCGAGAACCAGAACGCGCGGGTCGGCGATGCCGTTGGCTGCCACGAGGGCCAGGGGAGTCTCGGGACTATCGGGCCGAACTGCCTCGATGCTTTGGGTGGCGATGGTGTCATTGGTGTGAGTCTCTCCTGTTGTTGGTGAGATCTCTGAATCCGCTAGCGAGCTGCCCACCAGCGAATTGTTTGTTGGTGAGCTCATCGCCAGCGAACTATCTGCCGATGAGCTGTCCGCCAGCGAACCATTCACCGGAAGCCGGTGAATGCGCGCCCGACCCTTTTCCAGGAGGGAACGGATAAGGGGGTCATCCGTGTGGGTGACCTTGCCTTTGGACATCCGCGCTTCTACGAAGGTCTGCGCCTGCACTCTGATGCCGGTCAGCGGCGACGACGCCGTGAAGCACCGCTGGGATTCGTCAATCTCCACGGCGGAAAGCGGACCAACAAAATGCAGGAAACCTGCCTCGACGAGCGCGATTGCTTGACGCACGCGGCCTCCGGGAGGACCGCTCGCGAGTGCGAGGCTATGTGCCTCAAACCATGCCTGAACCTCGGAGACGGTAGACCGGCCCTCGATCAGTCCCTGTGCCACGAGCTGGGCGACGCGCCCACGAACCGCCGCCATGGCGAGGTTGACTGCTTGCCGTGGGCTTTCCAGAGGATGGGCGATGGCGTCGAGTTCCTCCTCAATGAGATCGGCAATGTACTTCTCCCATGCCTCTTTGCTTACCTGCTGGCCCCGAGTTGGGTGCTGCAGCAGGTCGATGCGAAAAGCGTCCGGGTGCCCCTCGGGGCGATCGATGTGGCGTGCCAGCACCGCGTCAATCCGGGCATTCATGGCGGCTGCGTCATTCTTGGTGCGGTTGGCAGCGCCATCACTCTGGTTGCCTGTATCCGAGTTGAAATCCGTACTAGAACCTGTGCTGGCACTCGAACGAGAGTGCACGCCCGCACCCGAATCCGTGATAACCGTGCGCAAATCATCCCTCAGGGCATTAAGCCCGGCTGGGACGGCCTCCGGATCGCGCGCGGCCAGTGCCGCTGCGAAAGCGTAACCAAACTCGGCCGCGATGGAGGGCCATACATCCCGTCCGAAATATAACGGCTTGTCGGTCTGCTCCAACGTATCGAACCACTCCGGCGTGGCGAACACCGGCTGCCCGTAGCGTGGTTTCCCCTCCGGTCCCGCCAGACCCTTGGCACGGTAGGGAACTCCGCGGCGTGAGACAGCCCAGAGCCGCGGCTCCCGGCCACTTGGCAAGTAGTGAAACCTTCCGAGCGCATCACCCGGTACCGGCTCGAACTGCCCTCCTCGTCCGGCGGAGAGTTCGGCGACGATATCGAAGAAATTGGCCCCGAGGCCGCGCACAATGCAGTCTTCACCCGCGGGAACCTTGTGCCATGGCCTCTCGGCAGGCATTCCCGGTTCGACGTAGCGCAGACCGAGCTGCTTAGCCCCCTCGATGAAGGCCCGCACCGACTTCCCCGGCTTGGACTGCACCATTCCCTGGGCGAGCACCACGGTTCGCCCGCGGAGCCGTCGCCCGTCGGCTAAACGTACGGTGCGGTCGCCACTGTCAACCCCAGTCTCGTGACTAGCAGCATCTTCGGTGAGGTGACCAAGTACTGGGCCCGCGCCGTCGTCGTCCTGACCAGGGACTTCGTACTCGATCTCCTCCGCGACCCCGATTACCCGTTCCACCGAAACGTAACCGGCTTCCTCGGTGCGCGCCAGCTGTTCAGCGTAGTAGACGCCCTGCAGGCGTCGCGACGAGAAGGAGTGAGGGGTCAGTCCGCGCGCCTCTTCGACCACCCATGGCAGCTCGTGCGAGCCGCGTTCGGCCACCTCACGGACCCAGTCGACGAGGGTAGGGCCGCCGCCGAGCGGGCCGTCGATCGGGGTGGACTCGTCGGGGTAGAGGGTGGTTTCGGAGATGGGCGTGTTGTTGAGGAATTGCCCGGTTTGGTCGGTGCGCCAGGTGGATCCGGGCCCCACTTCGACAACATCGACGACGGCGACGCGAACCAGCGGCTTTTCTGGCCTCCCGCCCCTGGTTCCCGAATGTGGCGCCTGCTCAGCGAGTCGCGCTGTCAAGCGCTGGACCAGCGAAACTGCGCGTGGTCCGCCTCCTACTACCACTACGTCGAAGTGTTGTTGTTCAGTCATGCTTTCTTTCCGAATCTTGGGTTCGCGTGTCATATTTTCGCGTTGCACAGGGTGACGGTTCGCCGGAAACAGGTTGGGTAAACCGGTGATTGTGGGTATGCGTTTGCATTTCGTTGTCGTGTTCTGCCCGGATGGCAGATATTTGCTGTGCGGTCCATATACGACAACGATATGCAAGGACATCGCTCTGTCACGATCTGATTCAAGCGCGGCGGCGTTACCCTGCTTGCAATCCGGTGCCCGGTATGGCGGGCTCGCCGAGGCTGAGCATCAAGCGGTTGGCCCAGGAGAAGAAGGCGACAGCAAGGACCGCATCGCCGATCTGTTCTCTGGTGAGGCCGACAGCAGCGAGCCGCTCGACATCCGCCGCCGTAGCTCGAGGGACGAGCTGGGAAAGCCGGGCGGTCAAGAGGATGAGGGCGTTCCACCGCTCGTCCTGCCCTTCGGCCAGTTTCTCTACGCCGCTCGGCAACCAGTTTTCGTCGCGGGTGAGGGAGACGGCGAGGAGATGCTCCACATCCTCAGGCCGCTTTGTCTGGAACGCTGCTTTGCGGGCGTGAACGGAGGCACAGTAGATGCAGCCGTTGACCTTGCTGGTGACGGCCGCGGCGAGCTCCCGCTCGCCGCGGGGCAGGCCGTTCTCGCCGAGGAATATGGCATTATCCAAGGCGCTGCGGGCCGTTAGCACGTTGGGTACCAGCGAGAGCAGCCGGAAATATTCGGAGTTGGCGGCCGCCTTTGAAGCGAAGGAGTCGCGCTGTACATCGGTTAGTTCGTCAACTGAAGGTGGGGTAACCCAGGGCTCCCAATCGAGTACATCCGTGGTGAACTCGGTGGGGATGTGGCTTCCGCGTGCGGTACGTTCAGCCGGCACTATGGGCCGCCCCACCGCCACCGTAGGGCGTGCCAGCGGCGCGGATCCCTTCGGTGTTCTACCCGTGAGCAAGGTGTAACCGTCAATCACCCGGACGAGGGTGCTGGTGTAAGCCACGATCTGGCTGACAAGCACGATCTCTTCGGGTGTCACCCCGGCGAGCTGCAACGTGTACTGATCCTCTCGCGCTACCAGGCCGGGTGAGACCGTGATGAGGTCGACGTGTTCAATGATCGCCTCCAACTTGAGGTCTCGCGGTAGTTCTTCGCCGATGAGTTCCGGATCGGCAAGTGCGCTATGGTGCTGCACGAGCACCTCGTTTCCCTGCCGCCTCGCCGCGATAGTCGCCAACGCGTGCCGCACCGGCTGGGACAGCGACTGATCCTCAATATAGAGTGCCCGATAGCTTTCGGTGAGATGGCGGACCACATCGGGGCGCGCATTCAGTAGCTTTTCGGCGGCGTCACTGAGTTGGAGCACCTCACCTAGAAGTAGTTCTTCATCGGATCGCGACACTTCATCGAGCTGCAACGTCTCACCCTGCCGCGACACTTCACCTCGCCGCATCCCAGGTTGTGTGGTGTCATTCCTCTGCGTGTTCTCGTTGAGGTTGTGAGTGATGACCATGATCTCTCCTTTGTTTCTTAAATGGATGTTGTGAGGTAGCGGAGGACCCCTTCATCGCGGTGAATCGTCAAAGACGGGGAGCATTATCAAAGGATTGAGGAAAATGGAAAGAATTGAGCCCGAGAACGCCTCAAAATGCTCAATTCTTTCCATTTTCCTCAATTCTTTGGGAGTAGAAGGGGAGTGGGAGTAGAAGGGGCGTGGGAGTAGAAAGTCTTTGGCAACAGAAAGGGCGTGGGAGTAGAAAGTCTTTGGCAACAGAAAGGGCGTGGGAGTTGGTGAGGACGACGAACGTGGCACTGAATGGCTATGAGAGCGTTCCCTCCGCCTATATAGGCACGTAGCCCGCTCTCATAGCCATAAAGTTCAACGTTGTGTCAGCGCAGCAGCTAGGCCTCGCTGCTCACCTCGCTCCCGCTGCTCAGCCCGCTGTCCACCTCGCTCCCGCTGCGCCTTTTGTCGCGATACCTGTTCCCGCCGCTCAGCCTGCCGCACCGGATCTGCCACGGGTGCGCTGAGCACCAGCCGCTGCGTATAGTCCTCCTGTGGTTCACGCAACACGCGCAAACTCTCGCCCTGCTCCACGGTGTGTCCGCCACGCAGCACCACCACGTTCTGGCACAGGCTCTGCACCACGAAGAGGTCGTGGCTGATGAAGAGGCAGGCGAAGTGGTTTTCGGCTTGCAGGCGGCGCAACAGGTCGAGCACTTCGGCTTGCACGGAGACGTCGAGCGCGCTTGTCGGTTCGTCGGCAATGAGGAGGCGGGGAGAAAGGGCCAGCGCCCGCGCGATGGCGACACGCTGCTTCTCTCCGCCCGACAGCTCATGTGGGTACCTGCCGATCCATGCGGAAGGCAACGCGACCTCATCAAGCAGCCGCCCCACTTCTTTCTCCCGCTGCGCTCGGGACATCCGCTGCACCCGCGAGGCCCGTTGCACCATCCGCAGCGGCTCGGCGATGGATTCGCCGATTGTCAGCCGCGGGTTAAGGGAGTTCGCGGGATTCTGGAATACCACCCCAATCCGCGTCCGCGCGCGGCGCTGCTCCGCCGCCGTCGCCGCAACCAGGTCCGTCCCCTCGAAATGAATGGATCCGTCGGTCACGGGAGCGAGGCCAATAAGGCTACGTCCGATACTCGACTTACCAGACCCGGATTCCCCCACCAGCCCGAGCGTCTCTCCTTCACGAATCGCGAAGGAGACCTCCGTGACAACGTCAGGGGTGCGGGAGAACCTGGTTTTGTAGTTGACGCGCAGGTTGCGCACCTCGATCACCGGTGCCCTACCCGACGACGGCGTCCCCGCGCCGCCCTCCCCGGTCGGTACCGCGTCGAGAAGCGCTCGCGTGTACTCGGAGGAGGGGGCGCGGAAGAGTGTCTCAGTGGCGGCTTCCTCCACCACCTGTCCCGATCGCATGACAATGACGCGGTCGGCAATATCCGCCACCACACCCATGTCGTGGGTGATAAGGAGAATGGAGGTTCCCAGATCCCGATTAATCCGGCGCAGCAGATCGAGAATCTCCTGTTGCACCGTCACGTCAAGAGCGGTGGTTGGCTCGTCCGCCAGAATGAGGGCGGGCTCCGATGCCAACGCAATTGCGATGATGATGCGCTGCAACTGACCGCCGGAAAACTGATGCGGGTACTCGCGAATCCGCTCACTCGCGCGTGGAATCCCCACCTTCTCCAGCAGGTCGACGACGGCGTCGCGCCGCTCGCGCCGAGACAGCCCCGGACGATGCCGCTTGATTGCCTGCCCCACTTGGTAACCGATCGAGAACACCGGATCCAGCGACGCCATGGGATCCTGAAACACCATGGAGACGAGCCGCCCGCGGATGCCACGAAGAGTCGCGATATCTGCCCCGACAACCTCCTCGCCGCGGAAGCGAACAGACCCCGAAACGTTGGCCGTGGAGGGAAGCAGCCCGAGGATAGAGAGCGCGGTGACAGATTTTCCGGAGCCGGATTCACCGACGACGGCCGCGATCTCGCCCTCGCGCACCTCCAGCGAAACACCTGCCACGGCTTCCCGTGCGGACCCGGTGAAGCGGACCCGCAGCTCCTCAATGCGTAGGATCGGCTCACTCATGATCGAGCTCCTTGTCTAGGCGCCGTATCGCGAGTGCATAAATGCGGAAGGCGGTGAAGAGGTCATCCACTCGCACGAACTCGTCCGGGCCGTGCGGGGAGCCGTGACCGGAAGGGATGAAGGACGGGTGGGGTGCCTCGCCGTCGTCGCCGGAATTTCGGAGGTGACTGAAGCCGGGGCCGAAGGTGATGGCGCCTGGGAGCACGCGCGAGTGGGTGCCGCCGCCCATGGCGAACGGGGGTGCGTCGATGCCGGAGATGCCGCGGAAGACATCTTGGAGGAGCTGGACCACGGGGCCGTGCGGGTCGATATAGAACGGTGCGGCGTCGTCGTAGTTGACGAGGCTGCCGCCCATCGGTGCGAGGAGTTCACGGAATGCTCGGCGGATGTCCTGGGAGGACGCGGTGACGGGATAGCGGATGTCGACGTGGAGGGAGATTCCGTCGCCCTCGGGGCGCACTACGCCGCCGTTCTGCGTCAGTTTGCCGGAGACCTCGTCCTCGTACGCAACCCCGGAGCCGTCGCCGTAGGGGGTTGCGAGGATGGTGGCGAGCAATCGTGCCGCGGCCAGGTCCGCTCCGCCGACCAATTCTGCCTCCACCAGTGCCCGGGCGAGAACGAGAATCGCGTTGCGGGTGCCTTCGGGGAAGGCGGCGTGCCCGGAACGTCCGCGCGCGTGCAGCTCAGTTCCGTCCGGTCCGGCGACGACGTCGAGATCCTCGCGTAGTCCTGCGGGGAGCGCCGAGATCTTGGCTGTGATGGCTGCGGGGTGCGCGTCACCAAGCAGCACCTGGGCGCTGGACGGTACGGCGTTAATAGCGACGCCGCCGGTCAGGGACTTGAGAACGGGGCCCGTGGGCAGGTGAAGGTAGAG
>JBDIAV010000086.1:0-14434 GCA_039812645.1 Actinomycetaceae bacterium
TAGCTGAAATGTTGCCTCACCGCGCGATTGGCAGTCGCTTCCCACCGCGACTGACCTATTATCAGGTGTCGTTTCCTATGGCCTGTTTACGTGGGTGGCGGTGAGGGCGGGTTATGTGCCTATATAGGCATACAGGCCGCCCTCACCGCCACAAATTCACGCCTCGTTGTTACCCGACGGACGTATCCCAGCGCTGCAGGTCATATGAACGAGCCCAGAACTGCTCCTCGTACCAGGTGGCGGCAACGAAGGCATCAAGCATTGCATGGCGGATCTCGTTCGTGGCCTCGGACGCGGCGGTGTCCATGATGGCGATAGCCTTGCGGGTCGACTCCTGGAACGCCGGGTCACCGTAGGCGGCTGCCCACTGACCGAACGGATGGTCCGCGATGGTGGAGGCCGTTGCTGCGAGGCGCTCGCCGACATCCGCGTACACCCAGAAACAGGGAAGAACCGCGGCAACTCCAACCGCGTATGGTTCATAGGCCGCCGCCGTTTGTAGCATATTCGCATAGGCGCGAGTGGTGGGGGAGGCTGCGGAGGAATGCGGCAGCGAAGAAAGCCGAGGGTCGGCAAAAAGTGAGGCATGCATGCCAACCTCGGCGGCTACCGCGCCACCTGAACTCGCCACCCAGAATCCTGTCTCTTGTTCGTTCGGTGCCCGAGTTCCTAACATCGCCAGTGCTCGTGCATAGCCTCGCAGATAGAAATCGTCCTGGACGATATATTCAACGAATCGCTGCGGGTCGAGGGTCCCGTCCGCGAGTTCGATGAGCAGTGGGAGCTTGTCGATTCGCTCGCGGATCTGCACGGTGGCTGCCCACGCTTCGTCACTGAATTTCTGCATAATGTATCCCTTTTCTTTATTGGTTGTGGCTATCACAGCGTCGATGGCGCCAAATAAGGCGCCAAGCCCCGCCTCATAGCCACTGGTTCACTAGGTGGTTAACGGGCCCATGGCCAGATTCGGGGTGGCGGCTCAGCCGCCACCCCGCGCCGGAGACAATCGCACGATGTAGATAGTCCCGCGCATTGTTGACGGCGGCCCGCGAAACTCCAGTTTCTCGGGTGTCACCTAGTTTCGCCGCGCTCGCGGCGATTGCGGAACTCAGTGTGCACCCGGTTCCGTGGGTGTTCCGGGTTCTGATACGCGGACTTGTGAACCGGACGACGCCGTCGCGGCTGGCCAGGACGTCGGTGAGCACATCGTCGTTCAGATGCCCGCCTTTGACGAGAGCAGCGCGGGCACCGGACTCGACGAGAGCGGCGGCCTGCTGTTCGAGGTCCGCGGCGGTTGTCGCGATGGCAGCGCCCCTTCCGAGCAGCACGGCGGCTTCGGGAAGATTCGGTGTGACGATGTCTGCGAGCCGGGTGAGTCGGACACGAATGGTTTCGATGGCATCCGCGGTGAGTAGGCGATCACCGGATGTGGCCACCATGACCGGGTCGAGCACAATGAGTCCGAACTCATCGCGGCGTTCCTCCAGGAGGTCCGCGACGGCGCTTGCTACCGCTGCATTGGAGAGCATGCCAAGTTTGGTGGCGGCGACGGGAAGGTCGTCGATGATGGCCTCGATTTGGTTGCGGACGAGCCCCGGATCAACGGCGACGGCGGAGCGGACGCCCTGCGTATTCTGCACGGTGAGTCCGGCGAGAGCTGCCGTGCCGTAGGTTCCGAGAGCCGAGAAGGTCTTGAGGTCGGCCTGAATTCCGGCACCGCCGCTGGGGTCGGAGCCGGCAATGCTTAAAACAACTGGGGGTTGCATGGTGACTTCTTTCGTGTGGTGGTACAGGTAAGGGTTACGCCGATGAACCACGGCCTATTGGGGCAACCTCTCAGGGAGGCGATGATGGCAGAATTCAAGCCGCGGGAAATGAGAGACATCACCACAGAGACAGCAGCCGGGCGGCGGTGTCGCGGGGATTCTTCGCCGTGGCAATGGCCGAGACCACGCAGAATCCATCAACTCCGATATCGATCACTGAGCGCGCATTCCCCACGTTGATTCCTCCGATGCCGACGGTGCGAGCGCGGCCGGCAGTCATCCGGATAATCTGTGCCGCGCCGTCGAGACCAAGCGCCGGATCGGTGTCTGTTTTCGTGGGTGTGGACCAGATGGGGGAGAGGCCGAGAACGTCTGCCGTTTGGTTGGCGAGTTCGGTCTCTAGCTGCTCGATATCCGAGATCGAGAGGCCGATGAGGAGCTCGCTGCCAAGGCGCCGCCGGGTTTCTTGAACGTCCCCGTCCGACTGCCCCTGATGGAAATGCAGTCCCAGTTCTTCGGCCACGTCAAGTCTGTCATTGACGATGAGGGCTGCCCGCTGTCCTGACTGGTCGAACGCGCGCTCAGCCGCTTCAACACAGGCCCGCGAGAGGGCGAGAAACTCCTCGTTGGACAGGTCCTTATCTCGAATCTGCACCACGCCGGTTCCGCCAAGAATGGCCTGTTCCACCGTCCATGGCACGCGGTCCGGGCCGCCGCTCATCTCTGTATCGGTGACGAAGTAGAGCCGCCAGTCCACGGCATCTGCGATGCCTGAAGCCGCCTGCGTCATGATTCCTCGATTTCTACCAGCTCGACGACGTCACTCGGCGTCAACGAGTAGAGCGCGTCAATCCACGCGGTACGGAAGCTCCCGGGTGCGCTCGCCTCGCGTCCAGCTGCCCGGCCCGCTGCGCCAAACAAGGCGTGAGCAGCGACGACGCCGTCGTGATCGCTCACCCCGGCCGTTCGTGCCGCTGCGATGAAAGCCGCGGTGACGGCGCCGAGCGCGCACCCGGTGCCGATAACGAGCGGCATGAGGGCATCTCCACCGGTCACCCTTGTGAGGCGTCCTTGCGAGACGACGACGTCCGTGGGTCCGGAAATTGCTACAACCGCACCGGATGTCTCCACCAGCGAGCGCGCGGCATCAAGAGCGGCCTCTACCTCGTCGGTTGAATCGACGCCGCGGCCGCCGCCGCTACTACCCACGAGCCCAAGAACCTCTGACGCGTTGGCGCGCACCGCGGCTGGACGATACACGAGAAGTTCCCGAGCAAGGGTGGTGCGAACGGGCAGCCCGCCCACTGCTACCGGGTCGAGCACCCAGGGACGCCCTGCTGCTGCCGCGGCCGGTGCCGCGCGCCGCATCCCCTCGTGCTGCTCGGCCGAGCCATTACCCACGTTGATGAGCAGCGCCGATGCGATTCCCGCAAAGATTTCTGCTTCCTCAGGAAGATCAATCATCGCGGGGGCGGCGCCAGCGGCGAGCAGAACGTTCGCTGTCACTTCAGGGACCACGGTGTTGGTCATGCAATGGACCAACGGTGTGGTGTTTCGGACCGCCTCAAGGACGGGAATGATCTGAGCCATGGTGATTCCTTTCGTTGACACTCCGGGCGATGCGGCGCGGGGTGTTGTTGGGTGGAGTCGAGTTGTGTGATTGAACGGGTGACATCTACGGGGTTGGTTGGCAGGATCCGGAGGGAGATTCGGGTGTGTTGTGCCCCGCTGTTCCCGGCGCTTATGTTCCCGCCCTCGACGTTCCTGCCGCTAGTTCGAGCTGGGATTGAAGCGCCGCTTCCAGTGGCGGCACACGAGGATCGGTAAGGAAACCGCTGGTCCGAGGGATATCTCGGCTCACGTCAACCCCGTCAACGAGTGGTCCCGGCAGCGAGGGCAGCACGAGTACTCGATCCGCCAATCGCACCGCTTCGCGGATGTCATGGGTAATAAGGAGGATGCTCCAGGAGTTCGCCGCCCAGATCCCAAGTAGCCAACGCTGTAGCTCATCACGAGTGATGGCGTCGAGAGCACCAAAGGGCTCGTCAAGCAAGAGAATCGGGCGGTCCTGGACAACAGTACGAAGGAAAGACACCCGCTGGCGCATCCCTCCCGAGAGTTGACGCGGGTACAGGGACTCGGTGCCGGACAACCCGAACGGCTCCATGAGAGCACGAACTCGCTCGCGTGCCCGTGCACGCGGCACACCGGCCACTTCGAGCCCGATGGCCGCGTTGTCGAGGATGGTGCGCCACGGTAGCAGAACGTCCCGCTGTGGCATGTATGCGAAGGGCCGGTTCCGTTGTGGGATCGGTTCACCGTTCACAAGAATCTCCCCGTGATCCGGCCCCAGCGCGCCGGTCAGGATATTGAGCAGCGTGGACTTTCCGCTGCCACTAGGCCCCACGAGCGCCACAATCTCCCCGGGATAGATCGATAGCGACACCTGATCGAGGACGCGTTTGTTGCCGAAACTCATGCTGACGTCGCGGATATCTAGCGTTTTGCGTGCTGGCTCGCGCCCCATGGTGGTCATTCCCCGTCTCCCTGTTCGATACGGAGCCACGGCACGGCGACACGTTCAATGAGCGTCACGCTCGCATAGAGCGCGAGGGTGAGCACGGTACTCACGACGACGGTGGCCAGCACCAGATCAGTACGGAACACGTTCTTAGCTGTTTGCATATACACGCCAAGTCCGCGCGTGGCTCCGGCGTACTCGGCAAAGATGGCACCCACCACCGCGTAGGTAATGGAAATGCGCAGTGAGGAGAAGAAGGATGGAATAGCGGAGGGAAGCCGCACCATCCGAAACACCATCCATCTACCGGCACCCATCGAACGTAGTAGCCGTTCCGCTTCCGGCTCGGCTGAGTCGAAGCCGCGCAGAAAACCCACCACCATGGGGAAGTAGGTGACGAAAGCGACGAGCAGGATTTTGGGCAATATGCCGAACCCAAACCACAGCACTACCAACGGAGCTAGGGCAATGAGCGGAAGCGTCTGGGTCACGATGAGTAGTGGAAGCAATGCACGTCGAATCCATCCAAAGAAGTCCAGTAGAGCGGCAGTGACGAACGCGAAGGATACGGACAGAGAGAAACCCGCCAGCGTGGCCGTGAGAGTAGGGAGCGCGTGCCGGACAAGAACGGATCTCTCGTCGAATCCCGAGGAAGCAATGCGGGTGGGCGCCGGGAGCATGTGAGACGGCACGAGACCCAGCGTGGAGACCGCCTGCCACAGCCCGAGCAGCGCGAGGAAGGCGAGCAGGGGAGGCAGCACCTCGGTGACGGTACGGCTTACGTAACTCGGGCGTCGTCGTGAAAAATCAAAGCGAATTCGCGAGCTCATCCCAGGTACTCGTTCGTGAAGTACTCGGACCAGTCGGGTTCCTCGCTGAGCACTTTGCCGGAGGAATCAACGAGGAAACCGTGGTCGAAGAGGAAGGAGCCGAACTCTTCCCACATGTGGGGATCGGCCGCACCGACGGGCCTCCCATCGCTGACGAAGTACTCTGTGGCCATGAGGTCGGCGCTGCGATGAACTAACTCGGTGGCGGTGCTCAGAGTGTCAGGATTTGCCGTGATAAGGAGATCGGCGGCTTCCTGCGGATTTTTAGCGGCAAACTCGTAACCGCGGGCGACGGCTTGGACGAACGCGGTGGCGTCGTCGTGATGGGAGGCGAGGAAGGCATCGCTGGAGACGATGCCGAGAGAGTGCTGATCCGGCACGCCGTAGTCCTGGTAGCGGAACGCCCGGTAGGGTCGGTTCTCGATCTCGCCCTGGACGTTTTCCCAGGTGGCGATTGAGAGCGTGAAGTCGATGCTGCCTTGAGAAAGCGCCTCGTAGCTGCCGGTATCGAGCGAGACTTCGGTGAACTCGCCCGTGCCGCCGTCGGCGGTGATCATCGTTTCGGCGATCGCGGAGTACAGCGGGGATCCGAAGCCGCCGAAGGTCTTTCCGTCGAGATCTGCGGGCCGGGTGATGTCCTCACGACTCTCCAACGTGACGAGGCGGCCCGCGTCCGTCTGCGTCGCGCTGAGGACAGAGACCACGTCCAACCCTGCCGTGCGCGCCACCTGAACTGCCGATTGACCGGCGATGCCGAAGTCGGCTTCGCCTGCGGAAACGAGCTGCAGCACGTCGGTGGAGCCATAGGGGAGAATCTCCACATCCAGTCCGGCGTCGTCGAAATAGCCTAGTTCCTGCGCCACGTACACACCGATGTGATTGGTGTTCGGTGCCCAGTCGAGAGCGAAACTAATCGCGCCGGACTGGGAATCGCCGCTTGGTGAGGCTCCGGGCTCTGAGTTTGTAGCGCCGCAAGCTGTGAGTGTAAGAACGACGACGGCGCCCGCTGCGAACTTTTTCATTGCCCACCGGTGTGAAGCGTGGCGGCTGTCAAAAGACGATACGTGATAGCACATGAAAACGTGCCCTTTCCAATTGAGGGGCACGGGTCATTAGAGTGTCCTCCCTGCGCTGGCATGACCCAGATCAGGTTCGACGGTCGAAGGTTGGATACCTTCCTCTCAGCCCGGCCTACCGGACTCCCGTGTGAGCCCATCCTAGGCACGGATGGCTGGTGTGGGGCAACCCGCGCCCGCTGTTTGGATGTTCGGGTATCGTGTGCTGCATGTCCACCACCGAACGCCGTCCGCGGCGCAACGACCCAGAGCGGCGTGACCGCATCATCGATACCTGCCTTGACGTCATCGCCGAGGTGGGTGTTGCCGGTGCGTCGTATCGAAAGATCGCTGCGGCCGCTGATGTTCCTCTGGGGTCGATGACGTACCACTTCGTTAACATGGACAACCTCTTGGAGGAAGCGTTCACTCGTTTTGCCGAGGAAGTTGCTGGACGTTTTGAACGCCGGATGCGCGGCGCCACGGATGCTGAGTCGGCCTGTGAAGCGGTTATTGCCATCATTCGCGACGACGTCTTCGGTGACCAGCGCGATCTCGTGCTCACCCACGAGCTCTATACACTCTCGGCACGCAACGAGACGTTCCGCAGAATTACGTCCACATGGATGGAACGCAGCCGCACTGCCCTCGAGTTGTACTTCGAACCTGAGGCTGCGCGAACCATCGACGCACTTATCGAGGGTCTCACAATCCACGGAGCACTTGATGTGGAGAATCGCGACTTTGACGAGGTTGACCATGCTGTACGGAAGATCATTGCGGCACTGACATAACCGGTGCTTGCGTCGCGGTGTCCTTTGGGATCTCGCAGTGCATATATAAGAAGAAGGATTTCTCAGGACTTTTGGGGACGACGACGGGGCCACCAGCCTCTCTTTGATAGGCTCGCGATATGAGCACCCCATTTTCCTCTGGCTCGCCGTACTCGGACCCAGGTTTTTCTCCGCCTCCCCGTTTGAATGGGTACGGCGATGCGCGGGCAACGGGCTTGCAACGTGCCGTCGCTATTCTTGCCTGGCCGATGGTCTTTGTGGGAACCCTATGGTTCGGCTTTGGCCACGCTCTTCTCGGTGGTGGTGGCGGGTGGATGGTTTTCATCGGTCTGCTCTTCGGCGCTCCTATCTACGGAACGGTCGCCGTGATTAGCGCGATCCTTGTCACCGTTTATGCTCGTAAGAACAGACGATGGGCCGCCGGATCATGGCAGACGTGGGCGGCGGTGCCGTTCTACCTGTTGACTGCTTTTTACCCACTGACAGTTACTGATTTTGGTGACAGCGGGCCTGCCCTACCTTCGCGGCTCACCGCGTGGTTTGGCGTGAGTCAGAATACGTCGGGAATTCTTATGTATTCGCTCTGGTGGATCATGTCCCTTGTTGCACTACTGGTGATTATCGGTGGGATTGTTGACCTCGTGCAGCTTAATCAGAAGCTCGCTGCGGAACGGTTCCCTCAGGGTGGAGAATTTAGACCGCAGAATTATTCGTCACCGCAGCCCGGATATGGCCAGGTCCCACCATCGCAGCGTGGGTATGGCGACGCCGAACAGGGATACCCTCCGCAGCAGCCGGGGTACGATCAGAACACCCCTTATTACCCTGAAAATTAGTAACTGAGGGGTGCCGAGAATGGACCAACTCTAGACTTTCACTCTTATCTCCAGCAAGATTTCCGGTAAAAGATACTGCAAGGGGAAGGCTGAATCATGACTGCCACGCACGTCGGAATTGTATGGAATCCCTCGAAGGCGGACAAGGAAGATCTGGACAGCGCCTGGCAGGAAGCGGTTGACTCTGCCAAGGTTGGCGTGACTCCCGAGGTGTCGTGGTTCGAAACTCAAGAAGATGATCCTGGGCGGGGACCTGCAAAGGACGCGTTGGAGGCGGGTGTGGACGTCGTCGTCGCTGCGGGTGGAGATGGAACCGTGCGTGCGGTGGCCGAGTATCTTGCTGAAGTTGAGGCCGATGTGGATCTTGGAATCGTCCCATTGGGGACCGGTAATCTGCTAGCCCGCAACCTTAATATTCCCTTAGGTAATCCGGTAGAAGCGTTCGTCCGCATTTTTCGGGGGACGGCGAGTCCAATTGATGTGGGGTGGGCCGAAGTTGCGGTTGGGTCTGGCACTGAAAAGCACGCATTCGTGGTGATGGCTGGCTTCGGAATCGATGCGCACATGATCACAGAGACCGATGACGATCTCAAAGAGAAGGCTGGATGGCTGGCGTATGTCGAGTCGTTAGGGCGCGCTCTGTCTGCTAGCGAGGTCATTGACATTCATTTGGGACTGCACGGGGAGGAACTTGTCAGGCATGATGCTCACACGTTGATCGTGGGCAACTGTGGAACATTGCAAGGGGGTCTGACACTCTTGCCGGATGCGGACCCGCGAGACGGGGAACTTGACCTTATTGTTCTCAACAGCGAGGGGATCTCAGGTTGGGTAGATACCTTAAAAAATGTCGTGTGGGATAACGGGCTCAAACGATTCCTCACGGGTGGTGATGGTGCACAGGATAGTAAGAGCGCTGCTCACAGGCGCTTGACATCAGCCGTAGTTGAGTTATCTGAGCCACGGATCTTTGAGGTCGATGGTGACGATTTGGATGAGACCACGCGCGTTGAAATATCTGTACAACCGGCGGGCGTGCGTATTCGTTAGCCCTGTCGCGTTCGCGCGGGTGTCATATCCATTAGGGATAAACGATTGACTCAATCATTGAATTCCACGTTTCTAGAATGCTAGCATTACGGCATGGTAGAGAAATTGAGCAAGGTGCAGTTCAATGTGTACCTTCCTCCTGAACTGGTCAAAGAGGTCAAACACGCCGCGATTGATGCGGAATTATCCCTCTCCGTTTTCGTTGAGCACGTCTTACGGGAAGCGATGGAGAAGAAGTGATGATTGTTTGTCTGACGAGTTTTACCACCAGGCCGGAGCGGTGGGCTGAACTTGCTTTGGCCCTCGGTGGCACCAAGATTGTTGATGGTGGGTGTTGGCAGGTCTTTGCCTTGGCTGGAGGTCGGCTTGCGATTCACACTGTCGAGCCTGATCACCCGAAGGCGGGAGCACAAACCATTTCCTTTGATGTGCCAGATCTTTCGAATTTCGGTGCTGTCAATGGGGTGGTGGATGGCCAGATCCGGGAGATTGATATGGGGCACGGTCGAGTGCTCGAGGTGACGTCCTCACCGCTCCCCAACTTCTTTGTCGAGGAAGTGGAAGGCGAGATGACCCACCCAGGTGAGACTCTTGTGGCTCCTCTCTTTTACACACCCGAGGTGCAAGAAGGTGCCCGCCTGATCGCGAGTCTCGGATTGACAGCGCGGGTTAGTTCCATCTCGGGAACGTACGTGGATTTTGCCGACGATGGCGTTGTCGCGGTCCATCATGGTACTCGTGGCGTGGGGCCGAGCTTCGAACACCCGGATGTCACCGCTCTCATCGAACCGTTACAGGCGGCGGGATTCAGGGCCACGCTCATCGACGAGACCTACGGGCGTACGCTGCGAGTTGAGAATCCGGACGATGCAAGCGTTGAGGCGGAAATTTGGATCAACGAAACCCAAACGGATCTCTATGGCTATCGGGAAGGATTGTCGGAATAGAGGGCACGAGCTGCCGAAGCCAAGAGGGTGCACGGAGAGAATTCTCGATGTATACAACATGGGCGTGGCCCCGGACAGATTTCTAGTGAAACCGATCCGGGGCCACGATGTGGTCGCGAAGTGTCCTGGGGTAGAGCTTAGAGGAAGCCCTTAGCTCTTCTTGGGGGCGCCTGGGCGCGCGTAACGCCACCAGGTGACGCCAATGCACATAACGCACCATGCGGCGCCAATGTAATAGAAGGTCGTTGCGCCGAAGGTGGTTAGTCCAATACCGAAGAAGAACGGACCAAAGGCGGCGATCGCACCGGTCCATCCGATAACTCCGCCAGCCTGACGCCGCTCGAAGATCATCGGCATCTGCTTAAAGGTGCTGGCGTTGCCGATACCGGAGAAGAGGAAGATTGCGAGCATGCCCCAGAGGAACTGGTTGAAGCCCGCGCTCAAGGTCGCAGCGTTTGTGACATCAGGAGTGAGTGAAGGAACCGTGTAGAGCACGGAGCCGAGGATTCCGACGCCGGAGACCAGGGTCCAGATGGCACCGCCCATTCGATCGGTGAGCGGCGCGAAGAGTACACGTGCACCCGCGCCGACGAGTGGTCCGAGGAAGACATACTTGACGGGGTCGGGCACGGAGTATCCATCAATGAGCAGGGTGGCGGTGGCACCGGCTCCTTCGACGATCGCCGGGTTACCTGCGCCGTACAGGTTGCTCATGAGAAGTCCGAACTGGGCGGAGAGGCCCGAGAAGGTCGCAAAGGTCATGATGTAAAGCAGCGTCATCCACCAGGTGTCCTGGTTACTGAAGATGTCGAACTGCTGCTTGATGTTCGCCTTGACCGGTACCGAACGTAGGGCAATATAGGCCCAGATGGCGCCCACAATAATGAAGGGGATGTAGACCAGTGCGGAATTCTGATACCAGACAACCACCGATTCCTTACCCGGAACCTGCATCATCTGCGAGCCAAGGAAGCCAAACATTCCGAAGGTGACAAGCCACGGAGACAGCAGCTGCACCAGAGATACGCCGAAGTTACCGATACCGGCTTGGATACCGAGGACCGTTCCCTGCATGCGTCGTGGGAAGAAGTACGAGGTGGAGGGCATAAAGCCGGAGAATGCGCCACCACCGATGCCAGCAAGGAAGGCCAGCGCCATGAGGCGCCAGTATGGCACGTTCGGGTTGGTCACTTCGAAGCCCCAGCCGAGAACTGGAAGTATAAGAAGCAGGGTGGTGAGAGAAACCATCTTGCGAGTACCCATGATGGGTGGAAGAACCATCCAGATCAGGCGCATAATGCCGCCGGAAAGGCCCGGCATAGCTGCCATCCAGTACAGCTGGGACTTGGTGAATTCAAACCCTAGAGCGTTGAGCTTGGGAACGATGGCGCTGGGGAGGAACCAGGCGGCAAAGCACAACGTGAGGGTGAATGTGGTGACGAGTAGCGTGGTGTTGGCTAGTTTCCGGTCCCACTTTGCTGGATCCTCAGGATCCCAAGACTGTAGCCAGTCTCCTTTGACTTCGCGAGCAGCGCTCACTTTAACTCCTCTACATGATGATCGTCCCGGCGGACGGTCGGTGTGATGGACTAGTTCCTATCGATGTCGCGGGCAAGTTCGGGATTCGCCTGTGACATCATGCGGTGAATGGTGATGTGCATCCAGGCCGCGCAGATAAATACGAGGATGAAGATGCAGAAGAAGGTCGAGCTGGGGAAGCCCGAGAAAGCCTTGGTGTAGGCAAAGAGTGGAGGTAGGAAGAATCCGCCGAGCCCTCCGAACATGCCCACGAGTCCGCCAACAGAGCCGACGTTATCCGGGAAGTAATCCGGGATGTGCTTATAGACGGCGGCCTTGCCGAAGCCCATGGCGCAACCCAGCAGGAACACCAGGATGACGAACGGAACAAGATGCATCTCGTAGGCGAGATGAGTTGTCAGCGAGCCGTCAGGATGAACGATGGTGAGGAATCCATTGGGCATCATGAGAATGCCGGAGGTCACCAGCATCAGGCCAAAGGTCAGATACATGACCTTGCGGGGACCGAACTTGTCGCTCAACCATCCGCCCACGGGGCGCAGCAGTGATGCTGGGAAGATGAATGTGGCGGTCAACAAGCCTGCCTGGGTGAGGCTAATGTCGAAGTTATCCACGTAGTACTTTGGGAGCCATGCCGAGAGCGCCACGTAGGCGCCGAATACGGCCACATAGTAGAGGCTGAAACGCCACACGCGGACCTGCTGAAGCGGCGCCAGCATAGCACTCAGTGGCTGTGAGGTGCCCGGTGCTCGATCAACGCGCGGCACGATGAGCCACGTGGCAATACCGGTGATAACCAGCAGAACAGCGTAAATGACCGGGATGAGGCGCCAGCCGCCCTGGATACCGAGGAAGAAGGTGCTCCCAGCCGTTGCAGTGATGAGCACCGGACCGATGAGTTTGGTGACGGAGGCACCCACGTTGCCCGCGCCGAATACGCCAAGCGCGAGGCCCTTACGGTCCTGGCCAAACCACGCTGAGTTCCAGGAGACGCCCACGCTAAAGAGGTTGCCCGCGAATCCCACGAGGAAGGCGAGGATCAAGACCATGGTGTAGCTATGGGTGATGGACACGAGGTACGTGGGAATGGCGGCCACGAACAGCATGACGATGGTGATCTTGCGTCCGCCGATGCGATCGGCCAAAATCCCAGCTGGGAGGCGCCACATGGAGCCATTGAGGACGGCCACGGCGGAGATCCAGCTGAGCTGGACGTCGGAGAGCCCAAGTTCCTTCTGGATTGGAATTCCGAGAATGCCGAACATGAGCCACACCGCAAACATGAGCGTGAATGCGATGGTGGACATGGTCATGACGCGTCCGGCGCCCTTGGCTGTCTCGTGGTCGGGTGGGACCTCGATGAGGTTCTTAGACATCGATGCCTTTCGAAAGTGATAGTGCGCTTGGGTGAAGCGCAGAGTCTCTGACGTGGAGCGATGCCGATGACACCACTAGGTCGTGGCCTCGTAGCGGCCGAACCTAGTGGGACAATCTCTTAACCGACGCATGTCGGTTGGAACCCGACATGCGTCGTGGAAAACGCGCCCCTCTCACGTCCTGTGGCTAGGCTACTCAACGATTGTCGAATAAGTGCGGGTTTTTCCGGTAATAATATGTTGCATATATCCGCAGGTGAGGGCGTGATGGCCTCCGCTGGGCCGAACGTCCTGAATAACTCCAGATAGTTTCTCCAGAGTTTGTGATGTCGCCCAATTTTCGACGTCGGTGATCCCAGTCCATTCACGGAGAGGGATTCTGCGCTGAGCCCGACGCTCTCCTAAACTTGGCAAGGCTGAGTATGCACAAGAAGAAGTGGGGATGCGATTAATGAACTTTGGTGACGGTACAATCTACTCGGCTGAGGAGATAGCGCGCACCCGCAATGCCATTTTCATTTTGTTTGCGGCGAACGGATTCGCTTTCGCCTCATGGATGTCTCGACTTCCCGACATCAAGGACACACTGCACCTCACTCCTGGAGAGCAGGGCGTCATGCTTCTGGCGATCTCGGCGGGTTCTCTCATTGGACTCCCACTGGCTGGCAGGATTGTCTCCGCTATTGGAGCGCGCCGCGCTATCCGAGCTGCGGCGTTTGTTGTGATCCCCGGTTTCATTCTCGCGCTCGCGGCGGTGGCCCTGGGAGATAGCCACTACCTCGTCATGCCGGGCCTGCTACTTTTCGGCTTGGGCACTGGGCTATGGGATGTAGCCCAGAACCTGGTGGGCGCCGTCGTCGAGCAGGCGAGCCGGAAGTCGATTATGTCGTGGTTCCACGCAGCGTTCTCCGGTGGAACCGTGGCGGGTGCCCTTGTCGGTGCCGGGGTGGTGGCTCTTGGGGTGCCGATGTACCTGCATCTGGGGGCGATGGCGTTGCTGCTTGGTGGCGTAGCTGTGGTGTGTCCGGCGATGATTTCACTGCGCCTTGATGGCCGCGGAGTTTCCGACGAGTCAAACGGCGAAGACGTCCGCCCCGTCACCTCCGCGCGTTCGGCCTGGACTGAGCCGCGCACCCTTCTTATCGGAGTCATGGTGCTTGCTGGGTCATTCGCTGAGGGGACCGCCAATGACTGGATGGCGATCGCCTTCGTGGACGGACACGGGGTCACTAACGCGATGGGCGTGGTAGCGCTTGCTGTGTTCCTCGCATTCATGACGGCGGGTCGAATTTTCGGCACGCAAATGCTTGACCGCTACGGCCGGGTGGTTGTTCTCCAAGCACTATTTGGTGCCGCGATTGTGGGCAGCCTGCTCGTTGTATTCGGCAACGTGACACTGGCCTTTATTGGAGCGGCGATCTGGGGTGTGGGCGCGAGCCTAGCATTCCCGGTGGGAATGTCGGCCGCGGCGGATGACCCACAGCGTGCGGCCCTGCGTATCAGTGTGGTTTCTACCGTCGGCTATGGGGCTTTCCTCTCCGGGCCGCCGCTTCTGGGATTCCTCGGCGATCACGTTGGTATCCTGCACGCGTTGCTATTCGTCACCGCGACGGCGGTTGTTGCCGCGATTGTTGCTCCGGCGGCAAAGCCCCTGGAGGGTGCAAAGTACTAATTTGGGGAGGCGTCGAACTGGATGGCGGTGAGAGCGGGCGGTGTGCCA
>JBDIAV010000087.1:0-14427 GCA_039812645.1 Actinomycetaceae bacterium
ACAAGAGCGGCAACTGCGCTCGTGGCTCTATGCGGATCCCAAGGAAGAAAATGTGTCACTCAGTGAGTCAATCAAAATGACTGCTGAGGAGGTCGAGGACCTGTACGGTGTGGACGTGGAATCCGTGGTGGTGGGTGAGGGAAACCTTGATGCGAATTCGCCAATGTTACTCGCTGCGATGAAGGAGGCTTTGGCCAATGCGGTGCGCCATGGGGCACCGCCCGTTTCCCTCTATGCGGAGATCTCTGATGGCAAGGTGGATGTGTATGTCCGTGACCACGGCGAGGGCTTTGACGTGGCGGATGTCCCTGAGGATAGGCACGGTGTACGCGATTCGATTATCGAGCGGGTTGAGCGCCGCGGCGGCGCGGCAACGTTCCGCCGCCGCGATCCCGGCACCGAGGTGCACCTGAACATGCCGCTGACAGCGGTGCCGTGACACCCTCGCGAGTAAGGGGCTAGGCACGAAGTTTCGTCAAGTAAAGGCTTGTACATACAGTCGTCAATATTTGCCGGGATGTCGTGTACAAACGTTGCATCTCACCGCATTGACATCCCTCAACCTCCCATTCTGGTTGTGGATTCGTTGGTACGGTGGTTGTGGAGATCGCTCAGATGGTTGTGCCAGACAGTTGCCAGGCAGTTGTGAGGTACGAGTGGGCTGAGAATTGCTCGTGATGGCTTGGACTATCGGTGAGGTCTCACAAAGGAGGAAGCGTGATTCGAGTACTTGTGGTGGACGATCACCCGTTGGCCCGTGCCGGAATGATTGGCGAGATTCGGCGAGTCGGCGCTGCAACCACTGCACCAACTGACACACCAACTGCTACACCAGCAACCACCCCAGCCGCCGCAGCTGTCACCACAGCGTCCGCCTTCACAGGCCCCAGCCCTTCCCGCGCTGTCGAGGTTGTGGGTGAAGCCCACGACGTTGATTCTGCAGTTTCCGCAGCTCACGTATTGCGTCCAGACGTGGTTCTCCTCGATGTCCATCTTCCAGGTGGAAGTGGAGGCGGGGGAGCCGAGGTGGTTTCACGTTGTCAGGACCTCTACCCGGCCACCAAGATCCTTGCGATTTCCGTATCGGACTCAGCTCAGGACGTCGTCGGCGTGGTGCGTGCAGGTGCCCGTGGGTATGTGACGAAGGATGTGACCGGCGAAAAGCTCGTCGACTCCATCACCCGGGTGGCCGAGGGCGACGCTGCTTTCTCCGCACGGCTCGCCGGGTTTGTGCTGGATGCTTTCGGTGCTGGACGTGCCGACATCGCCGAGAACGACGACGAACTTAACCGCCTTTCTGCCCGTGAACAGGAGGTTATGCGCCTCATCGCGCGTGGCCTTTCTTATAAAGAAGTGGCATCTGATCTCTTTATTTCGGTCAAGACAGTGGAAACGCATGTTTCGTCTGTACTCCGTAAGCTCCAGCTTTCTAATCGTCATGAGTTGGCGCGCTGGGCGGCCGCCCGGAGAATCATCTGACATGGAATTATCTGACCTGTCTTTCTGCCCTTTCTACCTGCTATTTGATGGACTGGATCGACGTCGTCGTCGCCCTAAATAGAAGGTACTTTGGGTATCGAATTACCTAACGTGCTGAGTTTTCTACCACTTGTTAGGGGTTGGTGTCCGCATCGTCAGTGGTTAGGCACCTATATGAACGCTAATTTTCGTTGGTCTACTATGGCTTTTGTCGATGACGTAGGGTTGCATCTCGTCTTCGTTGGATGTAACGCTGCATTTGTGTGCTTCAATTGCGCGATAAGCTCAGCACCGTAGGAATAGTTGTGAGTGATTTGCCGGGAAAGTGGCCGTCTGTTGTCCTGGTCTTTGAGTGCCATGTCGTGTGAAGTTTGGTATCTCACGTGAGACCTCTGACATCTCTACCATATCTTCGGGGAAAATATGGTAAGACTTTTGCGAGAAGGTACTATTCCCAAACTGTGAGGTATATCGGGCTGTGAGAAGAGGAAAGTGATGAATGTGCGCGACAAAGCGAGGTCGTTATGGACTCGTCGATCTCGCGTTGATCTCGACGACCTCCTCCCAGTTTCTGCTGTAGGTCTGGGAGGATCACTTCTTGTCGTTACTCTTGTGACGATTCGAGATGCACGCTTTAGCCCGTTCGCCGTGACTCTCATGGTGATTTCTTGCCTCTGTGTCATGGCGGCAAGTAAATGGGTGGTCCCGGCGGCAGTGGCCCTTGCCGTTGTTGTCATCCTTGTGTGGTTCACCCCGGAAAAAGCTCTGCAGACAGCGTCTTTATCCGTGTTCTTTATGGTCCTCTTATTGCTGTGGCGGCGTCACGTGCGGGAAGCACTGATCTTCGGCCTCTGGTATCTGGGAACCTTGATTAGCCAGATGGTTCCTTATTCGTCGGCTGAAGAGTTGGTCAACGGGATATTTTTGTTTGGCGCGCTGATGCTGTCGTTTGCCACCGTCGGTGAACTTTTAGGGCGACAGAGCGATGCCAATAAGAAACTTGACGAGCGTCGGCGGGAGGAACTTTCGGAACAGCGCCGCGCGATCGCCCGTGAGCTACACGATACCGCCGTCTATTCGACCACCATGGTTGTCATGCGCGCCGAGGCGATGAAGCTGAAACTTCTGGAGGTTAAAGGGACTCAGGAGTCTCTGAAGGACGTGGAAGATGTGCCAGGTGACCGATACTCGCCTGACGAGCTGCGTCTGTGGCAGATGGTGGAAGAGTATCAAGCGCACTTGAGTAATGATCTTGACTTCATCGCGCGAACTGGGCGACGTGCTACCGCCGATCTCAGGGCCATGCTGTCTGTGCTACGTGCATCTGACAGGGTGGCAGATGTAGAATCGCTAACCTCTGCGGAACGCTTCACTATTCCGACTTTGCCTTTACGGGATATCCTGCTTGAAGAAACAAATAAGCTTCGTGCTGCGGGAGTTGAAGTCCAGACTGCTGTTGAGGGTGATCTGGCTTCGATCTCCGACGAGACGAACGCCGCCTTTACGAAGATTGTGACGGAGGTCTGTTCGAACATGGTGAAGCATGCGTCGAGAGAGACTGCCGCGACGGTGATGATTGATGTTCAAGATGATTTCCTCGAGGCAGCTTTTGTGAATGGACTTTCGGCGAGTGGGAGTCCCCTGAAGGACTCGGTACGCCATGAAGGATTGGGATTAGTAGGAATGCGTGAAAGAGCTGAGTCGTTGGGTGGCTCGGTCGAAGTTTCGGCAACTGAATCGCGATGGATTGTCCGGGTCTCACTCCCGGCACGACGCTAAAGGGGAACAAAATGACAACCGATACGTCAGGACAGGATCGCGTTCGAATCGTTGTTGTTGATGACGACGAAATTGTCCGCAAGAACCTTGTGGAGTATTTGGCTCACGCTCCCGAGTTTGAGATCGTGGGTATGGGAGCAACGGGTTTTGAGGCAATTCGACTTGCCGCCGATCTTAAACCGGACATCCTTATGAGCGATATCCGCATGCCCGTCATGGATGGTGTGACGGCCGCGGAGCAGGTCCGTTTCCATTCCCCGAACACTCGCGTTGTTCTTTTGACGACCTTTGACGACGACGAAGTGATGCTTGCGGGTTTGCGTGCGGGTGCCGCAGGGTTCCTTCTGAAGAGCACGTCACCAGAAGAGCTCATCAATGGCCTACGTCAGGTAGTGGATGGTGGAACCATTGTGTCGCCCGGACCAACATCACGTTTGGTGAGGGACTACTTGGTGCAGCCAGCTCCGACGGAGATGCCCGAGTTGCAGTTGTCTCCCCGGGAGCATGAAGTTCTGGAGTTGCTGTGCCAGGCCTACTCTAACCAAGAGATTGCCGAGAAGCTTTTTGTTCGTGAATCGACAGTCAAGAGTCACGTTTCGTCAATCATGACGAAGCTGGAAGTGAACACGCGTCTCAAGATTGTTGTCAGGGCATATGAACTTGGGCTAGTACGCCATTAGTCAATATGTCGCGGCACGTGTCTCGACAATTTAAATATCTGTCATTACATAAGTCATGTTATGGAATGTAAATTTCGGTACATATGTCAGTAGGATTAAGGTCCTAGTGGTCCTGTTTGAGACCTGAACAACTTTTTTGTTCATGACATTAAAACCCTTAGAAAACCAAGTAATTACCTAGAGTCTCCTACTTTTGTTGGAACACTATTCCCAACTTTCGGAGGAGAGACATAGGTGTGCTAACTGCCTATAGTTAGAGCGTAGGAACAAACAGGAGGAAGTTCAATGGGGAAGACCGCGGGTCTGGTAGCTGTAGCAGGTATGGTGCTGGCGAGCGCAGTGGGACCGACAATAGCAGGTAATGATGAACCACTTCCGCCCCTTGATCCGTCAGCTCCCGTGCTGATTCAGGGGACGGACGATAGCCAGGCAGAGTTCCTGTGCTCATGGTTCCCTTACCTACGTCCCCTGTGCTACAGGGCATTCTGAGCATATATAACTAATAACTAAATAGGCATGTTGGTAACAGGGCTAGTAACTATGTACTGGCCGCGGGAAAGCTTGAACACCTTTCGTGGGTTCACCGACTGCCTCCGGGGGTCACGGATTTGACCCACATAGCGAGGTCTGGGTGAAGCGTGAACATCCGGACCTCGCTAAATTTTATCCGCTGCACCGAATGGCTCTGCATGTGTTGCGAATCACGATGGGGTGATTGCTGGATTCTAGGACTTTGGCCTCTTGAACTGAGCTTTTGAGGGGGTGGAAGTGGTGCGAAATCAACGATTTCCTTATGTTCGTCCAACTTTGGTTGAGTTGTCTTTCCATACTTTTGGCGGGGGTAATTTCCATACTTTTGGGGGAGGGACTGAGGTGGGCCAATTGAATATAGTTAAGGCGTAGGAAAAAGGAGGAAGTTCAATGGCGAAGACCGCGGGTCTGGTCGCTAAAGTTCGCATGGTGTTGGCGAACTAGCGAAGTAGGCTATGCAGTCACCTAAGAGCTACTTCAACTTTTCGATCATCGTCTCCTGTTTTGATCGAAGAGTCGGAGAATCAGCCGGAGTTTCTGCGAATGTGGTTTCCTAACCTACAGCCTCTAGTGCTTTCAGCACCTTGAGGGTACGCATAACTGAATAGACGTGTTGGTACGTGTTACCGGTGATTCGTTACCGGTCATGGAAGAGCTTGAACACCTTTTCCAGAGTGTCGACAGTCTCCGAGGGTCACGGACTTGACTCACCGAGTGGGGCCAGGATGAAGCGTGAACATCCAGGCCCCACTAAATTTTTCCTCTCCGCCACGGGGGCCTGAGACGGTTTCCTACCGATTGCCCTCATTCTTCCGCCGGAGACATAAAACCAGAGCTGGGAGGGGAATAGTAGGGGTGTGGCGGCGTCGTCGTCATCTCTGAAATTTTTCCAGGTTGTCGTCGCACCCCTATCTTGGGATAGAGCGAGAACTTCCTAAAGATATATGACATCGGGGATGATAGAGGAAGACGAGTGTAAAGGAGAACCATGCCCAAGATTGATGCTCCAACTGTGCGGGAACATCATGCAATGGTCAAAGCGAAACTCATCGCGGCGACAGAAGAGATTCTGCATGAAAATGGACCTGAGGGGCTCTCGGCGGGTGCGGTGGCGAGGCGGGCGGGAATTGCCCGCAACTCAATCTATCGTTACGTTGATTCGGTCGACGATTTGAAGTTCCTGGCACTCGAACAGTACGTCCCGCGATGGATCCAGCTGATTTTCTCGCAAGTGGACCGGGATGCGGAACCAGCGCAGCAGTTGGCGGATTTCGCCGTCGCTTCACTAAGGCAAACGCGCGAATCCTCGCATGGATGGCTGATGAGTATCATGCGCACCGGAGCACGCAGACCACAAGGCTCGCCGGTGAGGAAACAAACAGAGGGGGACATTCAGGATGTTCATACCCGGATTGTTGCCTTCATGCGCGACTGCTGGGCGGCAATTGGAGTGGACAATGCGCGAGTGTGGGCGGGATACACAAACGCCCTCATCTTCGAGAGTTTCAAGATGTCTGAGCGCGGTATTGAGATGGACGAACTGGAGAAGCATCTGAGGGCATCGGTGCTGGCTCTCACCCAAGCTGCGCGTCTCTCATGTGAAACGCCTAGCTCGTGAACACTTCAAGGGGATAGTTTGTCCTAGGGGTTCTCCCGATGTATTCGTTCGCGGCACAGAGAATGCCGTGGCATGGTCCGCCGAGGCCACGAATCACCGGCCAGGACGTTTCATACACAACTCATAAACAACGAGAGGGTATTGCGATGGCAGAGAAGATTCGAGTAGCGATTAACGGATACGGAAATCTTGGGCGCGCGGTTGAACTGGCTGTGGAACGTAGCGAGGACATGGAAGTGGTTGCTATCTTCACTCGCCGTGACCCCTCTACGCTCAAGACGGTCACCGGCCGCGCGGTGGCCGGTAGTGAGATGGCCGCGTGGGTCGGCAAGGTCGATGTGTGCGTCAACTGTGGAGGGTCGGCTACGGACCTCATCGAGCAGACGCCGGAAGCGGCCACGCTGTTCAACGTGGTGGACACATTCGACACGCATGCTCGCATCCCCGAGCACTTCGCGATCGTCGATTCGGTGGCACGCGACCACGATCACCTCGTCATGATCTCGACTGGATGGGATCCGGGGCTTTTCTCCCTCAACCGGCTCATCGGCGAATCGGTTCTCCCCGCTGGTGAAACGTACACCTTCTGGGGCCCAGGCCTCTCCCAGGGCCATTCAGACGCCCTCCGCCGCATCGACGGCGTCGTAGATGCCGTGCAGTACACCAAGCCCGTAGAAGAGGTTCTGGAGCGCATTCAGGCTGGTGAGCGCCTTGAGCTCAGCACCCGCGAAAAGCACACCCGCGAGTGCTGGGTTGTGCTGGAAGAGGGTGCGGACGCTGAGGCCATCCGCGAGCAGATCGTCTCCATGCCCAACTACTTTGCTGACTACGACACCACCGTCAACTTCATCTCCGCCGAGGAGCTTGCTCGTGACCATGCTGGCATGCCGCACGGCGGTATCGTGGTGCGCCAGGGCGAGACGAGCGAGGGCGTCACCCAGGTGGTCTCGTTCCGTCTGGCTCTCGACTCCAACCCGGAGTTCACCGGCTCGGTCGCGGCAGCATCGGCCCGTGCGGTTGCGCGGATGGCCCAGGACGGCGTTCGTGGCGCCATCACTATCTTCGATGTTCCACCCGCGAAGCTCTCGCCGATTGATCCGGTGGAGCTGCGCAAGCACCTGCTCTGAGATACTGGTTGCTCGCCGCTGCTTGTTTGCGCGTGCTCACCGACAGTGGACGTTAGTGGCTGATTTCGACGTTATAACGTTGATGTCAGATGCTAACGTCTGATCTCGATGAGCTCTGTTATTGAGGCTCGCTATTGAATTTGCACGCGAAACGAGGGGTTCCTGCCGTAGTGGCAGGAACCCCTCGTTTGGTTTGTTTTGCTGTATCAGCCCAGAGGTGGCGTGGGTCGTGGTTCAGCTTGGCTCGCGGTTTGTATTGCGACGCGGCACACGAGTCAGCTGAACGCGGTTTGGCGCTTGGTTTGGCACCGACCCACCCTAACGTTGGCTGAATCTTTCGCGGAATGAACTCAGTGGCCGCCGCAGCCGCAGCCGCCACCACCGCAACCGCCCGCACCCTGTGCAACAGGCTCCGGCTCGGGCAGGCTACTACCGCAGCCACATCCACCGCCGTTGCCCCCGCCGCAGCAGCCGCCACCCATCTCCATCTCGATGATCTCCTGGATCTTCGGGGAGGTGTTGAGCGCGATATCCTGAGCCACGCCTTCGGCGTCAAGAGCGATGATCAAACCCATCTTCTGCATCGTATTGAGCATGGACTCGCCGCAGCCCCTGATAATGACGGCGTCGACCTGATTCTCACGCAAGAACTTGACGATACGTGCGTGATGGGAACCTTCGGTTCCTTCATCGTGGAGCACGTCCCACTTGACCTCGTGCTCATCCCACGACATGAGTTCGCCGTCGAGAATTTCAGCGAGGGCTACGTTGTGAGCCTTTCCCCAGCGGGGATCTACCAGTCCGTCTGCTGTGACGGGAGTTGCAATGATCATGGTTCCACTCTAAGCGCTGCTAGCGGTACTGGGCGAATACTTCAGTCCTACCTCACTAAGGGTGGAATGCGCTTTTGTTGAAATTTCACGGATTCTTGTGGCGTGAGCTGATTCTGTGAGTGTGGGCTGGGTGACGGCGTCGTCTGCTGTTGTGGGATGTGGTAAGAGGATGGGTGGTAAGGCGAGGTGTGGTCTCGCAAAAGTTCACCTCTCTCAGAAGACCCGATCTGTGCATAAGGTACAGATCGGGTCTTCTGGTGTAGATAAAGATCGCGCTTGTTGGTTGCTGACTTATCTCCGCTTGCTCGCTCTAGATCAGTCATTCTCGCGGCGCTTGGTGGCCAGAACGTGGCGCTCCAGGGGCTCACAAGCCGCGAGGGCCGCGGCCGAGAGGCCGATGCCGAGCAACAGGATGATTCCAAGCCGGATGATTCCAGAGACAGACATGTTCATGGCCGAGGCGAGGAGTCCCAGTCCCAGACCGAGGCACGCGGAAGCGACCGTAGCGAGGAAGAGGGGCGCCATGATCTGGATGAAACGGGTCTGACCGAAGACTCGGCGCGGGAATCCAAGTTGTGACAGAGCGTAGGTCTGGGGTGCACGATCGAAAACTGTCGAGGCTTGATTCATCAGGGTGGACAGGGCTGCCACACTGAATCCGAAGCCTAACGTGATAAGCACACCGGTTCCGATGTCCTCCATAAAGATGAAATCAGATTGCCCTACTTCCATGGGTACCGGGGCGAGAAATCCTGCGATGAAACTCAGAAGAGCGATGGCATTGACGGTGCGCCACGCGGAACGGGGGTCATCAAGAATGCGTCGCATGGCCAACAGCCGCGGTACTGAGCGAGTCCGCGTTGCGGGTGCAGCAAGGATCTGTAGGATCCATGGTCCAACAAGCGCGATAGCTCCAACCATGACGAGCAACATGATGGCCAAAACCGAGTAGGTGTCGGCTTCCTGGAAGGAATACTCTGTGCGGGTCCATGCGATGAACGCGATGACTGCGATGAGGAACGCCAGCGGCCGCCAGCGCTTGAGCGCGGGGTTCGCTTCGCGCCGGGCCACCCCGAGAGGCGAGATTCGGACGCGCTGAAGGCCGATCGCCGTCGACAATAGAGAAATGACAAGAAGCAGCGCCAAAACGGCAAGCATCATGCCGATCGGAAGCCGCATAAGTGATGTGTTGATCGGCTGGGCCAGGAAGTTGACGTAGTGCCAGAGCGGAACGGTGGCGTAGTAGGCGATGACGCCCACAGTTGTTCCTATTGCCCACTGCACGAGAGTTTCGACGACGGACATCGCCACCGTCTGGCCGCCGGTCACCCCAACAAGGCGCAAGGAAGATAGACGCTGTGCACGCCCTCTGGCACCAAGCCGTGCAGCCGAGGCACCAAGGGAGAAGATCGGGATAATAAGCAGGGCGCCCGCGGCCAAAGCCATCGAGAAATACATCTCCAGGAAGCTTGAGGCGAAGTCGGCAGCCTCCTGTCCTGATTTTTCAATAAGTGCGGGCATGATGAGCGAGGGATCGTTCAACCACTGCGAGAACATCCAGATACCTCCCGCGACTGTCAGAGCCATGAGCGCAGACAGTGCAAAGGAGAGGACGGCAAGTAGGTCAAGCCAGGCGTCGCCGGTGCGGGCCTTAAGGCGAGCCGCCGTCAGCGTTGGGGCGAGTTGAAGTGCTTCCTTCATCGCTGGCCTCCGAACTGGTGACCCTGGGTCGGATATGTTGCCGCTGACGGGTATGTGGGTGTTTGCGGGTGTGATGTCGCGGCCGGATAGGACGGCGCAACGGGAGCTCCGGGCTGAGCCGGGGTAGTCGGTGCCGCGGGGTAGGCGGGCGCCTGGGATGGTGCGGCAGTGGTATAGGCGGGCTGACCGAAGCCGGCGCTACCAATAGGCGAGCCCTGAGAAGCCTGCGAATTCTGTGCCACGGCTGGGCTCTGGGGCGCTGCGGCAGCTGTTGCGACCTGGTGTTTCATAGAGTCAGCGTGGATGCGGCCGTCGCGGATCTCGACGAGGCGGTCACACCAGGCGGCGACCTGGGGGTCGTGAGTGACGACGATGAAAGTGGACTGGGTCATGCGCGCCGTCGTCGTCAAAACCTGCATCACCTCGTGACCGGTGGCCTGATCGAGGGCACCGGTGGGCTCGTCGGCGAAGATAACTGCTGGCTGGCCAGCGAGGGCGCGGGCAATCGCGACACGCTGGGCCTGCCCGCCAGACATAGAACCGGGGCGGCGCTGCGCCTCACTCTGTAGGCCGAGGCGGTTCAGCCATTCGTCAGCGCTGGCCAGAGCTCTGCGGCGGGACTCGCCGCGCAGCATGAGCGGAATGGCCACGTTCTCGCGGGCTGAGAGCTCCGGGATGAGCTGACCGTCCTGGAATACGAAGCCGAAGTCGCGCAGACGCAGCTTCGAGCGCCCCGCGTCGGAGAGGCCCGAGACCTGCGAAGAACCGAGCGTCACCTGACCGCTGCTGGGCGCGAGGATGCCCGAGAGGCAGTGCAGCAGAGTGGACTTGCCGGAACCCGAAGGTCCCATGATGGCCATCGTCTGGCCCGAAGGGATCGTGATGTCTACCCCGGCGAGGGCGCGGACGTTGCCAAAATCCTTGGTAAGTCCCTGCCCAACAAGCGTGCGATCAGTGTGTTCGTTCATGTCCACTATTCCACCTGATTTCGGACGCGCCGCCTATGGGGCTGGCTCTCAAGAATCGGTAGAGCTGGCTCTACCTCCATTCTTTGAGATTGGTGGCTACCACAGCGATGGTGGTGCCAAATAAGGCACCAAGCCCCGCCACGTAGCCACTACTTCCAAACTTCGCCCGCTTGCACGCGGGTTCGCCCGCCCCAAGCCCTCGCCGGGGCCTGCCGGGGTTCGCTGGGGCCCATCCGCACCGGCATCCCGCCGTACCCCGCCCATGACATCTGTCATGATTCCAACGTGACTGCCAACAGTTCCGCCGCCTAGCGCAATCGACAAGGATTGAAACATGAAGCAGAACGGAAACGCGCTGGTGGTCACGGGAGTGACGAAGCGCTTCGGTACCCTGACGGCGGTGGACAATGTCAGTCTCACCGTCCCCGTTGGGGAGATCGTGGCACTTCTCGGCCCGAACGGCGCAGGAAAGACCACCCTTCTCGATATGGTTCTCGGATTCACAGAGCCTGCCGCCGGAAGTATCTCCGTGATGGGCCAGATGCCCCGCGGGGCCGCCACCAGCGGTGCTGTCGGCGCGGTGCTGCAAACACGCGGCCTCCTCGACGATCTCACAGCCTCCGAAACCCTCCGCATGGTGGCTTCCTGCCACCGCCAACACCTCCCGATTGCTGACGTCATGGAGCGTGCTGGCGTCACAGAGTTTGCTAAAACTAAGGTGGGAAAATGCTCTGGCGGCCAGGTTCAACGGTTGCGCTTCGCGCTCGCCCTCCTCACCGACCCCCAGCTCCTCATCCTTGACGAGCCGACCGCAGGCATGGACGCCTCAGCCCGCCGAGACTTCTGGCAGACGATGCACACTGAGGCCGAGCGCGGCCGCACCGTTGTTTTTGCCACCCACTACCTGCAGGAAGCCGACGACTACGCGGACCGCGTTATCCTCATGCGCCAAGGCCTTGTGGTTGCAGACGGTACCGTCGCCGACATGACCGCCACCCAGGACCGCATAGTCCAAGCCGAGTGGCTGCGGACGGATGTAGATCCGGCTGTCGTCGTTGCACGTATGAACGTACGTGACTGGTCCCGCGACGGAAAACGGGTGCGATTCACCACCGCCGATTCCGACGCGCTCGCGCGGCTCCTGCTTACCGACAACCTGGCGCGCGATCTGGAGATCAGCCGCCCCTCCATGGAATCTGTGTTCTTCGAGCTCACGGAACCTGAGCAGGAAGGAGTACGGCAATGAATGCCGAGACTTCACCGCACGCACATACCGCAGCGAACCCCGCAACCCCCGTGACGACGGCGCGCACGGCGCTGAGTCCCCGGATCGTTGCCCGCTACACCGGCTGGGAACTATGGCGCAACCTCCGGATGGTCGAATCGACGTTCTTCGTCATCGTGCTGCCCGCCGCCATGTATCTCATGTTTGGGGTGGGTATGAACGAGGGCTCGCTGCGATCCGGCTACGGTAACGTGGCCGCCTACATCATGACGTCCATGGCCGTGTACGGTGCCGTCATTGCAACGACGGCGATGGCGGGTTCCGCGGCTGTCGAGCGCAGCTACGGGTGGGGACGCCAGCTGTCGATGACGAGCTTGACCGACGCTGGCTACCTCCTAGGCAAGATGCTCGCCAGTGTGGCAATGGCAGTGATCCCGATTGTCACAGTGTTCGTTGTTGGTGTGGCGACTGGGGCGGAGTTGGATGGCGTTGGACGCTGGTTCGCCGTGGGCGGCTTGTGTCTGCTGGTGGCGCTGCCGTTCGCTTTCTATGGCTTGGGTATCGCGCTTCTTTTCCGCTCGGAGACGGCGGTCTCAGCGGCGTCGGGAATCCTTGTCATCCTGGCCTTCTTTGGCAACCTGTTTGTGCCGCTCTCCGGCGTGATGTTGGATATCGCGCGGTTTACCCCGCTCTATGGGGTGGCAACCTTGGCCCGCTGGCCACAGACCGAAGGCTTCATCATTCCGATTGAGGGCGTGGGGCCGGACTACGTGCCCGAGTTCGAGTCTTTAGGGCCGGTGATCATCAACATCGTGGTGTGGACCCTCATCTTCATGGGGGTGTGTGTGCTGGCGAGTCGCCGCCGGACGCAGCGGTAGGGCTCGGCAGGGCGGTTCGCCGAATTATATGGCGGTGAGAGCGGGCTATGTGCCTATATAGGCATATAGACTCGCCTCACCGCCAACCAGGAATGACGCGGGACAGGGAGACAGGCATGACGAGGGAGACGCCAGACTCAGCGCGGGAACGCCCAGAGTTGCGTGAAACTCGGCGGGCTCAGCAGGGTCGGAAAGCTCAGGAAGCTCAGGAGGCTCGGGCACAACCGCGAAGGACATCAGGTCTCCAACGGGGCTATAACCCACCTGACGTGTATTCGCGGGAACTCAAGCGTGAAACGCTATTCTATGGCGGGTTCTGGCTTATCTTTTTGGCCTGGCCGGTGGCGTCTATCCTTGCAGATGACAGCTCTTGGCCGCTCAAGATTCTTGGGCTAATGAGCGTGCTGGGGTTCATTGTTGTTTACATCTATGCCTTGACTCACCCTCGAATTGTTTTTAGTGTGTCGCGCTGGGTAAATACTCTCGGCTACACCGCGGTGCTGGTGCTGCTGATGGCTCTGGTGGGAATCACAGGTGGTCCGGGAACTGTCACGATGGCTTCTTATTTGCTCGCACTTTGGCTGTTTTCGCATCCGTGGCGGGTGGGGCTTCTCGGTGCCTGTGGTGTTGCGACCGTTATTCTCACCGTGGGATTCATCGTCTTTCCGACGGAAGTCACCTTATACATGCTCATCCCTGTCGTTTCGACGCTCGCCATCCTGTTCATCGTGCGATTTATGGTGGAGAAGGATGAGAAGGATCGGGAGAAAGACCGGCAGTTGGCCCTATCTCAGCAGCGCGAGGAGCTGGCGCGCACGGTCCATGACGTGCTGGGGCATTCGCTGACGGCCATCACTGTGAGTGCGCAGTTGGCCCGGCGCCTCGTAGAGCGTGACCCGCAGGCAGCCGCCGTGCAGCTGGACAATATTCTGGCGACGGCCCGGACAGCCCTCTCGGAAGTTCGCACCACCGTGGTGGAGCTACGCCAACCGGATCTGACCGAGCAGCTCCAGGTGACCCGCACCCTGCTCGACGCCGCGGGAATCATGGCGGAGCTTCCCAAGGGACGCTCCTTCGAATCGGTGAGTGATCGGCTGGATGCGCAGACACGCGAACTCTTTGCGTGGTGCCTGCGTGAAGGAATCACCAACGTAGTACGCCATTCCGCAGCTTCTCGTTGTTCGGTTGAGATTGGCGAGAAACATCTTCGGATTGACGACGACGGAGTCGGGGCGAGTGGTCCCGAAGGGAATGGACTGATGGGGTTGCGTCAGCGTGTAGAACATGCTGGCGGTACGTTGAACGTTGGGCCGCTGCCTGGTGAGGGAAGCCGTGTTATGTCCGGACGTGAGAATCCCGGAACGCGATTGGAGGTTGTGCTGTGAGTGCTGCGGAGATGACGGGCAGAACCGGGGCCGATAGAAGTGTTGGCGACGGCGGTAGCGATGCAAGGGGCACGGGCGACGGCATGGGCAGGACCGGTGGAGACCCGGGCAATACGAACAGCAACCCGGGCAATACGAACAGCAGCGCGATCCGCGTGCTTGTTGCCGACGATCAGGAACTGGTTCGCGCCGGACTTGCCGCCTTACTCAACTTGGAGGACGA
>JBDIAV010000088.1:0-14277 GCA_039812645.1 Actinomycetaceae bacterium
GCGGTTGGTGGGCAGCGGCGAGTAACAGAAGTGGGTCGCCAAGGTGGGCTGAAATCCATCTCCGGAATCCTGCACCTCGTGTACCTATGCCACGCGGATAACGGGATTATGGAGGTAGATTTTCGCGGGCACCACGGCATAGAGCGCTAGACTTTCCCCATGTCTCCAATTCCTCCTCCTGTCCACTCCTCTGGTGTTAGCGCCCCACGTCTTGATAAGGTGCCGGGCCATGTTGCCGTCGTTATGGACGGAAATGGACGCTGGGCCAACGCACGCGGCTTGCCCCGCATCGAGGGGCACAAGGTGGGCGAGGAAACCCTCATGGACGTGGTGGCTGGCGCCATTGAGGTGGGGGTCAAAGAACTCTCCGCCTACGCCTTCTCCACCGAGAACTGGAAGCGTTCGCCCGCCGAGGTGCGCTTCATTATGGGATTCTCGCGCCAGGTATTGCGCGAGCAGCGCGACGACCTCAATGCCTGGGGCGTCAAAGTCCGCTGGGTGGGCCGCGAACCGAAGCTGTGGAAATCGGTGCTCTCCGAGCTTCGCGCCGCTGAGGAACTGACAAAGCACAACACCACACTCACCCTCAACATGTGCATTAACTACGGTGGCAAGGCCGAAATCTCGGACGCCGTGCGCGCGATTGGCGCCGACGTCGCCGCCGGGCGCCTCAAGCCCGGATCCATCAACGAGAAGACAATCCAGCGCTACTTGTATTCGCCGGACATGAGTGATGTGGACCTCTTCATTCGTACCGGAGGTGAGCAGCGCACCAGTAACTTCCTCATGTGGGAATCAGCCTACGCGGAGCTCTACTTCTCGGACCTGGCATGGCCAGATTTCGACCGACGCGAACTATGGAAGGCATGCGAGGAGTATGCCCATCGCGACCGCCGGTTCGGGGGAGCGGTGGATAAGGTAGCTGGCGTGGGCGAATAGTCTGACTCACAACCAGCCAGCACGTGAAACCACCCAGAGCACCAAGCGCGGGGCTATTAAACTGAGTCGCATGCTGCAGAGAATCGATCTTCGCGGGGTTAACACCTCTCGCGCCGTGCTCGCCGACCGCCTTCCTCGCGCTGCACTTAACGTCGAGAAGGCCATGGAGATTGTCGCCCCTCTTATTGAGGACGTGCGCGCCCGGGGTGGCGCCGCCCTTCGTGACCTCGCCGAGAAGTTCGATCATGTGCGCCCAGAGCACCTGCGTGTTCCGGAAGCTGAACTCAAGCGTGCAGCCGATGAACTGGCCCCAGAACTGCGCGAAGCGCTGACCATCTCTATCGGGCACAACCGCACCGGGCACACTGCACAGCTCCCCGAGGAGCGCATCACCGAGATCATGCCCGGCGGCATTGTGCGTCAGCGTTGGATTCCGGTGCAGCGTGTCGGACTCTACGTGCCGGGCGGGCTCGCCGTGTATCCGTCGTCGGTCATTATGAACGCCGTTGCCGCCCAGGTGGCCGGCGTGCAGCAAATCGCGCTCGCCTCGCCGCCGCAGGCCGAGTTCGGCGGACTCCCGCACCCCACGATCCTGGCCGCTTGCTACCTCCTTGGCATCCGCGAGGTGTACGCGGTGGGCGGTGCCCAGGCTGTTGGCATGTTTGCCCACGGTGCTACTGGCGAGCCAGGAACCTCCGATGGTGAGATCCTCTGTGAGCCGGTCGACGTCGTCACCGGCCCCGGCAACATCTTCGTGGCTGCGGCGAAGCGGTTGGTGCACGGCGTCGTCGGTATCGATGCAGAAGCTGGAACCACCGAGATTGCCGTAGTAGCAGACGCGAGCGCGAACCCCGAGTTTGTGGCCGCTGATCTTCTCTCGCAGGCCGAACACGATCCGGCCGCCGCTTCCGTTCTCATCACCGATTCGGAGGAGTTTGCGGACGCGGTGGATGCCGCCTTGGCGCGCCGCGCTGACGCCACCAAGCACCGTGAGCGCGTCCATACCGCCCTGACCGGTCCGCAATCCGGCACGGTGCTTGTGGATAATCTGGACGCCGCCATCGCTGTGGCTAACGCCTATGGCGCGGAGCATCTGGAGATCCAAACGGCAAACGCCGCCTCGGACGCCCGCCGTATCTACAACGCGGGCGCGATCTTCGTGGGCCCTTACAACCCGGTGCCGCTCGGCGATTACATGGCGGGATCGAACCACGTACTACCCACCGGCGGAACCGCGAGCTTCGCCTCGGGCCTCAATGTGCACGCCTTCATCAAGTCGGTGCAGGAGATCGAGTACACGAAGGATGCGATGGCTCAGATGTATGAGCCGTTGCGTGCTCTTGCCACGAATGAGGATCTCCCAGCGCATGCTGAGGCGCTGGCAGCGCGGCTGGCTGACTGATGCCAGGGAGCGGGCATGTGTAGACATCCCGTCCCGCCCGCATCTGCGCAAGAATGGTTCCATGTACAAGCACATTCTTTGGGATATGGGTGGCACGCTCCTCGACACCTACGCGGATGTCGATACCTGCCTTTTTGACCACGTGCGCAAGTTTGGGCGGATCGCCCAGCTCGCTGAGGTCTCGTGGCTGACGCGTGTGTCGATCGCGCACGCCATTGACGTGTTATCGAGGAAGTACGACATCCCGGCCGCGGATCTCGAAAACAGTATCGACGACCTGCACCGCCGCTGGGAACGCACGCCGCCCAAGGTTGCCGATGGCGCGGTGGAGCTGCTTGAGGCTGTGCACGTTGCGGGCGGCCTTAATCTCATCGTCACGCATCGTGACCGGGCGAGCGCCGAGCTACTGTTGCGCAAACGCCACCTTGCCACCTATATCGACGATATGGTCTGCGCTCCGGATGGCTATGCTCGTAAACCTGACCCTCAGATGTATCACCTGATGATCGAACGCTATGGAATGAATCCGGCCGAGTGCCTGGGTGTAGGGGATCGGCGCCTCGATTGTGAGGCCGCGCTCGCCTCTGGGATGTCAGCTGCGCTTTTGGTTCCGGAAGTTCCGGATGATGCGCCAAGTATTTGGGATATAACGACGACGACGGCTCACCCGGAGGTGCCGACCACCACCATCTACATCACCGAGTTGCGTGACCTATTGCCGTTATTTGGGTAGGCGGCGGGAGTGGTTATGCCCCGCCAAAGCTGCCGACCATCAGACCAATCCCGTATGTAATACCCATCGCCAGCAAACCCCCGGCGATGTTCCTGATGGTTGCAGGCAGTGTAGGTGCGTTGCCGAGCCGTGCCGCCGTCGATCCGGTGAGGGCGAGTGCAAGGGTCACCGCAATCATGGTGGCTGGGACGGCAATCGCTGTGGGCGCGGCGAGAATGGTAACGAGTGGGATAATGGCGCCGGCGACGAACGAAAGCATGGAAGCGAACGCAGCGTGCCAAGGATTGACGAGTTCGTCCGGATCTATGCCGAGTTCCCAGTGGGCGTGGGCGGCGAGGGGATCGCGCTCGGTGAGCTGGACAGCAACCTGCTGTGCGAGGTTGGTATCCACACCGCGGTCTTCGATGAGCCCGCGCAGCTCCACGAGTTCTCCCGCGGGGTCAACCGCCAGTAGCTGGCGTTCCTGTTCAATCGCCGCGCGTTCGGTATCACGTTGGGTGGATACCGAGACATACTCGCCTGCCGCCATGGATAGGGCGCCAGCGATGACGCCGGCAAGGCCGGAGGCCAAAAGGGCATGCCCGGTCAGAGCTGCACCGGAGACTCCCACCACGATGCCGGCGGTTGAAACGATGCCGTCATTAGCGCCCAATACTGCGGCGCGGAGCCAGTTGAGGCGGCTCTGAATTTCTTGTGTCTGAGCAGACATTTTTCCTCCTTGTTACCTCCAAACTAGGTAGTTTTTTGGAAAGATTCCAGTAAGGAACGCCTAATTTCAGGGAATCCTAACCGGGAGAAAAGTCAATAATTCCAACGGAAAAAGCAATTTCGAGCAATTTTTCCACGGCGGCTTGAACATGGTTTTTGAGGTGACAACTGGACCCATAGATGTGGCAGGCGAGGTAGTTGCTTTCTGGACTGCCCGCATCTCATCGCTATAAGCGTGATAGATTAATAGTTTTCGTGACGTGAATCATAGTGGCGAGTAGAATATCACCAAGGGCTAACGGAGGCGTTCTGGTACCCACAGACGCGTTGGCCCGCGAGGAGGCCACAATGACTGACGTCTTTCCAGTCGTGGCGGGAACAGACGGCTCTGTTCGTGCTGCGGCTGCCGTAACCCAAGCTGCTGAAGAGGCCGTACTGCGCGACCTGCCTCTTCGACTCGTCTATGGATTCGCGCCTCTCTACGGATATACCGGGCTTGATCCGACACCGCCCGCTGACATCTTGCAGGCCTGTGAAGAGGTTCTTCATGCGGAAGTCGACCGAATCCGCAATGCATTCCCGGGTCTTGACGTGTCGAGTGAGGTGATCGTCTCAGATCCGGCCGTTGCTCTCGTCGATGAGTCCAAGAAAGCATCGATTTTGTTTGTTGGCGCTCGTGGTCTCGGTGCCGTTCGTAGGTTGCTCCTTGGATCCGTGTCCACGAAGGTCGCCACCTACGCTAAGTGTCCCGTCATCGTTGTCCGGGGTCAGCCAGGAGACCCCGAGGGGCCGATTGTTGTGGGTGTCTCTCCCGAGGTCGGTTCCAGCGAGGCCGTGGAATTCGCCTTCACCGAGGCGCGGATTCGCGGCAAGGCTGTTCGTGTCATTCAGTCCCAGCAGCATGCTGCGGCCAACTTCGAATACCTGCCCGAGACTGCCATGCGTGTCATGGTCGCTCGTCGTATGGAGGACGTGGCCCAGCGCAGCGCCGAAGCATTCGAGAAGATCAAGGAGACGTACCCGGACGTCCACGCGACTCTCGAGGTCCTCAATGTCCATGCGGTTGACGCTCTGCTTGATGCGGGCGATGAGGCATCCCTTGTTGTCGTGGGCAAGCATGGAGGCAGCGTTCTCGCCTCCAGGCTCATGGGATCGGTGACCCAAGGTGTTCTGGGCAGTGCTCCCGTCGTCGCCGTCGTTCCGAAGGAGTAAAGGATACCTGTGAATGTGAGCTCCCCGTGATCACAGCCTCTGGACGAGCACTGTGGTCGCGGGGAGCTTCGCGTACCCTAGTTTCGTGAGCATTCTTCCTTATCGCCCCGAGTTTGAGAATGAGCACCCATACGGTGCTCCGCAGCTTGACGTGCCTGTATGTCTGAACGTCAATGAAAATCCCTATGCTCCTAGTGCGGAGCTGGTAGCGGATATTGCCCATGCCGTGGCCGAAGCGGCGAGCAAGCTTAACCGTTACCCGGACCGTGACTTCATGGATTTGCGCCAGGATCTCGCCGACTACCTCGCTGAGGAATCCGGGGTGAAGTTCCCCGCCTCGCGGATTTGGGCTGCTAATGGGTCCAACGAGGTGATGCTGCACATCCTCCAAGCCTTCGGCGGGCCGGGTCGTACCATCGTCTCCTTTGCCCCCACCTACTCTATGTATGCTGAGTACGCTCGCGATGTTTTTGCGCGTTGGGTTGCTGGCACGCGAACCGAGAATTTCGAGATCGACGTCGACGAGGTGCGCCGGGTTTTGACCACCGAGCGCCCTTCGGTGCTGCTATTGACGAGCCCGAACAATCCCACCGGTACAGCCTTGCCGCACGAGCAGATCATTGAGATCCTTGATGCCGCACGTACGACGGGTCCGGATGAAGGCAAAGCCACGCTTGTCGTCATCGACGAGGCCTACGCCGAGTTCCGCCGCGACGGCGTCCCCTCCGCCCTGGAACTGGTGGACGCTAACCCGCATATGATTGTTACTCGTACGATGTCCAAGGCCTTCGGCGCCGCTGGCCTGCGGTTGGGTTATGCCGCCGCGAGCCAGGAAATCGTCGATCAGCTCACCGTAGTGCGGCTGCCGTACCACCTCTCCGCCATCACCCAGGCTGCTGCCCGCGCCGCGCTCAGCCACCGCGCCCCGCTGCGCGCCCAGGTTGCCGAGCTGCGTGAATCGCGTGACCAGTTGGCCGCCGACCTGCAAGGGCTCGGCCTGCGCACGGTGCCTTCGGACGCCAACTTCGTCATGTTCGGCACTTTCGAAGATCGCCACGCCATCTGGCAGGGGCTGTTGGACCGTGGCGTCCTTATCCGAGAAGTTGGCCCCGAGGGATGGCTGCGCGTCAGTGTGGGCAGCCCGGCCGAAAACGTCGCTTTTCTCACCGCACTCAAGGAGGTCATGTAAATGTCCCGCACCGCACGTATCGAACGCGCCACATCTGAGAGCCGCATCAAGCTCGAAATCAATCTCGACGGCACTGGTGAATCGCATATCAGCACCGGCGTACCGTTCTACGACCACATGCTCACTGCACTGTCGCGCCACTCGCTCATCAACCTGAACGTCGAAGCCGAAGGCGATATCGAGGTGGACGTCCACCACACCGTTGAGGACACCGCCATTTGCTTCGGTGAGGCGCTACGCCAGGCGTTGGGGGACAAAGCCGGAATCCGCCGCTTCGGCGAGGCGACGGTGCCGCTTGACGAGGCGCTGGCTCGCGCCGTCGTCGATATTTCGGGACGCCCCTACCTCGTCCACGAGGGCGAGCCGGAGGGTCAGCAGTACCATCTCATTGGTGGACACTTCACTGGTTCCATGACCCGGCACGCTTTTGAGGCGATCGCCTATCACGCCGGAATCTGCCTGCACGTGGATGTGGTTCGTGGCCGCGACCCGCACCATATCGTTGAGGCGCAGTTCAAGGCGCTCGCGCGTGCGCTACGCCAGGCGGTTGAGCCGGACCCACGCGTTACGGGCATCCCGTCCACAAAGGGTAGCCTTTAGTACATGGGTAAGAAGATCAAGCGTTACGCCATCCTCACTCCCTTCGATCAGGCGGAGGTAGTCGCGGGTATCGCCGCGCTGCAGAAGCTTGACGTGGATGTGGTTCCGACGAAGTCTGGCGCGCTTGTGGTGCGTGAGCTTCCGGTGCCGCAATACGACGAATGGGACATCCGTAACATCCTCGGTCCCGACGAATCCGACTTCGAGGAGCTTGGCCAGGACAATCCTTCGGACAATGCTCCGGCTGTGGCCGCGTTCTTTTCGCGCCTGTCAAAGTTTGGCGTGGTGCTCATGGACGTAGATCTGGGGGAGGATACCGGCTTTGAGGCTGGTGTTTCCGGGTTGGTTCGTGCGCGCCGCTACATGGGTGGCGAAGCGGGCGAAGAAGTTCCCGCGGGGTTGCTGCTTAATGCACTGGACCCGCTTGTGGAACGTATCGTCTTGGGGCAAGCCTCGCCCGATGATCATGACTCGGTGAAATCGAATGATGTGAAGCCCGCCGATGTTGTGCGGCGTGGCCGGAAGAGCCGTTGGGGCCGACGCGGTGCTGAACCCGAAGTCGAGTTTTTCGACGACGGCGACGAAGGCTCACCCCGTGACACCGCTGAGTAAGGAAATCCCAGTATGAAGAAAATCGTCGTCTTGGCCGCCGACTCCGGCAATGTGCGTTCTGTCGTGCGTGCCGTCGAGCACGTGGGTGCTCAGGTGGAACTCACTGCCGATCCTGATGCGGTCATGAATGCCGATGGCCTCGTTGTGCCCGGTGTGGGTGCCTTCGCCGCGGTCATGGAGAAGTTGCGTGCCGTTCGCGCTGATCGGCTGATCGAGCGCCGTATTGCTGGCGGCCAGGCAGTGCTAGGGATCTGCGTGGGCCTCCAGGTGATGTTCGAGCGCAGCACCGAGCACGGCATCCACGAAGGTTTCGCTGAGTGGCCGGGTTCGGTGGATCTGCTTCCGGCGCGCATCGTTCCACACATGGGGTGGTCGCCGGTGGAGGTCGCTCCCGGTTCGGAATTATTCCAAGGGATTGAGGACGAGCGTTTCTACTTTGTGCATTCCTATGCGGTGCAGTCGGATCCTGCGGCGGTGTTGGCCGCGAGTCCGAAACCACCGCTGGTGACGTTTGCTGAGCATGGTGCGCGGTTTGTTGCGGCCGTAGAGAACGGACCGCTTCAGGCCACCCAGTTCCACCCGGAGAAGTCCGGTGATGCTGGCGCTCAGATGCTGAAGAATTGGCTGGGTACGCTGTAGCTGCCCCTGCCGATGCATATCGTGCCCCATAGGTGACTGATGATGGCGTATGGGGTTATCGGTCACCCATACGCCATCACATGTTTAGGAGTTCCATATGACTCTTCCCCTGCAACTTCTTCCCGCCGTCGATGTGGTCAACGGTCAGGCCGTTCGTCTACTCCAGGGCGAAGCCGGCTCCGAGAAGAGCTACGGCGATCCCGCCGAGGCAGCCGCCAATTGGGCCGACCAGGGCGCCACCTGGATTCACCTCGTAGATCTTGATGCTGCCTTCGGACGCGGTTCCAACCACGAGTTGCTGGCCCGCATTGTGCGCGACGTCAACGTCCGAGTGGAGCTGACCGGTGGCATCCGAGATGACGCCTCGCTACGCCGTGCTCTCGATGCCGGTGCCGCCCGCGTCAACATCGGTACGGCCGCGCTGGAGAATCCCGAATGGACTTCGCAGGTTATTGCTGAGTTTGGGGACCGTGTGGCCGTGGGCCTCGACGTCCGTGGTGATACTCTTGCAGGCCATGGATGGACAAAGGACGGCGGCAACCTGTGGGAAGTCCTCGACAGGCTCGAGGCGGACGGTTGCTCGCGTTACGTGCTGACGGACGTGACAAAGGATGGCACCCTGGCCGGGCCGAACGTTGAGCTTCTGCGCAAGGTTGCTGGTTACGCCAAGGCTCCGGTGGTGGCGTCCGGTGGTATTTCTTCCCTCGACGATCTGCGCCAGCTGCGCCAGTTGGTTGCCGAAGGCGTGGATCAGGCGATCGTGGGTAAGGCTCTCTACGAAGGCGCGTTTACCCTTGCCGAGGCCATTGAAGTTGCGGGGGAACAGCTCTAGTGGTTGATTTCGAGCGCCTCTTGCGTCCCAATCCGTTCGCGGGGGACGACGGCGGAGTCCAACCTCAGATGGCTTCCGCGCTTGCGTTGACCGACGCCGCAGAGCGCCAGGAGGCGTTAGTTGCTGCGCTTGCCACGGGACGTGTATTCGTCCCGGTGCAGGCACACGCTCACCCGGGTTATGAAGATGGCTCAGTGGCTTCGCACGTGCCCTCGCCCAACCCGAATGAGGAGGCGCTCGAAGAGGCCAGTGAGCTAACGGTTCCAGCCCCCGGCGGCCTGCGCGCGATGCCGGTTTTTAGCTCGGCGGCTGCTCTTGCTGAGTTTGATGCGCAGGCGCGGCCGTTGCCCGTGCTCGGACGCAATGCTGCGGCGCAGGCGCTGTTGCACACCGGGTTGTTGGCCGTGGACCCGGCGCCTGAGAAGTTCTCACTCGCAGGCGACTTCTTTGGCCGTTCCGCAGTGGTCGCGATCGCCTCGGGAGAGGCGTGGCTCGCTCCTTGGATTGACCCGCAGATTCTGATGCGACTGCGCAGCGCGCTCACTGGATGTGAAGCGGCCCAGAAAGTGACAGTCTCGGCCGGTTCCCACGGCGTCGTGCGCATCGCCATAATCATCTCTGAGTTCGTTGGGCAGGAGGGGGCGCGTGAGGCTGTCACGCGTATTGCGTGGGCACTGGCCCACGACTCTTACCTGAAGTCCCATCTGGATCTCGTCGAGATTCTGCCGGTGCGGCGGGCTTGACCGTAGTCAGCGAGACGAAACACACACGTGTAAGTCGGGTGCGTCGTCGTCGCCGAATAGCCAGAAGGGGTGCACCTCTGGTAGTCTCTTATGCGACCAACCGGCACACATGCCGGGATGCAAGCGGAGAAATCCCACCTGGGTGCCCCAAGGGTGCCGGGTCCTACGGTCCGAATGCTACTCGTGTTCACGAGTGGTGTAGTGGATTCGTTTGCCCTCAGGGAGTACTCCGTGCGTGTCGCATGTCGAGGAATTTAGAGGAGCAGCCATTAACAACGAACCACGAGTCAATGAGCGCATCCACGTCGATCAGGTTCGCCTTGTCGGCCCGGGTGGTGAACAGGTAGGCGTCGTCCGCGTGGAGGATGCCCTCCGCCTTGCCCAGGAGTCCGGATTGGATCTTGTCGAGGTTGCGCCGAACTCCAACCCGCCCGTCGCGAAGCTCATGGACTACGGGAAGTTCAAGTACGAGTCTGCTCAGAAGGCTCGCGAGGCCCGTCGGAACCAGTCCAACACGGTCATCAAGTCGATTCGTATCGGCCTGAAGATTGATGGCAACGACTACCAGACGAAGAAGGGACAGGCCGAGCGCTTCCTTAATGGCGGCGACAAGGTCAAGTTTGATCTTCGTTTCAAGGGACGCGAGCAGTCCCGCCCCGAACAGGGCGTGCGTTTGCTTCGCGGGCTCGCCGAGGAGCTGTCGGAGATCTCCACGATCGAAGCTGCACCGCGTGCCGAAGGCCGCAACATGTCTATGGTTCTCGCGCCGCTTCGCAAGAAGTCGGAGGCCAAGTCGGATCAGCGCCGTCGTCGTGAGGCCGAGCGCGAAGAGCGCCGTTCCCGCGAAGCCGAGCGTGCCCAGAGGGCCCGTGAAGAAGCGGCTGTTGCCAAAGAACAGGCACCGGCATCCGTTGCTGAGGCCTCCGCTGCTGTGGCTGCGGCGCCCGAGTCTGCACCTGTGAAACCCGCTGCGCCAGCTGCGCCTGCCGTTCCGACGCCTCGCGCAACACCCAAGCCGGGAGTACCTCGCCCTCCTCGAGCGTGAGGATCCCCCGTATAGACGGGGAAACAAGTTGTACGGGGGCGTCAGTCCTCGTTATGCCAGTACCGAGAATCGCCGCGCCTTGGCGCGGCCCGAATGAGGGGCTAACAATGCCTAAGAACAAGACGCACTCCGGTGCGAAGAAGCGCTTCCGCGTAACCGGCAGCGGAAAGATCATGCGTGAGCAGGCCAACAAGCGCCACCTGCTCGAAGGCAAGTCCAGCCGTCGTACGCGTCGCCTGTCCCAGGACCTGGTTGTCGACGGCGCAAACGCCAAGGCAGTCAAGAAGCTGCTCGGTCGCTGAAGGTAGAAGGAGAACTCTTATGGCACGCGTAAAGCGCGCAGTGAATGCTGCAAAGAAGCGTCGCACCACCCTCGATCGCGCCTCGGGTTACCGCGGTCAGCGCTCCCGCCTTTACCGCAAGGCGAAGGAGCAGGTCACTCACTCATTCGTATACAACTACCGTGACCGCAAGGTCCGCAAGAATGAGTTCCGTAAGCTGTGGATCCAGCGCATCAACGCTGGCTGCCGCGCTGAGGGCATGACCTACAACCGCTTTATCCAGGGTCTTAACCTGGCTGGCATCGAGGTCAACCGCAAGCAGCTCGCCGAGCTCGCCGTCAATGATCCGGCCGCCTTCAAGGCCGTTGTTGAGACCGCGAAGAAGGCCCTGCCGGCTGACGTCAACGCCCCTAAGGCCTGACAACTATCACTGACGTGAAAAGTGGCTAGTACGCTTCACACGTCTTGGTGAAGACAACCCCGAGTTCGTCATTCGTGACGAACTCGGGGTTTTTGTCGATATGGCAATGGCCAGGGCTAATTGCCGGGGTAAAAGCGGTTGGATTGTGTCGAAATCTCTGATAATCGAGCGTTCACGAGGAAAATGTATGGTCCGTAATCTCGCGATGTGAGCACCGCAAGAGGGTCCTTGTCCTGTGGGCGTGGGGCTACTCACAGAGTATGGCTGGTTTGGGTGACACTGTTACTATGTAACAAAAAGATAACGGTTCCTAACGGAACGGTTAAAACACCACAACCTCTATTCACTCCTTGGAGGAACCTTGTATCCATCAACTGTGCCCAAGTTGCACAGAGCTGCTATTGCCATGGTTGCGGCTGCTCTCACCGCTGTGACCTTTATTCTCCCCCTTCAGAGCGCGGTTGCGGACGATGTTCCGCTTGCTGCGGACACAATGAACCGTGATGTTACTGAAGGGTGGGGATCTGCTGAAACAGGTGGTTCATACACTGCTTTACCGGAGAACTCTGGCGCGGTAGATAACGGAACGGCAACGCTGGTTAGCCCCGCTCCCGGGCAGACTGCTTCAATGACTCTTGATTCCGTGAAGGCACTGGACGTCACCAGTCGTATTGATGTGAATCTTCCAGCTCTCCCAACTGAAGGAAGCAAGGTATACGTCAGTAACTTTGCTCGCGGAGACGTTGAAAACTCCTATGCGGTTTTGATGGTGGTGGATTCCCAGGGTGACAGTGAGCTCGTCCTGGAGCGAAAGCAGGAGTCTACCGAGACGAAGTTTGTCACGGTTGCTGGTCCACAGCTGAAAGCTGGAGAATCTGTTTCTCTGGAGTTCTCTCTGGTGGGCACCGATATTGTGGAGCTTGGTGCGAAGGCTTGGGTTGCTGGGACGGAGGAACCTGAGTCCTGGATGGCTGTAAGTCAGGATGAGGATGAGGACCGTCTTGTTTCTCCTGGTGGTGTCGGCGTAAGTGTGTATGCATCTTCTGCTGGAGAAGTAACAGCAGTTGAGTTCGATAACCTTCTTGTTGACGAGCCCCTAGCTTCGTCTTCTGAATCCGAAGCTCTCTCCCCAGATGCGGAGCCAACTTCTGACGAGAGCGAGAATGAGCCGCAACCGGAATCCTCCGACGAGACTCCATCAGTAGTAGTGCCCGAGTTGGAAACAGGAACATTGGGGACTCTAAGTACAGACTCTGCCGTGACGTCGGACTCCGCCGCGGTGGCTCCGATGGCTGCTGCTCAGGCGGCGAGCTCGGCCCTGGCTACGGATAAAATGGGACGTACTGTCAAGAGCGGCTGGGGTTCAGCTACCACCGGCGGTAGCTACACGGCATACCCCGCTCAGGCAGGCTCTGTGGGCAACGGTGTTGCCTCCTTGGTCAGCCCCGGTCCAGGCAAGAGCTCAACCATGACCCTGAGCAAGGTCAAGGCCCAAGATGTTGTGAGCCGTATTGATGTGTCTCTCCCCGCCCTGCCAGCTTCCGGAAGCAAGGTGTACATTAGCCACTTTGTCCGTGGAACGGCCAATGATGCGTACGTCATCATGCTTGTGGTTGATTCCAAGGGAAAGAGTGAACTTGTTCTTGAGCGGAAGAAGGGCAGTGTCGAGACAAAGTTCACGGCAGTGGCCGGACCACAGGTCAAGGCCGGACAAGCAGTGACGTTAGAGATCTCCGTTGAGGGCACGAAGTCTGTGAAGCTCGGAGCAAAAGCATGGAAGGCTGGTACTACGGCACCCACGAAGATGATGGCTACCGCGACGGATACGGCAGCAGCGCGAATCTCGACGGCTGGCCCTCTTGGTGTCGCGGTATACGCGTCAAAGTCTGGCAAAGTGACGCCAGTAAACTTCGACAACTTGACCGCTAACTCGATTGTGTCTCCACCGGAGACACCGACTGCGACGACGTCTCCGACTCCCAAGCCTTCACCCACAGCGACCGTGCCGGCTGCAAATGGTACGATCTCGACTCCTGATTATGCGGGTCGGCGTTTGCAGTCGGGTTCGGCTCAGTTGAGTTCGCTCAACTACCCGATTCCTTCCTCTGCGGTGTACGTGGCGCCTAATGGTTCGGATTCGAATAAGGGCACAAAGGCTAGTCCGTTCAAGACGATTTCTGCTGCAACAAAGGCCGCGAAGGCTAACGGGACGGTTGTTGTTCGTGGTGGTGTCTATCATGAGAGTGTTCTTGTTTATCCGCATGATGGGTTGACGGTTCAGGCCTATCCGAAGGAGACCGTGTGGCTGGATGGTTCGGAGCAGGTGACTGGCTGGAGTAAGTCGGGCAACGTGTGGGTGAAGAGCAACTGGACCACCTTCTTCGATAACAGTCCAACATATGTTAAAGGTGCCCCGGACAATACTGCCGAGCACTGGCGGTGGGTCAATCCGTCTTACCCGATGGCTTCGTACCCCGATCAGATTTGGGTGGATAACATTCCTTTGAAGCAGGTGGGTTCTCGCTCTGCGGTGACGGCTGGTACGTTCTATGTGGATCGATCGGCGAAGCAGTTGGTGATGGGTACGGATCCGACGAATAAGCGTGTGGATGTGAGTACGTTGTCTGAGGCGATGTCGGTTCGTGCGACGAATAGTGTGATTCGTGGTATTGGTGTGCGTCGTTATGCCACGAGCGTCCCTCAGATGGGGGCGGTGTCTACCTACTTCAATGGCGTGACGCTTGAGAATATGATGATTGTTGATAATGCGACGACCGGCCTGTTTGTTGGCGCTAAGAATGTCACTGTGCGGAATGTGACGCTTCGTAATAATGGCTTGCTTGGCATGGGTGCGAACAATGCCGACAACTTGAAGGTCGAATCACTGTTCTCCGAGAAAAACAATTCCCAGCGCTTCAACC
>JBDIAV010000089.1:0-13799 GCA_039812645.1 Actinomycetaceae bacterium
GGATTCGCCAAGGCATCGTTGAAGTCGCGAGCACGCTCCTTGGACGATGCGCCAAGCTTGCGAGTGGTCGGGTACTCCACGGGGATCAAACCGGTCAGTTCCATCAACCGGGCAAGGGCTTGCTCGTGTAGTTCTGGCGCAACTGCAGGAGCAGCAAACGACGGCGACAGTACCGCGAGCCGATCTCCAGGCGAAAGCTTCGGTGGATAAACCAGACTTCTCATGGGTCACATTCTAGACATGGCACGCATCACCGTGGAATATAGCTTCTTGCTGCCAATATTTATCTCCAGTAAACATTTTCACGTCACCATGTCCGGGGCCCACACGGCATCGCATACCCAGTGTCGGCTCGTTCCGTCTACTCCACTCTGACTTGAGCACCTTCCCTAGCAGTCCGACGTTCCCTAGCAAGACCGATGAGAATAGGAATAACGGAGAGCAGAACGAGGCCAATAGCAATGAGTTCAACATTGTGGGCAATCACCGGTATCTGGCCAAGGAAATGACCAGCCAGAGAGAAGGTAACCGACCAGAGCACCCCACCGAGCACATTCCACGTGAGAAACCTCCGGTAGCGCAGGCGCGCCGCTCCCACGACTGGAGGTACAAAGGTTCGGACAATCGGCACAAAGCGGGCAAGTACCAGGGAATGAGGTCCATAGTGTCGAAAGAACGACTCGGCTTTTTCCAAGTATTCGGTCTTAAACACTCGCGCCTCAGGCTTAAAGAGTCCGCGGCCATAACGACTGCCAACAGTGTAGCCAACCGAGTCCCCGATGATTGCGGCAACCGCTACGGTTGCGATCACGCCCCACAAGGGAAGGCCCAGGCTCGGGGCCATCAGTGCGGCAACAAATATCAACGAGTCGCCGGGAAGGAAGGGGAACAGCAGTCCTGTCTCAATGAAAATAATCGCGCCAATAACAATGAGTGCCCATGGCCCAGCTTGTTCAAGATAGGGAGTTGGATCAAGCATGATTGATTAGTCCTTTGCCTTGTCGTTGTTCTTTGTTCGGGAATCTACGATTCATTCAGGTCCAAGATTCAGGACTATGTGCATTCGCCTGAGTGGTAGGCAGAGAGTCATTCTGTGCGTACCGGGGGAACAGGCGGATCCCCGTCCCGGTGATTGCTGAGCTCAGCTGAGACCCGTTGCGAGAAGCCAACCCAGACTAAGAGTGTCACTGTGGCACCGAGCAGTACGCCTCCGATTGTGTCTGTTATCCAATGCGCATGGAGGTAGGTACGCGACCACATCATGAGGAGGATATAGGCCGCTCCCGCGTATCTCATCCACCTCGTCTGTGCAAGCAAAAGCACAAGAACCAACACGATGACAATGGCATTCGCTGAGTGCCCCGAGGGGAACGATCCGGAGTCACTCGTCACCATCATGTCTTCTGGTCGCGGGCGTGCGACGAGAGTTTTAATTACCTGAACAGCACCCGCACAGACCGCGCTCGCTGTAATTAAGAACAATGCTGACATGTAGCGATGCCGCACGAGCAGCACAACCGACAGCAACACCGGGATCAGCAGACCGGATATCACTGTTCCACCAACGAGGTTCAGGACAAGAGCAACGCCCGTGAGTACGGGCACCTGCATGGATTGCATGGCGCTGTTCCAGGATGAGTCAATTGCCAGCGGACCAAAGCGTCCACTGAATATGACAATGAGAAATACTGTCGCGTATCCGACCAAAGTGGCCGCAGCAATGCCGGTTGCTCGCCTATTCGTTAACGCGACAGTGAAGTCAGTCGTTCCTTGAGGGTGCTTCACACTCGAACTCCTTTTTATGTGATGTCTCCATTGTGGGGATACCCGACCAAGAAACCTCCAAGCAATACGGATGTCGCGACTGTACATGACGGCAAGCACCCATCCGTCACGAGGTTCATCCGCCTGCCCATTCTTAGAGAGTTCTTGGAGCCGACAATTAACTGTTAGACAATAAGGGCTCGCCTAACTCTGAGACAGTAAGGATTGTCGAGGTCAGTAGCCACTTGTTTATTGGCGGGAGACACACAGCTGATGGATATCCTCGTCGTCGATGACGAAACTGAAATGGCAGCCCTCGTTGCACGAGGGCTGACCAAAGATGGACACAACGTACGCACAGCGTCCACTGGCCTCGAAGGTTTAGCATGCGCTCTCGAGCATCCTTTCGATGTGGCCGTGCTGGATGTCATGATGCCCGGGATGAGCGGGTTTGAGCTGTGCCGATGGCTTAAAGTAAAAGACCCCCGGATGGTCGTCATCCTGCTGACGGCGCGGGGCGCCGTCGACGATCGAGTTCGTGGGCTTGACGACGGCGCCGACGATTACATCACCAAGCCTTTCGCTATGGCGGAACTACTCGCACGAATCCGTGCGATCCATCGCCGCGATGCACTCGGCACTCCTGATCGAGTTGCTTCGGGGACGGTAGACCTCGATCTTTTCCACCATCATGTCAAGGTCAACGGGGCAGAACTACCGCTTAGTCGAACCGAGTTCGATGTACTGCGCAGCTTGGTTATGGCAGAGGAAGCTGTGGTACCGCGCTCCCAGTTACTCAAGGAGATTTGGGGAACAGAGAGTTATATCAACCCGAATGTGCTTGACCAATATGTCAGTTATCTCCGCCGCAAGCTGTTATCGGCGCATGCCGACAGACAGATTGAAACAGTACGGGGAATCGGATATCGGCTTGTCCCAAAGGGACAATAAAGGAATCCCACATGTTCCCACGCCTCGGTATCCGAGCCAAGATCGCAGGTGGTAGTTTTGTTATCGCCATCATCGCGAGCGTCATCTCTGGTCTTGTTCTCAACTGGAGAGTGGAGCAGATCCTGCGCGGCAGCACCGAAACAGTTCTCACCAACACGGCGGCTCCTTATGTCGAAGCGATCCATTCCGAACCATCAGAGAGTCTTGATGATCCCGGACTGAACCAGCATGTCGCCGTCGTCGACCCTGAGGGAATCCAACAACTCAACACGCTCCCCCACGAATTAGCCCTCGTTATTCAGAAAACGCACCTGCCCGAGGGAATCAACGAAGTGACTGCCGACCGGACGCGGTTCATCGTATACGTCAAGCACGTCTCGTCCGCTGTGGGTGAGTGGCGTATTGTGTCTGCTCTCCCAGCGCCCGATGAGAGCGTTGTTCTTTCACAGATGCGTGCCCTCATCGTTGGAGCACTCGGATCGATATCGTGCGGGGTGCTCGTTGCAGCTTTTCTTCTCACATCCGCAGCTCTGCGGCCGGTACGTCGCATCCGCCAGAGTGCGGAAAAGTTGATCGACTCCCCCGGGAACGACATGCTGCCGGTAGGGTCCGTCGACGACGAGATCGGACGGCTCGCCCGCACTCTCAACGATCTCATCGTCGCCCTGCGTGCCTCCGCGCAACGCGAAAAGCAGTTGGTCTCGGACGCAAGCCACGAGTTGCGCACCCCGCTGGCTATCTTGCTTGCCAGACTCGAGCTTGCTCGAACGCATCCGCAGTCGCTAGAACATCTCGTTGACGACGTCAGACTCGCGGAAAATAGCGTTGCGAGGCTTGCTGGACTGGTCGAATCACTGTTGCAGCTATCGTCGATCGAGGCGGCCGCGCCAGCTTACTCCACTGTCGCCGAATTGACAGATGAAGTACGAGACGCGATTGGACGGGCAGAATTCCAAGGACATCCCATTCTCATTCGTTCCGTAGAAGACACCGCTTCCGCTGATCCAACCACGGTACTGAGAGTACGTTCCGAAGACTTCGGCAGAGTTGTCGACAACCTCCTAAATAACGCCATCCGCGCTATGGACGACGACGGCGAAGTGACCGTTATACTTCACGCCCGTTCGGAGGTCCTCACACTATCAATTGCCGACAACGGTCCCGGGATGCCAGCGGAGTTTGTGGACAGGGCGTTCGACCGATTCAGCCAGGGTGACACAGCAAGGACATCCGGTTCGGGAGCTGGGCTCGGACTGCCCATTGCCGCCGCTATCGTCAACCACGCTCACGGGAGAATCACGTTGCATAATAGTCCGGGCCACGGGCTCCGGGTTGTCGTGGAGTTGCCTATCGCGCAACCCAACAACCCCGAGCCCGTGGCCCTTAATTAGCCCTCACTCAAACGTTACGTCAGGTTTTTATTCTCCAGGAACCTCCCCTGTTCCTACAGCTTTTACCGCCGTAGCCTGGGCTGGTTTGACGCCGTCGGCACTCGCCTCAATACTGAACGTCACCTCGTTCACTGAACTGCGATACAGGCTGAACTTGTTTTCCGGGTAGTGTCCAACCTCTCCGGTGTTATCAAAGTAAATCGTGGTCTCCTTGCCGGCTGGAAGTGAGAGATGACTGAGATCTGCGTAGTAGTTCTCCACCGCCTTCGTTTTTGTATCAGTCATCGTGTAATAGACCTCAACATGGTTAAGTGGCGAGGATGTCTCGTTCTTTAGAGTCAATTCGAGGCGATCTGGAATCGGGGCCTTCGTGTCGGGATCAACATTGTCCTCCACCGCGGCATAAGTGATAGAAAGTCCCGGAGCAGCGCTGGTATTTACGATCGGGTTTTTATCGACGGGAAGCACCGTGGCAGCTCCAGTACTGGGCCCCGATGTCTCGAGCACCGACGGCATATTCGACGCCGCGGCACTTGGACTTTGTGAGGTCGTCGAGCTAGAAGATGCACCCGGGCCAGAGCATCCTGCTAACACAGCGATGCCCACGACACCCGCGAGCACAAGTGAAATAGTTCGGTTCTTCATGATGTTCTCCTTAAAAGGGTGTGACAAGTAGTGGTTGCCAGCGCGATTGCGATCATGACAACGGTCGCTGTCAATAGAGCCAATCCATAGCCGTGCATGTCGTGCCAGATAAAGGAAAGAGATTGGCCGGTGTATGTGCTCTTGATGCCGAGCAAAGCAAAAGACAGGCGTTCGAAGTGCTTAGTTACCGATGTCATTTCGAGCCCATTTCTCAAGGTGTCATAGGCACTAAAATGGGCCATAACAGCGTGTTCTTGGGCCTTGGGAATACCAAGGGTTGCAAAGAGCCCACCGGGAACCTGATTGTCAGGATCCATGGTGTCGCCAATCTGGGGAATGATCAGGACGAACAGGAGCCAGATCACGATACTCACAACAAGTGCCGTGCTTGGTTGGCGCGCAACCGCGGTAATTGCCATCGCGGCAGAACTCCACAGCATGAGATAAACCCACGCAACAACGCCAACAAGCAGGATCCTGACGGTGTCGGCCCCGATCACAGGAGCAGTCCCAACAACTAGTAACACGAGCGTCGTCGTCGCGATTAAAGAACCCACAACTATGAGCCATACGATAGCGAGGCCAACCAACTTGCCAGCTGGCATCGAGAACTGACCAAGTGGGCGTGTGGCTAGCAGAGGCAAAGTATGCCGATGCTTCTCCGAGGCGATGACACCGTATCCGAGGACGATAGCGAGTAAAGCGCCGAGAATTTCAAGGTATTCAACGGCGCCGCGGAGCTGCTGTAGTGCAAAGAGTTGCGGAGCTGCAGGAACCACACTGCTCCCACTCGCCCGAAGTTGCTGCACATAAGAGTGATAAGCCTCCAAATCACCGCGATATGCGGCTGCGGCCACAACGACAGACAGCAACGCAGCTCCGATAAGAAATAACAACAGTACGAGAAAGAGCCGATCTCGCCACAGAAGAAGCAACTCGTGACGTGCGATTGACCAAGTGTTATGCATGAAGGCCACGCAGGAATACAGACCGTGGCGTGGCGAGGACACCAAGCAAAAGGACAGCAAACGTCAACAGTATGATGACTATGGCGGTGAAGGGGTCGCCGGATACGCTCGTATCTAGCAGGAACTGGCCCGCTACCTGTTTGAACTGTTCGGTCACCGACAAGGGACGGGTGATCATCGCCGCCATGTCGAATCCTGCACCCGGAGTCGCAACCGCTGGCACCGAATTGAGAAGCGATACCGGGCGGGCGGCGGTTCCAATTTGTGGCACCACAAATGCAACGACACTCCACACAACGAAGGGCACGAGAAACGCCGTTGCCTCACGCCGCGAGCGCAGACCCGCCAGCATCCCGAGCAAGACGAACGTTAGCAACAACACCCAGGACAACGTCCAGAAGCCTATCAACCTCGCCGTGTTATCGATTCCCAAGGGAGCACGCGTGATCACACTAATGATCCCCCAGGTAAGGAATCCCGAAAGGCCGAGGACGGTGCCAAGTACGATTGCTAGCCCGGTCAGCTGCCCGCACAACCGTGCTCTGACAGAGTGTGGGCGGGACACGACAATCCCCATCGTGTCCGCTTTGCGGTCACGCAGAGTGGCCTGTGCGCCCAAGACGATCGCAAGGAGGGCGCCGATAAGCGTGACGTAAATGGTGGAGTTTCGGGCATAGAAGAGCGGCGATACATGGTCAAAAGGGTGTGGTGCTGTTGTGAGGCCCTCCGCCGATATCTCCCGATAGACGTTCGTGACCGTCTGGTTAGTGACATACCCGATGACGGAAGAGATCACGACCATCCCTAGAAAGACCAACAGCAACACGTGTACGGTCCGCGTTCGTCGCGCGGCGAGGAGTTCAAGCCTCACGCTTGCCCTCACCGCATCCATCGGGAGCCGCCAATGCCGAAGTAAGCAGCCTCCAACGAATCTTCGCCGGGGAATGCGGTGAGGGTATTTTCTAACGTATCGTGATGCACCAGCATCCCTGCCCGCAAGATTCCAATGCTGGTGCACGTTCGAGCAACCTCGGAGAGCAGGTGGGTATTCATGAATACCGTCATGCCAAGTTCGGTATTCAGTTTCCCAATGATCTCTCGCAGGATACGGACACCTTCGGGATCCAAGCCCGATGTCGGTTCATCAAGGAATACCACATCAGGTGAGTGCAAGATCGTCTGTGCAATACCGACCCGCTGCCTCATACCTTTGCTCAATGTTTCCAGTCGTTGATTCTCATGACCGGGAAAATCGAGAAGTTCGAGCACCTGTCTGATCCGCTTGTCAGGCCTTCGCAGCCCCGAAAGTTCGGCAAAGAAACGTAAATTCTCCAACACCGTCAGTTCGTCGTAGAAGCGTACGTTCTCTGGGAGGTAGCCAATACTACGCCGCACATCAGAAGGTCATTCTCGATGTCGTATCCAGCAACGGTCGCGCTGCCCTCTGTGGGTTGCAGTAGCGTCGTCAGGAGGCTCGCCGTCGTCGTTTTACCGGCGCCGTTATGACCAAGCAAACCAAAGACTTCGCCCGCTTCAATATCCAACGTCAGCTCGTCCAGAGCGAGGGTGTTGCCATAGGACTTCGTCAGATCCTTCATCACAATGACCGCGGACATCAGGATCAGGCCCCCGGTAAGACCGCAAGCAGGTCCGCGATCGCGGACTGTTCAGTCAGGGGATCGGGTGAAGCGGCACGCAGTGCAGTGAGCACCGGGTCGATCTTTTGATCTACAAACGTCCACGCCTGGCAGTCCGCCGCATACAGATCCGGTTGGCGAGAATCCCAGGCCATTTCGAGATCGGTGATCCTGCTCGCTGCCTCCTTCTGATGTCCTTGTTGAACAAGCCCAAGCACCTCCGTAGTAATTGTTGCGAAGTTCGAGACGTCGCTTGCTGGGAAATGCGCGATGACTGCCTGGCGTGCCTGATCCGCCGTGGTGAATGAGGAACCGGATGAACAGCTAGGTGCTGGCCCCTCATCTGCAAGCGCACTCTGATGCGGCTGACTATTCGCATAGGTCAGCAAGCCAACTGTTGCGGCGGCAACAACACCGAGGGCAACAAGAGTTGAACGCTGCCGCACCGGTGATGTTGCCGGTGGCACCGCCGACGAGGTGCTGTCGAGAACATCACTCTTCGTCATTGTCAGATAAATAACCGTTGCGAGGATCGCCGCAAGGAAGATCAGCGATGTCACAAACGTTCCCAGGCCAAGTCCCTGCTGGTCGGATGGGAGCCCCAGCCAATCGCCAATATTAGCGCCGAGCGGGCGGGTAAGGATGTAGGCAATCCAGAACGACAGCACCGGGTTGGCACCGAAACGCCACAGTGCGGTGACGATAGTGATGAGTGCTGCTGGTAGCAGAATCGACACGCCAGGACCCCAGCCAGTCAGCTCCAGCGTCCAATCGCCGAGGGCGGTACCCAGCGCGAACGTGACGAGAACGGCAAGCCAGTAATATGCCTCGCGTGGCGTTGTTGTGATGCTGTGAATCGAGAGGGTGCGTTCTTTGACAAACCAGTAGCCAAAGACAACTGCCAGAATCACCGAGAAAACGAGGCTACTGACCCACAATGGCACACCAAGATCGTCGGTGAGAATATCGGTGTAGAGAGTTCCCGTGATGCTCAATACAACAACGGTCAGCCAGTACACTCCGGGCACATAACGCTTGAGGCTCAGTTGCATCGCGAGGACAATGGCCATCACGCCACTGAAGATCACAGCAGTGCTTGTCAGGCCAAGTCCAAGGGCCATATTTATCCAGTCGGCGAAGCTCTCCCCCACCGTGGTGCAGAGAATTTTGATGATCCAGAACCATATGGTGATTTCGGGAACTTTACTCAGCATCTGTTTCGTGGAACGTCGTGGGGAATATCCCTGTGAGGAATTCATTGTGCTCATGCACCACAGTGTTGCGACGAGAACTTACGTGAACCTTTGAAACAACCGCCGCTATCTGAGACTTCTCTCAGATAGCCTTAAAACTAGTTGTTGGTCAGCGTGACATCGGTTCTTATGGGGAGACCAATCCTTTGGACTCCTCGCGGGACAAATGATGTCGGCACATATATCGTCGGCGTGCCAGAATGACTCAAGAACGCAGGGAAGCGAGTGAAACACATGCATACACAGGGTGAGCCACTGTTGATACCAACACGTGACGGACGGCGGCTCTTCACTATGGTTCTGCCCGGTCCGGCTCGCAACGGGGATCTATCGGAGAACTCGGCCAACAAACCCACCGTTGTGTTTGAGGCTGGGTCGGCAGCAACCCGCTCCACCTGGGCCCTGGTCCAAACCAAAGTTGCCGGCTTCGCGCGCGCCGTCGTCTATGACAGAGCGGGACTCGGACGTTCGGGTCCTGACCCGACCGGGCGCACGTTAGACCGAATGGCAGACGACCTCAACGATCTGTTGGATGGGCTAGGGGCTGGCCCCTTTATCCTCGTTGGGCACTCCGCGGGCGGGCCGATTGTTCGTTTGGCGGCCTCGCGGCGCCCCGATCGGATTGCAGGTCTCGTCCTCGTAGATCCAACGGATGAAGCAGCCGACGTCCTTTTCGGTCCGATATTTCGCATCGGCGAAAAGGTTGTCATCTCCGTTGAATCGGTCCTAGCCAGGCTCGGTCTCTTTGAGCGATTCTTCCAGAATATCGGCGAGGTCATGCCCACCGACGTTCGTGAAGATCTGCATCGTGAGGCCTTCCTTCCCGCGGTGGTCACGACACAACGTCAACAGGCCCGCACCTTTCTTACCGAGTTGCGGACGTGGAAGGCCCATCCGCCTCGTCTGCCGGATGTTCCGGTCACGGTTGTCTCCGGCGGACTGGCACATGGCGGTGACGGGATGCCCCGTGGTATTCGTGCAGCAGCCAATGCCTCCGGGGCTCGCCGTGCCGCTCAATCCCCGCAGGGGCGCCACGTTATAGCCAGGAAGTCTGGCCATTACATTCCACTGACAGAACCTGAACTCATTGCCGAGGAAATCCGGCGGATCATCCAACCCACTGACGGTGAGAACGCATCATGATGCGATATAACATGCGGTTATGTCTGATCGTTTGAGTTGTGACGGTCTCCGATACGTGCGCGATGCGAACGAGAACATTCCAGTCCGTCAAGGAGTGTGTTGAGCAAATACTGGTAATAGGCATCCTGTGCTTGCTCCATCTCTTCGCCAACAGCTGTAAAGGGAGCAACAAAAGCGATCATCTCTGCTGCCGTCTCATTGGGGCTCCTGCGGAGTTCTTCAATGAGGCGTGCATGGTCGCGAGGTCCGTCGTCTTCGTGCGCCTTACGCTCGTCAGCCATCATGATGGTGGCCAAAGCCGTATTGACTAACAGCGAGAGGACTCGCGGCGTATCCTCTCCAAAGCCCGCGCTACGTAGATGGTCCATACTGGCGTCGAGTCCCGCATTTTCAGAGACAACTGGGCCGTGCATGAGAACCCATTTCGCAACGCCCGGGTACTGGGAAAGCGTTCGGCGAAGTGGAAAGAGCACGGCACGCACCCAATCCCGCCAATCAGCATTCGCATCGTCGTAACGGTAGGCATATTTGTCATCCACAGGTTCCGCGAGAGCGTGGGCGACAACCCGGCGGCACAGCGCATCTTTTCCTCCGACCCGGTGATAGACGACCGACGGCGATGTGTCCACCTCGGCAACGAGATCACGCACCGACCAACCGTAGAGGCCACGCTGACGGGTAAGAGAAACCGCAACGTCCACAATTTGCTCGGTCGTCACCCCAGTTCGATACTTTTTTCCACTGACCATTGGTAGACACCCCTCATTGATCCTGTTGAGCAATCACACTTGAGTCGCATGGTTCACGAATTCTGTTGATCAACCAGCTGAAATAACGCAGGTAGATGAAAGACTGAAATCCTCCATAACGCTCGACGCATCCAGCTGAGAACCACGACGACACGGGCGATACTCAATACTGCACAACAGAAGAGTATGTCCCGTTGAGCAGCACAGTCAGGATTTCGGGTGGTGACAGTTTCGTGAGGTCTTCAGTGTCGTGGGCTTTCAGTCTCAAGAAGTTCCAGGTGGCGTTCCTCCTTCTCGCTTAAGATTCTCGTCGTGCTTTGTTCATGACTACAGCAATGCTCAGCGCTGTCAGGCCACCAAACCACAGAAGGAATAGCCATATATTTGTGGCATCAACCTGTCCTACCCGTGCATCCTCGGCCAGATCTGCGACAGCAGTTATTGGCGAGAAATCAACAATTGGCCGGAGCGCGGGAGCATAAAGCTCACGCGGCATCATCGCCGTATTAAAGAACATCGCCGCCATGATCAGTGGAGAAGCCCCCACCGCTCCCTGCGGTGTTTCAGCCACGTACCCCATCATGACACCAAACGCTCCGCTGGCAATTGCGACAAGTAGGAGCACAACGAGCAGACGGAGAACAGCCAAGAAATCACCCACATGGGCCCCGAAAAGAGCCGCGATAATCAGGGTGATTGGAGCTGCGATAAATGCACGAAGTGCTTCGGCCACTATCCGTCCAACGTAACTGGAAGATGGATGTCCCGGAAAAGTTTGAATGCGACTTGTTAGTCCTTCATGGCGCTCCTGCACAGTGCTGCCAGCGCCCATTAATGCCCCCGTGAGCATAGAAGAGACAGCGATCATGACGGCTATTCCGGCCAGATTCATGTCCTGACCGGTGAACTGCTCAATCATCCCTCGAAACATCACGATAATCGTCACCATCATCATGATGGGCATGCCTATCGCAGCGAGCAAGATTGCGGGTGATCGCCTCCATCGTCGCAGCAGCCGTGTGGAATGAATTGCTACTGATGCCGGCCACGATGCCACTTTTCGTGAGGTGGTAACAACTGCCGGAGCAGATTGAGATCGTGTCATGATGCCCTCCTGAGTGATCGAGTCACCCAAAAACTACCGAGGATAGCGCCGCCAACGAGCCACATGAGAGCCTCCCAGCCGGTTGCGCTAAGTGGGGTGCCGTTGAGAATTGCACGGAGAGTATCAATCAAGGGTGAAAAGGGTTGGTGAAGAATGATAGGTCGTAGCCAACTGGGGAGCGTCTCGACCGGAATGAACGCGGTAGAAAGCATGAGCAAAGGCATCTCGACACCCTGGATAACACTCGCTGTGGAAACGGGGTGGCGAGCTCTCAGGCAGATGCCACAGAACAGCATGGCGACAATCTCCCCGATAATCAACGCCATAAGAAAAGCCAGGGCCAAACTACCGATGCTGTGTGGTTGCGCCCCGCACAATAAAGAAATGACAATCACGGTTGCTAGCGACGCAGCGGAACGGATGAAATCGGTGCCAAGGCGGCTGGCCACAATAACAGACGCCGGGATCGGCATCGTGCGAAGCCTGCTGAGGATCCCACTCTCTGCATCGACGGCGAGAGCCATAGCAGAGCCACCGGCAGTGAAAAGTGCCGCCTGGAACAGAACAGCGGCAAGCAGGAACAACGCGTAGTCGATACCCGCTTGTGATGCAGCATGGCCAAAAACAACCCAGAACGCCACCATGATCATGCCGGGAATGACAAAGGCCGATACGATCGAGGCACGATTACGTCTCAGCCTCAGCATGTTGCGCCAGAGGGCTCCTGCCAAACTCGACAACGGCATCCCTTCGCTGGCAACCGCGCTCATCAAGGCTCACTCCTTTGCGGTTCGTCGTCGTCAAAGGCAAGCCCCAGGAACACGTCATCGAGCGATGGGATACTCAGTAAAGCCGAGTTCACGGAAATCCCCAATTCTCGTAGCGCATCGAGTGCCCGAGTGAGATCATCCGTGCCGTTTGCCGCCGGGAAAGAAACATTGAGGCCTTCAGCAGTAAAACTATCGACCGGTAGTCCTAACACAGGCGGTAAAACATCGTTCATCGCGTGGCTGACTTGGTCAGCTGAGTCCAGTTCAAGACGGCAGATTTGGGACCCAAACTGTGAGCGGACCTGAGCTGGCGAACCTTCCAAAATGGCCTGACCTCCGCGAAGAAGCACGATGCTGTCAGAGAGCCTTTCAGCTTCGTCGAGGTATTGAGTGGTGAGCAGGATGGCTACTCCCTCATCACGGAGTTCTTCTACCATCTCCCAGAGTTCCCTCCTTGATAGAGGATCAAGTCCTGTGGTTGGTTCATCAAGGAATAACAACCTCGGTGTGACGATGAGCGAAGCGGCGATATCCAGGCGGCGGCGCATTCCTCCTGAGTAGCTACCAACAAGCTGTTGTGCAGAGTCTGTCAACTGGAAACGCTCTAGGAGTTCATCAGCCCGTGCTTTCGCTGCCGCTTTGGAGAGACCACGCAACCGTGCGAAGAAAACGAGGTTTTCCCAACCACTGAGTTCTGCATCAACCGCGGCAAACTGGCCTGTGAGCGAAATTAGTTCACGGACCTCATCTGGAGCATGGACAACGTCATGGCCACATATGGTCGCGGTGCCTGACGTTGGCAGTATGAGAGTCGAGAGAATATTGACCAGCGTTGTCTTCCCTGCACCATTCGCGCCGAGCAGAGAAAGAATTGATCCCGCAGGAATGGAGAGGCTCAAGCCCCGTAGCACCTCCTTGCGTTGTGCCCCGTGACCAAACGACTTGTGAATGTCATCAACGATCAAGACTGGATCAGGTTTGTTCTTTGAGGTACCCATGCCCATCACTTCTTTCGCGCTTGTGAGAAATCAGAAAACTATAGCGATATTTCTTTACGTGAACTCACGCAGATCGCCTGCCAGGTTTAGCCAACCAAAATGACAGCTCGCCGCTATAGCCCCGGCGATAGCACCCCAAACCACACAGAAAAACACCAGGTCCCGCACACTCAAGCGCGCCGGGTTTCGGTCCGTCCGGGTGCGGTATGCTCCAAAACCCCGAGCGTCCATTGCCAATGAGAGGCGCTCTGCATGGCGAACTCCCCCGGCTAGCAGTGGGATGATGGATCGTCTCGTACGACGCAACCACCCGATCGGGCCGCGCGGATCAATGATTCCTCTGGCATGTTGTGCGTCTCTTAAAGTTCCGAGATCTTGTGTGTAGCGGGGCACGAAACGTGCTGCGAGCATGGCCGCGTAAGCGT
>JBDIAV010000090.1:0-13473 GCA_039812645.1 Actinomycetaceae bacterium
CTTCGACTCTCTGAGCAATTTACTTCGACTCAGCCAGCAGCTCACGCACGCGCGGAATCACTTCGGTCCCATATAGCTCCACCGCACGCATGCGCGCTGAGGCCGCAACCGCTCCCGCATTGGCGTAGATGAGATCAAATCTTCCGACACCGAGCGTGCGAATCGACTCGGCGATCTTCCGGGCAACCGTTTCCGGCGAACCAACGTAGAGCGAGCCGTGTTCGACTTCATTGAGGAAGTTTCCTCGGTGCATCCTCGGCCACCCCCGCTCAACTCCAATGCGGTCGTGAATCTCTTTGTAGCCGGGGTAGAAGAGTTCGCGAGCTTCGGCGTCAGTCTTCGCGACGAAACCTGGCGAATGAATGCCGACCGGGTACGCCGTCGTCCCAAACTGGTCCGCCGCGCGGCGGTACAAATCCAGGTAGGGAGCGAAACGCGAGGGCGAACCGCCGATAATGGCGAGCATGAGCCGGAACCCGTAGCGAGCCGTACGAACGATGGACTGCGGCGATCCGCCGACTCCGACCCAGGTCCGCATCCCTCCGGATTCTGTCTTCGGGAAGACATCGGCCTCGTCAAGCGATTTGCGTGTCCGCCCCTCCCACGTTACGGGTTTCTCCTCGAGAAGTTTGTGGAAGAGGTCGATCTTCTCCTCGAAAAGGAGTTCGTAGTCGGCGAGGTCATAACCGAAGAGCGGGAACGATTCGGTGAATGATCCGCGTCCAAGCATGACGTCCGCGCGACCATTCGAGAGTGCGTCAACCGTGGCGAAACGCTGGAAAACACGGACCGGGTCGTCAGAGGACAGGACGGTCACACCCGATGACAGCCGGATTCGCTTGGTCATCGTTGCGATTCCCGCGAGGACAGTCTCCGGCGACGAAATTGCATATTCGGGGCGGTGATGTTCGCCGAGCGCGACGATGTCGATCCCAATGTGATCGGCAAGCACCGCTTCTGCCACTGTCGCGCGGATCGCAGCAGCTTGTGAGAGCAGCTTTCCATCGTCGTCCCGCGGCAGATCTCCAAACGTATCGATACCAAATTCGAGATGTGCAGTTGTCATTGCCGTCCTTCCTCATAGAATCCGAAACAGGTTGTTGACACGTCAACTATTTCTGAATATGGTTGAAATGTCAACAACCGATACGGGGTATGAATCACAGGCACATAGAGCCCTAGAGCAGCCCCTCATCTGTTTTCACATCTGAGTAGTTCCCACTAACCGAAGGAGGCATCGACCATGGCGTCACTGTCCGAACGGGATGAGAAGCGCGTTGCTCGCGGCCTCCCCACAATGGAGCAGATGCGTATCTGGCGCAGTTATGTCGAAACCGCGGAGATTATCCGCTCACGCCTCGGCAAGCAGTTCCAGAGCGAGTCCGGCATCTCCTCGGGCGATTACTCCATCATGGTCACGCTCAGCGAAGAACCCGATTGGCGCCTGCGCCCGTCAGAACTCGCCGAGCGGATCGAATGGGACCGTAGTCGCCTCTCCCACCACCTCAAACGGATGGAGAAGCGGGGTCTTGTCCGCCGCGAAATCTGTCCATCCGATAGCCGCGGCTCCTTCATCGTTCTCACAGAGGAAGGGTTTGAGGACTTTCGGCGTAGTTCAGTGCCCCACCTTCAGTTCGTTAAAGAACTCTTCATCGACGCCTTTGACGACGACGGACTTGCCCAGGTTGACACTGTTACCTCGACATTGCGGACCCACCTGGGGCTCGCACCACGCAGCCCCGCTACCGGGACAGCTTGAATTCCAACAAACAACACCCATTTCCCAACACACATACAAGGAAGACACATGAGCAACCTCCGCATCGCCATCATCATCGGAAGCACCCGGCCCGGCCGCAACGGCAAGGCCGTGGCCGACTGGATCCTTGAGCAGGCCTCCGGCCGTGAGGCCACCTATGAACTAGTTGATCTGGCCGACCATGCGCTGCCACTGCTTGACGAGGCCATCCCGCCGTCGATGCACATGTACCAGAACGAGCACACTAAGAAGTGGGCCGAGACGATTGCCCAATATGACGGCTTCGTCTTCGTGACGCCCGAGTATAACCACTCCACATCCGCCGCACTGAAGAACGCCCTCGACTACATCTACAGCGAGTGGAACGACAAGGCCGCAGCCTTCGTTGGTTACGGTTCACTCGGCGGCGCTCGCGCCATTGAGCACCTGCGCGGCATTGCAGCAGAATTGCAGCTCGCTGGCGTACGCGCCCAGGTCAGCTTCTCCCTCATCACCGAGTTCGAGAACTTCAGCGTCTTCAAGCCGGGCGAGCACCAGATCCCGGCTACCGCCACAATGTTCGATCAGCTTGAGCGCTGGGCGGGCGCCCTGAAGCCGCTGCGCGGCTGAGAGATCATCCCGCTGGAGCAGAGCGGGATAACATAACCGAATACCCACATTGGGTCCCAGTGGAGTTCACGCCCACTGGGGCCCAATGTGCCGTTCCGGGCTCCCACGACAGCACGTCACAGCCAGAATCACCACGGCTATGGCAGAAAAACGATGCGTTCCTTTGCGGACGTATCGGCCCACGCGTCCTCCACGTTGCGCAACGGCACAGCTCGTGCCGGGATGTCAAAGGCCCCAATCTCGCGCGCCAGTATCTTGATCTCCTCCCGGTACCGGCGCGGATCGACAGACCCTTGCCCAGAACCAATTAGCCTGAGATCAACGGCCCGCAAGGCGGCGGACGGGATCGCACATTCCGCTCCGGCAACGGAACCAATCTGAATCCAGTTCAGTGTCTGTCCATCGCGAGTCCGATTCGGGATGATCGCGTAAAGCGCCCTCCGGGTAGGCTCTCCCCACAGGAAATCGACGACGACATCTACATCTTTTCCTGCATCCGCGAGATTCCGTGCTACATCCTCCGAATCGGCGTTCAATTCGACGAAACGGGTGGCCCCGTGCGCAGCCAGGTCCGCCACGCGCCCGATCTCCCGACCAGCGGCGACTATCTCTCCGGCACCAAGCCGATGAGCAACCTGCACCGCTGCCTGCCCAGCATTGCCAGTGGCCCCGAAGACCATGACCTTGTGACCTTTTGTGAAGGAAATGCGCTGGCGGAGCGCAACCCAGGACGCCATGACCGGGTTCATTGCGGCGGCCACGGCGAGAGGGTCAGCATCCCGTGGAAGCGGCACGGAACGGCGCACATCGATGACAGCCCGCTCGGCCATCGCCCCCTGGGCGGTGTCGGGAAGGAGGAAGTAGACGAGTGAACCGTCACCCAGCCTGCCCACCCCGTCAATCCCTGGAATCACCGGCAGTTCCCCACTGCTTGTGTAGTGTGAACCATCCGCCTGCGAACGTACCCGGGGTGAAAGCGCTGCCGCCACGACGTCAACGACCACCTCATACCCGCCACTGGCTACGGGCTCCAAAGCATCAAGATAACGCGGATTCTCGCCAAACCTTGTGACAGTCGCTGCCTTCATAACACCCTCCATTTAGTTGGTAATACCAACTAAATTAGTTTGTGTCACAAATAAAATCAAGTACTCTGGACGCATGAGGCACGACACACACAATGAAGGGGATCCTTCGGACGAGGAACTCGTTGACGCACTCGTCCAGACTTCCTACGCCGTCATTGGGATCGTGACGTCGGTGGCGGCACACCACGATCTCTCCCTCACACTTCTGCGTGTTCTCGCCATTCTGCGAGACAGGACTCCAACGATGTCCCAGCTCGCACACCACCTCGGGCTCGATCGTTCGACAGTGACCGGTCTCGTGGAGCGCGCGGTGCGCCGGGATCTCCTAGAGAAGCTGAATAATCCTGATGACCGGCGTTCGAACCGAGTGGGCCTGACCGAAGAAGGCCGCGCATTGGCGGAAACCGTTACACAAGAGATTAAGAATGAACTAAAGCCTCTTAGCTCCCGCTTGGACATGGGCCAGCGATACGATCTTACGAAGCTACTCACTGGCCTCGGCGTGGTCGGCTAACGCCTTCGATATCAACCTGTACAACCTCTCAGATTCACGGGCCATCCCTCACCCGGATATCTCAGCGAGCAGCATCAAAGTCGAAGCATGAGCACTTCAGCACTTCGACTCGACGTCGTTCTTCCTATCTTCAATGAAGCCGGGACCCTCGCGGCCTCGGTTCGGGCTCTTCACGCGACGATGGAAGAGCTCATGGATTTTCCCCACTGGCAGATCACGATCGCCGACAACGCCTCCACGGACGAGTCCGCCGCCATCGCCATCCAACTTGCGGATGATCTGCCGCGCATCCGGCTCGTTCTTCTACCTGAGAAAGGGCGCGGCGGCGCCCTGAAAGAAGCGTGGCTGACGTCAAAGGCCGACGTCGTCGCCTACATGGATATTGATCTGTCCACCGACTTGCGCGCTCTTCCTCCCCTGGTGGCACCACTTCTCAGCGGACATTCCGACATCGCCATCGGCTCGCGCCTAGCCCACGGTTCACGCGTGGTCCGCGGCGCCAAACGAGAGGCACTCTCCCGCGGTTACAACATGCTGCTACACGGGGTTCTTGGCGTCTCGTTCTCGGATGCACAGTGCGGTTTCAAGGCCATGACCTCGAGGTCTGCCCGGGCACTCCTTCCCCTCGTCAAAGATAACGCGTGGTTCTTCGACACCGAGTTTCTTGTCCTCGCCGAGCGTGCCGGGCTAAGAATCGCCGAGGTACCTGTCGACTGGATGGATGATCCTGTCTCCTCCGTCAACATCGGAAGCACCGTACGCCAGGACCTTCGCGGGGTGACCCGGTTGAGCTGGAACCTGGCGAGAAACCGGATTCCACTCTCTGATGTCACCGAACAGCTCGGACGCAAGCCGCTCGTCCAAGGAACATCTCTTCCCTTCCAGCTCGTTCACTTCGCTATCGTCGGCGTTGCCTCAACGATCGTTTTCTCCCTCCTCTACTACCTGCTGCAGTTCGTCCTCACACCCCAATCGGCGAACTTCATTGCACTTGCCATCAGCGCCGTTTTTAATACGATGGTCAACCGCCATGTAACGTTTGGCGTGCGGGACCGTTCAAGCGCCGAGCGTCATCTCCTTCAAGGGCTTCTGGTGTTCGCAACAACCTGGCTGCTCACAAGCGGCGCCCTTGCCCTCGTACATACCTCCGCTGGGAATGTGGATCCACGACGCGACCTCATCGTCCTCACCATCGCCAATATCTTCGCCACGGTGCTGCGTTTCGTAGCGTTCCGCTTCATGTTTCATCCCGAGCCTCCCCACACGACCAATCGGGAATGCCGTCTCACCCGCTTGGAGCTGCTGAGCGCATGAGTACCCCCGTTTACCCCGCCACACCGCATCCCGATATGCCGGGGCAGCCTAGCGCCCCCACATTCCCGGCGGGCACACGCGCCCGGATTCACCCCCAGAGCCGGGTTCACGCCCCGGAAGTCGTCGCGGTGGTGTTCCTCCTCGCCACCGCGGCCCTTCTGTACATCGTGGGCATCGAAAAGTCCGGTTGGGGAAACACCTACTACGCTGCCGCTGTCCAGGCCGGAGCCGAAAGCGGCAAGGCGTTCCTCTATGGCGCCTCGGATGCCCCCGCCTCGATCACGGTAGACAAGCCACCGGCGTCCCTTTGGCTCATGGCGCTCTCGGTGCGTCTGCTGGGCCTCAGTCCGTTCGCGGTTTTGCTTCCCCAGGCACTGCTCGGAGTTGCTACTGTCGCGCTCGTGTATCTCACCGTTCGGCGCGCCTCCACACCCTCTACCGCGCTGTTGGCGGGCGCCGTCATGGCCACCACTCCCGTCGCAGCGCTTATGTTCCGCTACAACAACCCTGACGCCCTACTTACTGCACTCTTGGCCCTGGCAGGTTATGCCACGGTACGGGCTGTGGAGCGCGGTCAGCTTAGATGGGTCCTGCTCGTCGGGGCAACCTTCGGCTTCGCTTTCCTCACCAAACAGCTGCAAGCATTTCTCCCCTACCCGGCTTTTGTCCTCTGCTACCTTGTTGCCGCTCCCGGGACGTTGCGGAGGCGCGTTCGCAACGTCGTCGTCGCCGTCGTCACAACGATCGTGTCCGCAGGCTGGTGGGTAGCGCTTGTCGAACTCGTACCCCCGGAATCCCGTCCATACATCGGAGGATCGACGACGAACTCGTTCCTCGAACTCACCCTCGGTTACAACGGGATCGGTCGACTAGTCGGGGGAAGCGGCAACGGTGCGTCCGGCATCGGAAACATTGTGCGTACCTTCCTGGGAGCATCCGCTCTCGGAATCGCTTGGTTCCTGCCCGCCGCTCTCATTTTGGGCGTCACCACCCTGAATTTACGACGACGGCGTCCGCGGACGGACCTTAGACGCGCCCTCCTCATATCTTCGCTAGCTGGTCTCATCGTGTCGGACCTCGCCTTCAGCCTCATGGGCGGTATCTACCATTCGTACTACTGCGTCGCGATGGCACCCATGCTGGCGGTGGCCCTAAGCCTCTCACTCGAGGAGGTATGGCACCACCGCCACGAGCCGCGTATCCGAATCCTTCTCGCTGTGGTCGCCGGTGTGACAGCCATCTGGCACCTTGTTTTGCTTGCCTATGCCCCCGGAAACTTTGCGGCCGCCACGATCGTCGTTGCGCTCCTCGGAGCCGCAACGGTATTTCTGCTTATCACCGTCATGCCGCAGGGACGGCATAACGCCCTCATCGCAACCGTTGCTGTGTGTGCGCTGCTCACGGGACCATCCTGTTTGTCATTGGCCACCGCGGCCGTCGGTCATTCGGGCTCCAGCCCCAAGGCCGGCTACACATCCCAGCAACCTGCCGCAGCGAACGCGGAGGTGGTGGCACTCCTCGAGCAGTCTCGCGGCTACGACTGGGCCGCCGCCACATCAGGCTCGCGAACGGCGGCGAGCTATCAACTCGCGTCCGGTCAGGCTGTCATGCCGATCGGAGGGTATACCCGTAAGGATCCCAGCCCCACGCTGGCAGAGTTCAAGACGTGGGTGGCCCAGGGACGCATCCACTGGTACATCGGGAAACGGGGCGAGATTGGGCATTGGGTGGCCACGCACTATAAGTCGAAACGCGTCGGCAAGATCGTTCTCTATGACCTCAGCGCCAAGCCCACAGGCTAAACCCGCCGCCTCGTTGCCGCCCAAAGTCCAGCGGCCAGCACAACCTCCACTCCCCCAATGAGGCCCAACGCTATCCACTCGGCGCGAGTGATGCGAGGCTCGTGCACGTCAACCACACCCGAGTTAGCGAAGGTATAGAGGATATGGCGGGCAGACTGTCGAAGTGCGATGAGGCCGTCGTCGTTCCCTAGGGTCGTTTCGGTCGGATAGTCGCCCGTCGTCGACTCAATGAGGTCAATACCTCCGGCAATCGCTTGGTCCACGTTCATCGTGGTGTCGAAGAAGAAGTCCGTCACCAGGTGACCATCGAATGCCCATTCGTCACGCAGCACGCCCACGTTGAGTTCTCGCACACCGCCGGTCCAGGTCAGACCGATCCGGTTGTACGAACCCATAAGTGCCTGAGCGTGCCCATTCTTCATGGCGAGTTCGAAGGGGCGCAAGTACAGCTCGCGCAGCGCTTGCTCGTTGAGCCAGGTGGCCACCCCTTGGCGGTTCGTCTCCTGCTCGTTGACCGCAAAGTGTTTAAGGTGGGCGTAGGCGCCGCCGTCGTGATAACCGGTGACCGTCGCGGTGGCCATCAGTCCGGTGAGACGCGGATCCTCCGAGTAATACTCGAAGTTCCGTCCGCCAAAGGGTGAGCGATGGATGTTGATACCCGGTGCGTAGAGGCCCTGATATCCCAGCGCAACGGCTTCGCTAGCGAGCGCACGCCCGAACTCACGCGCGAGGTCCGGATTGAACGTGGAGGCGAGAACAACACTGCTCGCACACCCTACTCCGGCGGTTCCGGTGGTGTAGTCGATGACCCCCACCGGCCCGTCGACGCTATGCGAACGCGGCACGCCTTGCTCCGGGATCGGGTCCGTTACCCAGCCACCCCGGCCCACCAGCGTTTGCAACTCGTCCGTGGTGAATTGCGCCAGGTAAGCGTCCCATTGCGGATCATCCGCGGACAGTCCCGTCATGTCCGCCAGGGCAAGGTCCCCTGGGACGACGGCGAAGTGGGCCCCGGTAGTTGGGAAGTACGGAGTCATATCGGCGAGAGAAGCAACGAGGCTATCGGTTGTCTTCTTCCAGGGACGGCGTTCCGTGGGTTCGGTGCTTTCCCAATCTGCGCGCGATAGCTGAATCATGGCGTTGCCATCGCTCACCGAATCGAAACGGTTGGTCGCGGCAGTATGATCCGTCGAGCGGGGACCTACCCATTGTGCATCTCCACTCGGCGAACTCATGGAATCAACAGAATTCGTGGCGGTCTCGTCCCGGAAAACCCATGTGGACGGGATCTCCAGCCAACGAGTATCGATCTCGGTGTGGGCGTCGGATTGCAACGCAATACCGTAGCTTCCGGCGTCCAGAACCCAGGCATGCGCACTTCGGTAGTCATAGCTTGCCAAGTCCTCCAGCGAGAACTCAATTGTGACCTCTTCACTCTCGTTGGGCTTTAGGCTTCCGGTTGAACCGAACCCTATGAGCTCCACACGAGACTTCTCAATCCCACCCCGGTAGTACGGTGGCTGCGAATAGATCTGGACAACCTCACGCCCCTCAACGTCACCGGTGTTCGTCACCTTGACGCGGACCGTTACCCTGTCGGTGGGCGCAAGATTTCCACCTCCGTCGCCCACCGAGTAACCGGTGATCTCTTGGGTAAAGGGTGTGTAGGAGAGCCCATAACCAAAGGGGTACTGTACTGCGGCCCTGTATGCCGCTTCATCAACGACTCCCTCATCGTCTGCCCAGCGAGTCTCGTAGTAGCGATAGCCGACATACACGCCTTCCTCGTAATCCACATAGGAGGCGAACGAGAGCGGTTCGATGGGGTCAAGCAGGGCGTCACGGCCGTCGTCGTCGAGATAACGAAAATCCCCGAAATTCTTGAAGGAGGGTGCGGAGGTGGCGTCATACGCCCAGGTGTCGGCCAGTCGGCCCGACGGCGAAACGTTTCCTGCAAGTAGTTCGGCCACACCTGCGAAACCGTTATCGCCCGGCTCCCCAATCCACATCGCGGCGTCAATGGCGGGATTATCCAGGAAGCCCAACTCCATGGTGTTCGCGGCATTGATAAGAACGACGACGTGATCGAAGCGTTCGGTTACCCGCGCGAGTAGGTCGAGTTCAACATCCTGCAATTCAAGGTAATGTTTTCCGGAGTCTCCGCCGGGCTGACCCTCCATGTCTAGCCGGAGGTCACCACCCTCACCGCCTTCACGCGTCACCACAACGATCGCCACGTCTGAGAAGTCGGTGGCGGACTCGATGAGGTCGGCATACGAGTGAGGATCAATCTCAATGATATTTCCCTTGTCTCCGGGCATGGGATAGAGCACCGACTCACCGACCGGGGGCAACTGCGACTCGTAGAAAGAAATCAGTTCGCGATTGACGTCGAAGCCCACGTTCTCTAGGGCATCGGCCAGCGGAATGATGCGGGGGTTCTCTCGAGGGTCGGCGCCACGCAACGACGTCGTGAACTGAGTCCTGACAGAGCCCATGCCGAAGACATTAATCGCCGGGTGTTCCGAGGGATGCAGGGGCAGCGCCTGCGCGCGGTTTTCCAAAAGGACAGCTCCCTCCTCCATCACCTTCTTGTTGACGGCAAGGGAGTTTTCAGCGGCAGCTTGCTGCGCGGTGGTCGGACCCTCGAAGGAGGCGACGGCGTCCGCGAAGGTCTGGTATCCGCGAATCATCCATCCGCTGAAGGCAGCCGGGACGAGCAGTGCCAACGCAAGGACGACCGCCGCCACTTTCCGCCCGGTCGTCACGGCCGTGGCTCGAAGGCGCCGGTACGTCAGAAACCATAGCGGGACAGTAAGGACGACGACGGCGATACACACGGCCATAAACACGGCGTGAGGTTCGATATCAGAGGCGTAGGAAAACATTGATCAGTGAGTCCCCTTCGATCACCGGAGATTCCCCGGGGAGAGAAGCCACCACCGCTGAATGCTCTGTATACGTGGGTGGGGGCCACCGGATCACTCCGATGGCCCCCACTTCTTACGACAATGTCTCGACCATTCTCGTAAAACGAGAGATTACACTATTCGCGGCGCAACCTCACATCAGGGACCGTCGCTAAAGCAAGGGGACCTAGACCTGAAGCTTGCCGGTGGGAAGCAGAACCGTCCTAGAGGGTGGTTTGTGCGGTGTAGATTGCGCCCAGAACGCCCGCTTCGTTGCCACGCTCGCAAGCCCGAAGCTCGGGAACATAACTGTGGTCAAGGTAGGGATGATTCTGAATCCTCTCGGCCAGACGCTTGCTGGCTTCCTCCACGAAACCGGGGCGCTCAGACACGCCGCCACCCAGAAGAATCCGCTCAGGGTCAAGGAAAGTCAGCACGTTGACCATGACCGAGGTTAAGCCGCCGAAGAACTGATCGGTTGCACTGACCGCAATCGGGTCGCCTTCCTCCGCAAGACGCAGAATCTCCCAGGTGTCGCTGTAGTCTGCCGGGAGGCCGGCTTCTTCCGCGTATATCCGCGCCAAGCCGATGACACCCGAACCTGTGCGAGCCGCAAGCGTTGCTGTCATCTCTTCACTCGTTGTGCCAATACCAAGGACTGACAGGGAGAGCTCGCCCGCCGCGCCACGGAAACCGCGGTACAACTCGCCGTTGATGAAGACCGCCCCACCAATACCGGTACCGATGGTCATGCAGACGAAGTTGTCGCAGTCCGCGCCGGCGCCAACCCAGCGCTCCGCCTGACCTGCGGAATGTGCGTCATTAACGACGGCGGTGGGCAGTCCCGTGAGTTCTTCAATTTCCGCACGCAGAGGGGTCCCTTCCAATCCCTCAATTGAACCCGAGGTGGTCAAGCTGCCATCCGGAGCAACCATGCCGGGAAAGCTCAACCCAATCTTCGTGACACCCTCTTGAACAGCGACGATGTTAGCGATTTTCGTCAGAACTCCACGCGGATTTTCACGCTCGGTGGGAACCTTGCCGAAGGCGATCATCTTCCCGTTGGAGTCAGCGCGACCCCACTTGATCGAGGTGCCGCCAACATCAATGCCGATAATATCTTTCATGCTTCTTCCTCACGTCGTTGTGAATTATTTCATCCGATTGTTGATCGAAAGAAGTTACGCAATCCCACGGTCTGAAAAACTCCAGATTGCTGCACGCAGCCACTGCGGTAGGTCGAGAAGAAACGACTCCGCGAAAGACCTCCTGCGACGGGTATGAGACCACGGCGAAGGACCAAACGCGGTTCTCTCGGTTACGACAGAAATTCGAGGAGCGCAGAATTCACCGCGTCAACCTCCTCCAGGATGGGAATGTGCGCGCTGTGCTCCAAAGCAACGAGCTGTGCAGCGGGGATTCGTTTGGCCAGGTATTCACCGCCCTCAAAAGGCGTCTTCTTGTCATATCGGCCGTGGAGAAGCAGCGTTGGCACGGTGATATCTGGCAAATATGGGTCATGATCCAGTGTTCTGAGTGTCGGAGCAAGAGCTGCAAACACGGGTAGCGGCCACGAGAAGGCCATCTGGGCAAGCCAAAGCCGCATCGCTTCGCTCGGTGGATCGAGGAACAACTCACCATCAATGAGTGCAAGATCGGCGGCTGCCCGATCTACCATCGAGCGGTGCTGCATCTTCTGCCAGAGTTCGGGCGGTAGGCCACCGCCGGCGCCTCGCACAAACCACGGTGCTCCAGCAATCAACACCAGACGGCTGACCGACTCGGAGTAGTCGCGGACAAAACGTAGGGCAATATGTGCCCCAAGGGCGTATCCCACGATGGCGGCAGATTCTAGATCCAACGCCTTCATAAGGAGACGGAGATCCTCGGCAAAGACGTCAACAGAATAGCCCGAACGAGGACAATCAGAATCCCCGACACCGCGGAAATCATAGGAAATGACACGGAATGAGGTTGCCAGCATGGCCATTTGGTGATCCCACACCTCATGGGTCATGGAACCCCCATGGATGAAAATTACCGGCTCTCCCTCTCCGAACTCCTGGACGTTCAAGTGTAGACCCGGGGCAATTTCAACTCGCGTCACTGCGCGTCCTCTCGGTCTCAGTGCTTGTTGGTGAAGATGTCGAGGGGAAGGTAAGCGGTGACCACCCAATTCGGGGCATCGACGATCTCATTGATCTTCAGATCGCATACCACGCTGCACAACACATAGGCTTCTTCGGCACTCAGACCATGCTCGGTGACCAGGTAGTTGATCATGCGGCGGATGACGTCCTGGCTGGATGCATAGAGATCTGGACCAGCAGCAGACATCGCGTGGTATCCGGCATTGGGCGATGGAACGGTGAGCGGCCCAGGCGTATGGAATTCCGGAGCCGAACGCGAGACACCGTGTTCCAGCGACAGACGAATGGTCGCTTGCACTCCTGTCTCGATGGCTGTCAGGCACACCTCGCCGTCGCCCTGAGCCGCGTGTCCATCTCCGCAGTAGAAGAGCGCCCCCGGAACCTCAACCGGGAGATAGAGACGCGTGCCGGGAACCAAATGGCGCAAGTCGAGGTTGCCGCCCGTTCGGCGCGGTGGAAGCGTCGGGTGTTCCCCTGGCGCGGCAGGGGCAGTGCCCAGGAAACCACAGAAGGGGTGAATGGGGATAGAAATACACGGTTTCAACTCAGCGTGAGTGCTCCCCGGCTCCCACGACCAGTTATGGATGTACGGCGCGGAGAAATCATCCGGTAGCAGCCCATGCCCCGGAAGGAAAAGCGTGTGCCCGTAGTTTTGCGCTAGAGCAACATCAATGATGTCGACGATCAGGGTATCGCCTACTTGCGCACCTTCGACATAGACGGGACCAACAACAGCGTGCGGTCGCTCAGGATCGATGACAGCCAAGTGCTCAATTGAAGCCTCCGGAGGGAGCGGCATGCCGGGGCAATCAAAAGTGATCGTCGATCCCTCGGGCACCGTCAGAGCTGGGGCAACCTGATTGTCGATACACCGCTGGATACCGGCAGGATCATCACCGGGTTCCAAAAGTCCACGAACCTTGATGGTGCCGAGGCGAAACTCAGCGGCGGGTACAGCGTTCATCGGTGATCTCCTTCGGGAAGCTCGATTGCCTACCAAAGTCAGAATAATGCGAGGTAGAGCCATCGCACCTCGACACGCAGGTAGCAAATCGAACGATCAGATTCTGGGATTGCCAAGGGCGTGCCTCCAACCATAAAGTCACATGCCGCCTCTTATAGGAGTCCCCGTTCGTCAACTCGTCGGAATGATCATCACCAGAGTAGGCACCGAGAAGAGTACAGATCGAAGGTATAGACAACCCGCATCGGCTATTCATCATTCTCTCGCTTTGTCGCTGGCTTCAATAGTTGCAACGAACCAACGACGAGCCTCAGTCCAGGAGAGGGAACCCCTTGAGAAGCTGCTGCAAACGTAGCACCTGCCA
>JBDIAV010000091.1:0-13159 GCA_039812645.1 Actinomycetaceae bacterium
TCCGAGCAACTGACTTCTCAGAATCCGTGGCTCCGGTGCGAGCCTCCTCAGCGGCATCGAGCCGAGCAAGTAGGAGCAGATTCTCCACGAGGGCGCTCATCCGCTCCGACTGCTGCAAGACCCGCTGGAGGAGCTTCTCACCATTCTCGTCGAGAGCTTCGGTCAATTGAATCATTTCGGCATATCCACGCACGGAGGCGAGGGGAGTGCGCAGCTCGTGCGAGGCGTCAGCAACAAATGCGCGGAGCTTCGCCTCGGATGCGGAGCGTTCAGTCAACGCGGAGTCCACCGAGTCAATAAGCCGGTTGAGTGCGTGCCCCACGTCGCCCACTTCGTCCCTGGGCAGCGCCAGGTTATCGGGGACACGGTACCGATGAAGATCGACATCACCTGACGCCATCGGAATTTCCGAGACCTTCGCCGCCACATGCGACACCTGTTGCAGCGGGCGAAGTGAGCGACGGATCCACCACCACACACCAAGGCCAACAGCAAGGAGGGCAAGGAATGAACCAACAAGCTGAATCGCGAGAAGGCGTGCTTTTGTATTGTCTGCCTGATCAGTCGAAATCCCGAGAAGGAGGATTCCGTCAGAGGTGGAGGCATCCGCGGTGCTGTTGCCTCCACTGTGCCCGTTGTCCTTGGTTCGCTCAACTCCGGCCGTCTCGTCCTCGGCAGTACCGTCATAAGCAGTCCCGCTATAAACTGCGGAATCGCCAGAAGAGTTTTCGTCGCCTCCATAGAACCCGCTCGTGTCCGCTGGTCCCGGACCTTTCCCGGACACGATGGGAGCAGCTCGGATCGCGTAGCGACCAAACGAAAGATCGATCTCCTTAAACAACCCTTGCGAGGTCGAGGCTTCCTTGTTGCTCTTCACCACGTCGAGAAGCTGCGACACGGACTCGCTGTCTAGGGCCACTCGCTGGCCTGACTCGTCGATATGTCCCGCAGAGCTGACCGTACCGTCACTTCCGATGACCATCACGATACCGCCCGCCGGAAGTCCGGGCGCGTTGATGGGATTCTTGGTGGCAGTATCCGTCGGAGAAGAACCTGTGTTGGAAGAATTCGTGTTGGTCGACCCCGATCCGCCGCCCGGATCCTTGAAGCCGGGTAAGGACGCACCTGGGACGGGACCGGTATTGCTGACGAAGCTGGAGGTGCGTCGCCACGATTCCGTAAGTGTGTCGCGCAGCTGGGAAGTAACGACATGTCCGGCGATGCCAAGAGTTGTCACCATGAGAGCTGCGAGCGCGAGGGCGACGACGGCGACCACCCCGGCCATCGTCCGCAACGCGAGTGAACGGCGCCGGACGGACGTCATCGAATCAGTCGCACCCATCTCAAGCGGGCCTGATGACATAGCCGACGCCACGCACGGTGTGGATCATGGGGTCGTGGCCGGCGTCGATCTTTTTGCGCAGGTAAGAGATGTAGAGCTCAACGATGTTTGACTGTCCGGCAAAGTCGTACTGCCAGACGTGGTCAAGGATTTGCGACTTAGAGAGCACCGCCTTGGCGTTTTCCATAAGGTAACGCAGCAGTTCAAACTGGGTGGCGGTGAGATCAATACTCTCGCCCGCGCGAGTGACCTCGTGTGTCCGGATGTTTAGCACGAGGTCCCCGACAACAACCTCCTCGGTATCCTGAGAGACCACCCCGGACCGCTCGACGAGGCGGTGCAGGCGGAGCAAGAGCTCACCCATGGCGAAGGGTTTGGTGACGTAATCGTCGCCTCCGGCTGAGAGACCTTCGATGCGATCGGCCACCGCGTCCTTGGCCGTGAGGAAAAGCGCCGGGATATCGGGCTGGAAAGCACGAATCTTGGCCAGTACTTCCAAGCCATTGAACTCAGGAAGCATCCAGTCGAGGACGAGGACGTCGGGCACGAAGTTGCGGGCTGCTTCCACGGCGGCACGGCCCGAATGGGCCACCTGCACCTGCCATCCGCAGATCGTCAGGCCCATGGAGACGAGGTCCGCGAGCATCGGTTCGTCGTCCACAACGAGCGCGCGGACGGGCGATCCGTTGGGGTGTTGCAGCTGGGGAAGCTTGTCGCGCAGCTTGATGAGCTCGGGGCCGACCCCCGCCACCAGGGGAGAGGCCGAGTCTGGTTGGGAGCCGGGCTGGGACGCCGAATTGGAGAGGGAGGAAGAAGCCATGAGTCCATTATGGGCTGTCACGGCGGGGCGCGTCTGTAGTGGCTGTTCCGTGTGCATCCGCATGACGGTTCTCATGGCTTCCTCCTAGATATTGTTGTTCAGTTCCGGCAGCTGTTGTTGTTCAGTTCCGATGAGGCGTTCGTGCACGAACTCGCCGTGTAGCGGCCAATGTCGAACACGAACCCTCAAGTAGGCGAATGTGCAGGTTACGGACGGCCGCCCATCCCTCCCATACCACCGGAGGTGTACTCTCCCGCGGTCGCAGTGACCAGTGCCGTTGCGGTGCCCAGGTCAGTCTGGCCCTCTGAGGCGAGCTGGTACACCGTGTACTCTTCACCTGCGGTCAGCGACTCAGAGGAGAAGACCACGTGAGAAATCGACTTCAAGGTCGTGAACGCTGCAACGATCTTGCCGCTAGAATCGGCGATCGCCAGGGGTGTCCCTGAGGCTACGCTCGACCCAAGTGCCGTGCTGATTGACGTCTGCGACGACGACGTATCCGGCGCCTCCGCCATGCCTGAACTTCCTGTCGCAAGCAAGGTTCCACCCGTGATCTCGAAGGTGCCAGCAACATCTAGTGCACCGTTCCCATCGTTCTCTGGACCGTTGACGGTGATGGTTCCGCCGCTGATTTCCATGGAGCCGTTGGAGTCGAGGCCGTCACCACCGGCATTGACCGTGATGGTTCCTCCGGTAATGGTGATCATCTGGTCGCCCGCGGCTTCCATACCTCCGCCTCCGCCGCCACCGGGGAATCCTTGAGGAGCCCCACCACCGGTCATGTCTCCCTGGGTGTCGGTGGGAGCCTCGCCTGTCAGCGGGTCACCCTCAGGCATCGTTCCATCGGCGGGCATTGAGCCATCGGCAGGCATCTGACCACCTCCTGGAGCGGCAGCATCTTCCGTTGAGGTTTCGGTGCCATAACCACCGGAGGCGTTGATGCCGTCGTCGTTCGACATAACGTTAACCGTGCCGTCGCTAATAAGGATGCGAGCGGCTTCGATTCCTTCTTCGGACTTCGTGACGTCCACGGTGCCGCCGCTGATGGCGATGGCATTCTCAGCCTTGACGCCGTCGTCGTCCGTTGCGACGGTGAGCGAGCCACCGAGGATCGAAAGCCAGCCGCGGTTCTCCTCCTCATCGTTGTCCGAGCCGAACCCGGTATCGGTGCTGGTCACGTTGACGGAGCCGGAGACGAGGACGAGATAGTCCTTGCCGATGATGCCGTCGTCCACGGCGGTAACGGTGATGTTGGGACCATCGATGACGAGGCCGTCCTTAGAGTGGATGGCGTCGTCGTAATTGCCCGTGACAGCGAGCGAGCCCGCACCCGTGACCGTGAGATCAGCCTTGGAGTAGAGGGCGGCGGAGGCCTCCGTATTGGGATCACTTTCGTCGCTCGGGCGCGTGGTGGCGTCGGTCAGCGTATTCTGCGAGTCCTGCGCGAGAACGACGGTCACCTCGTCGGCGGAGGTGATGTTGATGGCCGGGCCCGTGGACGAAGTAATCGACGCGTCGTCCAAGATCAATTGAACCGCTGCCTCCGAATCGGAGGTGACCACCACCTGGCCTGTCAGCGTGCCGGAGAGGCGATAGGTTCCGGTGCCTGAAATTGTCACGATGGCCTCGCCGTCCGCCTCACTCACCGAAATATCGGAGGAGTCCGGGCCCGACGCGGTTGCTGAGGTTCCACTGAGCGTCACCGTGGTGACGTCGGAGTCCTCGTAGACGGCGTCGTCCGAATCGTAGTGGGTCGCGTCAGCAAGTTGGTCAGTTGACGTGATGGCGATGGCCGCCGTCGCCTCACCCGAACTGTTTGCCGTGCTATCTGCGGATTCGGTGGCACTCACGCTCGTTCCAGCCGCGGTGTCCGTGGTGGAGCTGGCCGTTCCGGTGGTCGAGCACCCCGAGAGGACGAGCGCGCCAGCACCCAACATGCCGAGTACGGCCGCGTGGATGCGGCGGGTGCGGGCGGTCGCGGGCAGTTTGTAGAAGCGAGAGATGTTCATGATGGCCTTTCGGAAGTTAATGATTGACGCGATTGATACCGCGAGATGGATTGACGCCGGGCCCACACACCTGATGCAGATGATTTCGATGCCTGACTCGGAGTGTGGTGAAAAATATCTTCGAAATCGCACCATGCCTGTACGTATGGCACACGCATCGTCGAATAACAGAGATATTTTTCGTTGGGTCGCTTAACGAGACTCAGCGGGCCTGTGGATTGGGGAGTTTCGCGGAGGGAATAGGTCTAGTGTGGGTCGACGACAGCCTTGAGGTACCGGTCGATTGTTCGAGTCCAGCGCTCGCGCGGTAGTTCCGGATGGAACAGTGCAACGCCAGCCGCATATTTGGAGGAGGGGAGCGGACGATACCCGGCCGCCCACAGATAGCGATCTGCATGTGACGCATGGCCCGGAGATTTCGTCTCGACAATGACTGCGTCCGAATGGGCCGTCGCAGAGCCGTCCGCTGCGATCCAGGTGAGATCCTGGTCGATCGTCAGACGCATGTTCGATGCCGCTAGGTGAATTGTTGTGCGGCGATAGCGGGTTCGCAGTGCCGGTTCCAGATGAAGTGTGTCAGCATCCACGCGGGGAGCGAGACACTCACCAATGAACTCCGAGGCGCGTTGCTCCGTACCGAGTGCGTCCCATTCGACGCGGTCCTTGACAGTCTGCGCGCTGGCGGACTTAGTTTTCACCTCAAGAAAGCTCTGCCCGGAATCCATGTAGGTGCGGCGGCGGACTTTAAACCGTCGGCGATTCTTTTGCACGGCCATGCGATAGCAGGTCATCTCCGGGGTATCAAGATAGATCGAGTCATAGAGGGAGGAACGGTTCCCATCGATTTCCAGCACCCGTGCGCCCTCGCGGGAGTCCATGCTGGCCAGCCAAGCGACTAATTCGGTAGCGATGTCCTGACTGAGAATGTATTTGCGATCGCGGCGGGTCTGAAGTGCGGCAAGAGCGTTGAGTTCGTCAAGACTAATAGCGGGCATTAGCTGTGCTGCCTGGTCGAGGGGGCTGAGTGATGATGTCCCCTCAGAGAGGTGTTCTCTTGCGGTGGGTGAACTTGCCATTGTTGCGGAGGAGTGCAACCGCTGAGCGGAGGGGTGGTTCATTCCGAGTGTTTGCGTCATCGGTCGTTCACCGTACCTGCGAATCGGTGCGCGTGGCCTTCGCTGGTAGCATGGTTCGTTCCCCATTCGGGTGTGGCGGCTTCGGCCGTGTTGGAACCATACAACGAGAGAGGTGCATGCTCGCCCTGAGATGAGCCTGCTTCTGCGCTGGTTACGGCTTCGGTCGGGCTACCGGTTGCTAAGCGGTAGGTCACGTCGACGATCGTCTTGTCGAGCACGAAGTCGGTCTGGATGACCGTCACCTGAGTGATCTGAGCTCCGAGCAGCTCGGCAAGGTAGGCGCTAAGCGCGGCTTCGTTGGCGATGGCGCGGTCCACAACCATCCGCTGCCTGCGTGATCCGGCCATGAAGCGAGGATGATCGACGACCGCCAGAACCACGACGGGGAGGGCCATCAAGGTTGTCGTGAGCCATAGCTGCCCCACTCCGATTCCTGCGATGAGACCCATCGCGAGCGAGGAGAAGAAGTAGGCGACGTCGTGCTGTTCCAGTTCGGTGGAACGCAGGCGGATGATCGACAGAACGCCGAACAGCCCAAGGCCCACACCGAGTGAGGCCGTCGAGGACACGTTGATGAGCGCCGAGGCAACAACGAGCACGCCGGCGTTTGCTCCAATGAAGGACACCACCAGGTCCTTGCGCCCATGCCGCCTGCGATACATCCCGAGTACGAGCAAAATAATGAGGGCCAGATCAATGGCTACGAGTGTCCAGTTCATGTGAAGTCCTTTCTCTTGACTTCACTTTCGTGGCGCAACCTGTGCTGAAACTGTGTTTACTGCAAGCCCTTCTTATGACTTTCACGTGGCGACGGCGACCTGCATCACGTCGCCACCACCGTGGGGAGATGTTGCTCTGGCGGAGTACGGGGAGAAATTGGTGGAATAGCCCTAGCGATGTGAAGGAGGTCGGTTGATGAGATGGAGACGACGACGGCGACTCAAGAAAGTCCGACCCGGCGACGGCAGCGAACTTACGAAGTATCGCCTATGGCAGTCGTTTTCTCGTTCGGTCTTTTATATTGACCTGCCGCCTGAGGAGACGGATAAACAACTCGAAGGCTCCGGTAAGGGCAACGTTCTCGACACCTACGCCGTTGACGTCCACTTCTTCGCCGAGGATCTGAGAAGCGCCGAAACCATCGACAAGTTGTCCGGGATCGGTTCCTCCGTTGAAGACTTCATTTTCGGCCCGGATAAGGATCCGGATAAGAATGCGTCTGCCGGGGAAGATCCCACAGATTCGAATCATCACGAGGATGCGTCCTCGGGTTCCACAACGCCAAATGAGGCCGCAAACAGCCGTTCTCACGGCCCAGGTGATGGCAAGATGCAGGTGCCGCCAGCGGCGTTGTACCGCAATGGCATTCAGATTGCTCGCGCTAATGTGCCGGCTACTTTCGCGGTACCGGGCGGCGTTATTGATGTCGAAACCAGCATGTATGGTTTGAGCCGGATTCATTACGTCAACGACGACGGCGCAGAGCAGATTCTGCAGCCTGATCGACATGCGCCGGAAGGATTGCGCGCACGATTCGATAGCCGTTACCCGCGCACGAGCAAGACGATTGGCTGGGTAGCAGTCGCGATTCTCATTGTTGGGCTGGTGACAGGCCTTCCTCAGATCGTCGAACTCTTCACCAATATGGATGTCATCTCAACCTGGATTGGCTGGTCCTTTGAGTCCCCGATTAACCTTCCTAGCTGGGTAAACACCACGCTTTTCGTGGCGGGTATTCTTGCTGCAACGGAACGCGCCCTCACCTTAAGGAATCATTGGTTCCTGGACATGGATACGACGTGGTGGTCGCTCTAGCACGCCTCCGATGAACTCTGGATTCCACCAGCGGTGTCAGATGCCCCAGATTGTCAGTCCGAGTAGGCGGGCCCGGGATTGAGCCAGTGCTCGTGCACCAACCGAATCTGCTCGGGCAGCACGCGCGAGAGTGAAAGCTCGGGAAGATCGTGCACCGAGAACCAACCCACCTCGCTCGTCTCGTTGCTGGTGTAGTCGAGGTTGACGGTACCCGTCGGCTCGCAGACATAGAATAGTTTGTAGATCTGATGAGCAAGTGGTGGGTCATGCGGCCACTTTTCTCTGTCGACGACGGCCGCCAGATGCGTGGCTGTGACCTCCAGTCCCGCCTCCTCGAGTACTTCGCGTTCGGTGGCTGGGCGCGGTGATTCGAGGATGTCACACCAGCCGCCGGGCAGTGTCCAGCGACCATTATCGAGTGTTTCTCGAACGAGGAGGACTTCGCCCTTCTCGTTGAAGACAGCACCGCGCACGTCCACCTTGGGTGTGGTGTATCCGGCCATCGAGGCGACCTTCTTGTCGTATGCGGCAAGGGGATGGGCGGCAACGTGTTCCAATAGTTCACGGGCGAGTTCGCCGAGGCGATGGAAACGTTCGATATCGAACTGGTCCGTGCTGTACCACAGGCCGGTTTCAGAGATGGCTGCCATTTCCATGGATATGCGGCGGAGCTGATCCGATTCAGGTGAGAACGGTGCGGTCTCTAGGGTGCTGGAGCTGTTGTTGCTCGTGGACGTTTCCCTGCTGCTTTCCTCGGGGACCCGCGCCAGAATCTCCGTGTTGGGAATGAGGAAGAAGGCATCGGGGTCGGTTCCCCAGGTGCGCCAGGCGGCGACAATGGCGGTGACGTCGTCGTCGGACAAACCAAGCTGGGCGGCCTGCGAACGGAAGGTTGAACCATCCACGCGACGGGCCTGGCTCTCGCCCCAGCCTCGGCACTGCTCGGCTGAGGAGTAGGTGAAGTTCGAGGTGGTAATGGTCAGCTCGGTGAGGTCTGCGGCCTGGAACCAGCGGCGGAGGTGACGCCCGGCGTCCGGCTCGGCGCGGTTGGCGTGGGCGATGTCGCGATACAGCGAACGCCAGGTCTCCAGTTCGGGGAGTTCGGGGTACCAGGACATAGCCGCGTAGTCGGCGTCACGGACGGCGATGAGGCCGCCGGGTTTGCAGACGCGGCGCATTTCGCGCAGTGCGCCCACTGGATCAGCGAGGTGCTGAAGCACCTGATGTGCGTGGACTACGTCGAAGGAATTGTCGTCAAAAGGCATCGCCATGACGTCGGCCTGGATAAACTCGGTGCGGTGGTCCCCACGCGCCGCGGCGTTATCTCGCGCTGCTTGAATCGGTGCGTCGGTATTCTCGATTCCCACGACACTGCCCGGAGCCACAGCTTCCGCGAGATCCAGCGTGATACTCCCGGGGCCGAAACCAACATCCAACACACTCATACCCGGCCGCAAGCGGGGGAGGAGATACGCGGCACAATCCGCCGCGCGGCGCTGGGCATGGTTAGCGAGGACCGCCTGCTCGTGGCCGTGCGTGTAACGGTTGGCGACCGGCTCGTTCTGCAGCTGGGCTGGAGTTGCAGGCGTATTTTCGGATTCTTCGTGTGGTACGTGAGAGACCATGTAGCGATGGTAGTCCCGCATGAGCAATCGTTGTATGGCGTGATCATGGAACGCCGCCGTGAGACCTTGTCTGCCATCGCCGCTCACGCAAGAGTCTCTTGAGTAAACTCGTGCGCATGGAGATCTCAATGACGCCCTCCCTTGAGGCGACCCTGCGCCAGCTCGCCACGCGGCCCGGCTGCACCATCCTTGGTATCGTTGGCGCCCCCGGTGCGGGGAAGACGACGCTCGTGGAGTCGATTCTCGCGTGGTCCGTCAGTCACGACCTCACCGCGGCATGGCTCCCCATGGACGGCTACCATCTTGCCGACGTCGAGCTGACTCGCCTAGGACTGCTCCACAAGAAGGGCATTATCGAGACCTTCGACGGCTACGGATACGTCAACACCTTGCGGCGCATCCGCGAGGGCAACGACCCGGTGGTCTACGCCCCGGCCTTCGAACGCGACCTAGAGCAGCCGATTGCTGGTGCGCTTCCTATCGCCACCGGCGCTGACCTCGTCCTCACCGAAGGCAACTATCTTCTCGATCCCTCTGAGCCCTGGACGGGTGTCCGAGACCTCGTGGATGAAATCTGGTTTGTGGATGCTGGCACCGAGACCTGCCGCGCCCGCCTCATGGCGCGTCACGTCCGGTTCGGCAAGTCGCCGCAGCAGGCTTCCGATTGGATCGACGACGTTGACGCCCCCAACGGAGTCCGCATTCGCACCCAGATGGCTCGGGCCCACCGCGTGATTGATTCCGAGGGGGATTTCGCCGAGCGGGAGTGACCCACTCAGGCGTGCGGAGAGCAGGTACCTGTGTGCGGATACGTGCCCAGCCCACATCCCACGTACCGACGCGATACGCATCCGTAACGCCCGCGAAATCAGGGAGTGTCACGATTCCCTCATGGAATCGCTGTTCAACGGATACATGACGCGACGTACGAGCTCCCGTCACACGGGTCAACCCTGGGATGAACTGTTCCCCGCGGGGGCCGTGCCGGGCGGAAACGACGTACGCGAACCGTACCGCGACATGTACCCGGTGTTGGCCCGTTTAGACGACGCCGAACTGCGCGCCCGTACCGACGCCCTTGCCAAGTCGTACCTCGCCCAGGGAGTCACCTTTGACTTCGCCGGGGAGGAACGGCCTTTCCCGCTCGACGTCGTGCCACGCGTCATTCCCGCAGACGACTGGAGTTATCTCGAATCTGGCGTGGCCCAGCGCGTCAAGGCACTCGAAGCTTTCCTCGCGGATGTCTATGGGCCGATGCGAGCCATCAAGGACGGCGTCATCCCGGCCTCAATTATTAGCTCGTCAAAGCACTTCCACCGCCAAACCGCTGGGATCGTGGGCGCGAACGGCGTGCGTATTCACGTGGCCGGTATCGACGTCATTCGTGACGAACAGGGCGCCTTTCGGGTGCTTGAAGACAATGTCCGGGTTCCCTCCGGCGTTAGTTACGTACTCTCTAATCGCCAGGTGATGGCCCAGACGCTCCCTGAACTTTTCGCCAGCATGCCGGTTCGTCCCGTCAGTGACTATCCGGCCAAACTTCTCCGAGCCCTGTGCGCTGCTGCTCCGAAGGATGTTGCGGACCCGACCGTGGTGGTGCTCACCCCGGGAGTTTTCAACTCCGCCTACTTCGAGCACACCCTGCTCGCCCGTATGATGGGCGTGGAGTTAGTGGAAGGGCGAGATCTTTTCTGCTCGGGTGGTCGCGTGTGGATGCACACCACCGAAGGCTCGACCCGAGTGGATGTCATTTACCGTCGCGTCGACGACGAGTTCCTTGATCCGCTCCAGTTCCGCCCCGATTCCGTCCTTGGCGCACCGGGCCTGATGCTCGCCGCTCGCCTCGGCAACGTGACGATCGCCAACGGGGTGGGTAACGGCATCGCGGATGACAAGCTCGTTTACACCTATGTTCCCGACCTCATCCGCTACTACCTGGGCGAGGAACCAATCCTGCCCAATGTGGATACCTGGCGGTTGGAGGAACCCGAGGCCCTCGCCGAAGTTCTCGACCGCCTCGATGAACTCGTCGTCAAACCGGTGGATGGCTCGGGCGGGAAGGGTATCGTCGTCGGCCCCGATGCCTCGCGCACCCAACTCAACCGACTACGGGACGTCCTGCTCGCCGACCCGCGCGGTTGGATCGCGCAACCTGTGGTTCAACTGTCGACTCTTCCCACCCTTGTCGACGACGGATTCCGCCCTCGACACGCCGATCTTCGTCCGTTCGCTGTCAATAGTGGCGACGACGTCTGGGTATTGCCCGGCGGCCTCACCCGCGTTGCGTTGCCCGAGGGGCAGCTGGTGGTCAACTCCAGCCAGGGCGGAGGCTCGAAGGACACCTGGGTGCTCGACCGGCAGCCGCAACGCCCACCGCGGCCCCCAGGTCTGGAGGCTCTCGCGGGCGGAGCACTGCCCACCGGAGTAACCGGAAGCGAGTATGCACGTGCGGCCTCGCGCGGTGGGTTCAGCCTTGTGGGAGAACCCGGATGGGACGGAAACGCCGGTCGAGGGGACAACCACGAGCGAGGCGCCAGGGAATGGGTGATGGGATCTGACCATCACACGCCGCTCCATACGTCACCGGCGGACGAGGACATCGACGCTCGCCACCAACAGCAGCAACAGCAACAACAGCAGGACTGAGGGAAAACGATGCTGAGTCGAATTGCGGAAGCCCTCTTCTGGATTGGCCGTTACGTCGAGCGAGGCGGCGGGACCGCTCGCATTCTTGATGTTCACCTCCAACTTCTTTTGGAGGACCCGTGGGTGGATGAGGAAATAACCTGTCGCGGCCTCCTTGCTGTCATGGGGACGTCGTCGCCCGAGAAGGACGTTTCCCGCGGGGAAGTAGTGCGCGAGTTGGGGTTGAACCTGGAGAATCCGGCGTCGATCGCTCACTCCGTATCCGCTGCGCGCGAGAACGCGCGGCGCGCTCGCGAGATTATCTCCACGGATCTATGGGAGACGCTCAACGAGACGAACTCGCGCATGCCGGTGCGGGTGCCGATGGACAAAACGCACCTCTTCTTCAACTGGGTGCGAGACAGGTCCGCACTGGCGTTTGGCGTTGTTGAATCCTCGATGAGTCGGGACGAAGCCTGGCAGTTCTTCTCTCTCGGCCGGGCGCTAGAGCGCGCGGATATGACGGCGCGACTGCTTGCCACCCGCTCACTCACGGAGGCGGGCGGGCCCAGCTGGACCACTCTGCTGCGGTCCTGCGGGGCCTACGAAGCGCACCTGCGTAGCCAGCGCTCGGCTCCGACCGCGAATACTGCCGTCGAGTTCTTGCTCGTGGACAGGTTGTTCCCGCGTTCGGTACTGTCGAGTTTTTTGGCTGCGGAGAACTGCTTGCGAGGGATTGACCCGGCGGGTGGCTTGGGCATTCCAAGCTCCGCACATCAGGTACTGGGACGAATTCGCTCCGAGTTGGAGTATCAGCCCATTGAAATGACGGTGGAGCACCTCTCGGAGAGCATGGAGAGTGTGCAGATTGCTGTGTCCAAGGCTAGTAACGCGATTCGGGAACGTTACTTCCCGTCGATCGCGATGCCCGTGTGGATTGGGGAAAATCTATGAGCCGTCTCAAGATCGTGCACGTCACGGAGCTGAAATACGCCGAGGCTGCGACCGCCTCCTATAACGAAGTTCGTATGCTTCCGCGTACTCGCGATGGGCAGTTCGTCATGCGCGCAGACCTTGACGTCACCCCGAGTTCAGCGCAGCACACCTACCAGGATTTCTGGGGGACGCGCGTGACCTCCTTTGAGGTGCTGACCCCGCACGAGGAGCTGCGGATTGCAGCGACGAGCATTGTTGATGTGCACCCGTTGCCATGGGAGCCGGTGCAGTACTCCTGGCATCAGCTGGCCTTAGAGCTTCCCCGCTCGGTAGAACTCACCGATGCCCTTGCGCAAACTGATGCGACGGAACCGGACGGCGAGATGATTCTGCTGGCGGTTCAGGCGAAGCAAGGTGACGACGTCGACGCGACGGCCCGTTCGATTTGTCGCCAAGTGGGTGACGCGATGGAATATCAGCGGGGAGTGACGGGTGTGAACTCGACAGCGCATGATGCTTGGGCAGCTCGTTCGGGTGTGTGCCAAGACATCGCTCATGTGACGCTGGGTATTCTGCGCGAGGCGGGAATTCCGGCACGCTATGTTTCTGGTTATCTCCACCCGGCGAGTGATGCTGCCGTCGGCGAAGTGGTGACGGGAGAGTCGCACGCGTGGGTGGAGTGGTATGCAGGGCAATGGCGAGGCTACGATCCTACAAATCTCATCGAAATTGGCGACCGTCACGTCTATGTGGGCCACGGGCGCGATTACTCCGACGTGGCCCCTTTGCGCGGCGTGTACGCCGGAAAGAGCGGCTCCGAGTTGTCGGTGTGTGTAGAACTGACACGGCTG
>JBDIAV010000092.1:0-12999 GCA_039812645.1 Actinomycetaceae bacterium
TGCCGTTTCCGTTACCACTCCCGTTGCTGGCACTTGGGGTCGCTGTGGGCTCTTCCGTGGGGGTCGGTGTCTCCTCCGGTGCCTCGGCGATGACAAGCGTGACTGTTGAGCCAAGCGCGACCCGGTCGCCGGTACTCTTCGCCTCGCCTTCAATGACAACGCCGAGAACATTGCCGGCCGCGACATTATCGGCGATCTGCTTGATAGACGTGCCATCAACCTTGAGACCCGCCGCGATCAGGGCAGATGTTGCCTCGGACTGACTCATGCCTCCGACTTCGGGAATCGAGACCATGCCGGAGGAGATATTGACGTTAATCGTCGTTCCCGCCGTGACCTTCTCCCCAGCTTCCGGCGAAGAGGAGACGATCTTGTCCTTCTCGATGAGGGAGTCATCAACGGTTGTGGAGTCGCCGAGTTCCAGACCAACGCCCTTGAGAATCGTGTTTGCCTCACCGGTGGTCTTGCCGGAGAGGTCCGGGATTGCAACCTCTCCCGCGCCCTTGGAGAACGTGACCTTGACGGTCGAGCCCGCCTCGACCGGTGTTCCCGGTGCGGGATTCGACTCGAGGAACTGCCCCTCGGGAACGGTGTCACTGTTCTTGGTGACAAGCTCCTGCATCTTAAGCCCGGCCTTGTCCAGTGCCGCCTGAACCTGGTCCCGATCCATATCCGTGAGATCAGGAACCGTGACCGTAGCGACCGTCGCAGACGGGGTGGGTGTGGGCGTATCCCCACCATTCTGGGAGGTGAGGGCGTAGACGATACCCGCACCAGCGAGCAGCAAGCAGATAATGCCTACCCAGATCATCATCCGGTTGCGACGCTTCGCCTTGTCATCCACGGGGGGCTGCACCCCGGTCTGGGGGCCCGTTGGATAACCGTTCGCCGCCGTGGCGTAGCCAGACTGTCCGGCAGGATAGCCGTTTGGTGACGTGGCGGTTGGTGAACCACTCGCGCCGGCAGCTCCGTGCACACCGGCGCCCGCAGCATAGGCGGTGGTACCGGGCTGAGTGCCCTGCACCGTCGTCGCCACCTGCGTGGGAGCATACGGCGGCGCAATAACCGGCTTGAGGTTCCAGGACGTTACCGACGGTGCATCCACGCCTTCGCCGCGGGCGGCGGCGAGCAGATCCTCGCGGAACTCGGCGGCGCTCTGGTAGCGCTCGTCGCGACGTTTGGCCAGCGACTTCATCACCACGCGGTCGATGGAGTCCGGGATGTCCGGGGCGATCATGGAGGCCGGACGTGGTGCCTCGGACACGTGCTGGTAGGCCACAGATACGGCCGAATCGCCGGTGAAGGGTGGCTGGCCTGTCAACAACTCATAGAGCAGGCAACCGCAGGAGTACAGATCCGAACGGGCATCCACTACCTCGCCGCGAGCCTGCTCGGGGGAGAGGTACTGCGCCGTACCCACCACCGAGTTGGTTTGCGTCATGGTAGCGGCAGAATCGGCGATCGCGCGGGCGATACCGAAGTCCATGACCTTGACCTTGCCATCCGGCGTCAGCATGACGTTGCCCGGCTTGATGTCGCGGTGAATGATGCCCTCGTGGTGCGAGTACTGCAGCGCAGAAAGCACACCTACGGTGATCTGGATAGCTTCGGCGATGGGGACCGGGTTGCCGTCCGCCAGCAGGGCCGCGACAGTGCGGCCCTTGACGTACTCCATGACGATGTAGGGGAGGGAGATTTCCCGCCCGATCGCCGTGACAACCTGCTCCTCGCCGGTGTCGTACACCGAGACGATAGACGGGTGATTCAACGCGGCAGCGGACTGCGCCTCGCGCCGGAAACGGGCGAGGAACATGGGGTCCTGTGCGAGATCGGTGCGCAGAATCTTGATGGCCACCGTACGGGAGAGCCGGGTGTCGTAGCCCAGATGTACCTGCGCCATTCCTCCACGACCAATGAGGTCACCTACCTCGTAGCGTTGACCCAAAACGCGGGGAGTGTCACTCACGTCGTGTCACCTTTCTTCATACCTAAATTCATTGTGCCGCATCCATTCACACGGCGATGTTATAGACCGAGCTTGGCTCGGATAATTTCGCGGGCCACAGGAGCTGCTGAGGAGCCTCCGTCGCCGGGATCGTTTTCGAGAATGACGACGACGGCGATTTGTGGATCGTCCGCCGGTGCGAAGGCCGTGAACCAGGCGTGGCTTTCGGAATCAGCCAGCTCGGCGGTGCCGGTTTTACCCGCCACTTGGATACCGTCGATGGCGGCTCGCCAACCGGTGCCGGAGACGACGTCGTCGACCATCATCTGCTTCATGTACTGGGCCGTCTGCTCGCTCATCGGGCGCGAGTACTCGGACGGTTTGGTGGTGGAGAAGGGCTCGAGGTCGGCCGTTAGGGTTTGCTTGACGATGTAGGGCTCCATGAGAACGCCATTGTTGGCGATCGCGGAGGTGACCAGTGCCATCTGCATCGGGGTGACCATGATGTCCTGCTGGCCGAAGGAGTCCATGGCCAGCGCCGCGTCGCTTGCGGGTTCGGGGAAGCGTGAGGCGTCCACAGTCAGTGGCGTCTGGAACGTGTTCCCAAATCCGAAGGCTTCGGCCTGCGCCATCATCTTCTCAGCGCCCACTCCCACACCGCCGATGGCGTACGCGGTGTTGCAGGACTGGATAAAGGTCTGATTAAGGGTTGTCTGGCCGGAGCCATCGCCACACGCTTGCTGCCCGGGGTTCCAGATCTCGTGGTCGGTATTCGGCGGGGTCCAGCTGGTGGGTGCCTCGACAAGGCTGTCCGGCGTGAGATCGGGGTTGTTCTCTAGCATGGCCGTGGCCGTCACCATCTTGAAGATGGAGCCGGGTGGGTACTGGTTGCCGCGGGAGGTACGATCCACCAGCGGCTGCTCCGGATCGGCGTTGAGCGCGTCCCACGCGGCGCTGGCCGTCGCGCTGTCCTGGGTGGCGATCGAGTTGGAATCGTAGGTGGGCAGGGAGACCTGCGCCAGGATGGCTCCCGTCTTGGGATCCATGGCGACGACGGCGCCGCGCCGCCCGGCCATCGCTTCAATCGCGGCCTGCTGGACGTTCGCCTCCAGGGTGAGTTCCACGGCACCACCCTGAGGCTGGCGCCCGGTGATGAGATCCTGAAGGCGCTGCCCAGCGAGCGATGAGGCGGAGCCACCCAGCACCGCATTCTCAGCGCGTTCGATGCCCGTCATCGAGTTGAAAACGGTCGAGAAATAGCCGGTGACGTGCGAGTATGCCCCGCCGTCACGATATTCTCGCTGGAACTTGTAAGGGCTGTCGTTGGGAGTGGACACCACGATCGATTCGCCACTGACAATGATGGGCCCGCGATCCATGCCGAACTCGCGGTAGAGCGTGCGCACGTTGCGGGAATCCGCATTGAGTGAGGGCGCCTGAATGAATTGGATAGACGTGGCCGCCACCATGAGCACGAGGAACATGAGTGTGGCCAGCGTGGCCAGCTGACGAATAGGACGATTCACTTGATTCTCACCACCTGTGTGGGATGTGAGTCTTCAACGGAAGGGGTGTGCGGACCGGAGTCGGCTTCGTCGTCGTCCAATTCTGGGATGGTGGCCAGGATGTCGCGGGGTGGCAGTGGATCGGCGGAGGCGGGGCGGCGCGAGGCGTCAGACATGCGTAGCAGCAACCCGATGATGATCCAGTTCGTGAGGAGCGCTGAACCGCCGTGGGCGAGGAAGGGCATAGCGAGGCCGGTCAGCGGAATGACGCGGGTAACGCCGCCCACCACCACGAAGCACTGCAACGCGATGGTGAAGGAGAGGCCGGTGGCCAGCAGCTTTCCGAAGCCGTCGCGCAAATGGACGGCGGTGCGCAGGCCGCGCATGACGATGACGATGTAGATGCTCAGCAGCGCCAGCAGGCCGGTCAGCCCGATCTCCTCGCCGAAGGAGGCGATGATGAAGTCGGAGTTGGCGGCGAAGGCCTTGGTGGGATAGCCCTCGCCGAGTCCGGTGCCCATGAGGCCGCCGGACGCCATGCCGAACAAGCCCTGAACTAGCTGGTAGGAGCCGAATTCGGCGTCGTACACTTCGGGGTCGAGGGCATGCAGCCACACCGCGAAACGCGCCTGAATATGTGGAACAACCTGCACGATAAGGAAAATTCCGACGGCGGACAGCACTCCCGCGATCACCAGCCACGAGAACCGCTCCGTGGCCACGTACAGCATCGCCACGAAGAGGCCGAAGAACAGCAGTGCGGTACCGAAGTCGCGCTCCATGGCGAGCACACCCATACTGATGAACCATGCCAGCAGGATGGGCAGGAAGTGACGCGACTTAGGGAAGCGAATGCCCAGGATCTTTGGCCCGGCGAGCGAGAGATTATCGCGCTCCTGCGCCAAATAGGCGGCGAAGAAGATCGCAAAGAAGATCTTGGCGAGCTCGGCGGGCTGGAACGAGAATCCCGCGACATTGATCCAGATGCGGGCGCCGTACATCGAACGACCAAGCCCTGGAACCATCGGCAGCAACAACAGCGCCACACCGGCAATCAAGGACAGCCACATGTACCCGCGCAAAATCCGATGATTCTTGATGAGCGCCACCGTGGCCACCATAAACACGAGACTGACCGCGGTCAGCATGAGCTGGCTGCGGGCCGCGTTGGTGCCATCCGACAGATCGATACGGTAGATCATGGCGAGCCCGAGCCCGTTGAGGGCGAGGGCAGCTGGGAACAGGATGGGATCCGCGTACGGTGCCAGCCACCGGATGACCAGGTGTGCACCAAACACCAGCACAATAGCCGCAGGTAGCAGGGTTGAGAACCTGCCCGGCAGGCCCTCGCCGTCCATCCCAATATGGACGAGATAGTAGGCGAGGAATCCGGTTCCTAGTGCCAACAGCAGCAGGACGAACTCCGGCCAGCGGCCCTTTCGGGCAACTTTTTGAGTCACAACGCTCACGAGTTACCCCCTACAGATCCTGGGAAGGGCTCGGAGAAGGAGAGTCCGGTGCGGGAACTGGAGTCTCGGCCGGGGATTCTGACGACGACGGCGTGGGCGTCGGCGTGGGTTCCGCGTTCAGTTCTTTCTTCTCCAGGTTTTCGACGTAGCTGCGTGCCTCGGTGAGTGAGCCGCGAGTAATAGGTATTTGAAGACGTTCTTGGGTGACGGGCCGCAGATCCTTGACCGCGATTGTCGATTTCTCCTCGAGATGCGACAGCGTCAGAGGCCCGATTTTCTGTGGAATACCACGGTAAATAGCCACGTACCCGCCCGATGGGTACACGTAGTACTGGCTCTGGGTCCAGCGGTAACCGGCGAAAAGCCCGCCCACCAGCAACAGCAAAACCGTAAACAATGCGGCGATACGGGGCAGGACGCGGGAACGAGGTGATTCGGCTTCGTCGTCGTCAATCTGCTGATTGGCAGGCGTGACACGGCTTGGTGCGCTGAGTGCGGCAGCTTTGGCGGCTGCCGAGCTTCCGCCACGCGAGGGGGCTTGGCTATTGATCGCCGCAGAACCGACAACGATGGGCTGCTGGCTCGCAGGACGGGCGGCTTCGGCGTCGTCAATAACGTCCGCGAGGACAACCGTGACGTTATCCGGAGCGCCGGCGGCTAGCGCAAGTTCAATAAGGTACTCGCCGCACTCTGCGAGATCCGGGTACGTCTTCAGCGCATGTTCGATGGTGTCATGGGCGACGACGCCGAACAGGCCGTCCGAACTGAGAAGCCAACGATCACCGGGAACAGCCTCGCGAATTGACTCATCCAACTGAACATCCGTAGGCATATCACCCAGGGCGCGCATGATGACGTTGCGCTTGGGGTGATGTTCGGCCTCCTCAGGCGTGAGCTGGCCATTATCCACAAGGAACTGAACGAGAGTGTGGTCATGGGTGACCTGGACAAGATTGCCATCGCGCAGCAAATAGGCGCGGGAATCCCCAATATGGACCATCGCGAGCTTGTTCCCCGAACGCAGAATCGCAATGCAGGTGGTGCCGAGGCCGCGCAGCTCAGGATCCTCCTGGGAGCGGTGCATGAGATCCGCGTGGGCATCCTCGATGGCGGTACGGAGAACGGGGAGAAGATCGTCGGCGCCGTAGACGTCGTCGTCGATTGCGGCAAGATGAGCGACGGTCACACTGGAGGCGACATCGCCTGCGGCGGCTCCACCCATGCCGTCTGCAAGGACGAGAAGGTTCGGCGAGGCGTATCCACTGTCCTGATTGGTGGAGCGGATAAGTCCAATATCGGAAAAGGCGGCAAATCGTAGCTGAGTACTCATGAACGCAGCTCCATCGTGGTTTTCCCAACCATGATGGGGGTGCCGGGTTGAAGCGGAGTGGGTGCTGAGATTTTGGTGCCGCCCACGAATGTACCGTTCGTCGAATCCAAGTCCTCAATCCACCATTGACCAGCGTTCGAGTAGAGGCGGGCGTGGCGGGACGAGGAGAAGGTGTCGTCCAGGACGAGGGCACTATCTGGTGATCTGCCAATGACGATGGGGGTTTGACCGAGTGGCAGAGTCGTTCCTGAGAGTGGTCCGCCGGTCACGGCGAGAATAGGACTGTGTGGCGGTGGTTGTGGGGCTGCGGCGGGGGACGGTGCCGAGGCAGCGGAGCCAGATGTGCGGGATGCGCGGCCCAGGCCCAACCTGCGCAGGGGGTTGGTTTCCTTCTCGGAAGGTGCGACATCGCGATTCGATGTGCGCCGATCACGAATCTCGGTGCCGTAGACGTCCTTACGAACGGTGAGGACCAACGAAATAACGAAGATCCACAGGAGGGCAAGGAATCCAAGACGTAGCAGAGTAAGTACTAGTGTGGTCATGCCGGCTCCGGGGAGTTCCAGAACATAATGTGTGTGCGCCCGATGGTCAGCGTATTGCCATCCACCAGCGTCGCATTCTTAATACGGTGGCCCTCAACGAAGGAGCCGTTCGTGGAGTTAAGATCCGTGGCGATGACGCCATGCGGGGTAATACGAAGTTCGAGATGACGGCGCGAGACGCCGGTGTCATCTACCGTGACGTCACATTCGGAACCGCGTCCGATCACCGTGATCGCCCCGGTGAGAATGTAGCGTTTGGCGCCCACCTCAATAATGGGATGCTCCGCGGAAGCCGCGTGAGAAGTTGCTGGAGCCACGTTACCTCGCTTCGTTGAGGCCTCTACCTTGACGGTGCCGGATTTGATGGCATCGTTGCGTTGAAAACGAATCTTGATGGGGCCAAGAAAGGCGTAATCCTGATCGGTGGCGTACTCGATCACGGAGTTGACGAGTTCTTCGATAAGAGCTTCTTCGCCCCACTGTGCGACCTTGTCATAGTCTTGAGGGCCCAGTGCGATGGCGAAAACGTTAGGGCTGACCGTGCGCTCGCGGCTCATCGTAGCCGCGTGCTCATCCAATGCATTTTTCAATGCCGACGCGATCTCGATCGGTTTAAGGTCGGATTTGCCAAACCGGGAGAACGCGTTGGCGACGACGTTGCCCACACTCTTCTCGAGCTTATCGAACTTGTCGAACGCTCCCATTGCACCTTCCTAGATTCCTCAGTTCGGCATTCGTCGCGGCTCGGCACTGGAATGATGGGCAGTTTTCCAAGCTATAAAGCCTGAATGGCTCAGCAGCCGACGCCCCCGGTGCAGGACAGCGAATGAATACGCTAGTAAACGCCGACAGCGCTTACTAGTTCACCTTACGGTGTTCGCCCTCTTCATGGCATCCCTCTGAAGTAGGTTGTGGGCAATCCCTAAAGATGTGAGCTGTGAGCGGACGATACCTGGGAGAGTGCTGGGTGGGGTGGGAGAGGAGCCGCCAGGTCTCTCACTCCCAAAGAATTGAGGAAAATGGAAAGGATTGCGCTTTTTAGCGCGTCCGCGGGCTCAATCCTTTCCGAAAAACTCAATTCTTTATGGTTCTGCCTCGTGATTGAGGTTCCTCTGGGATGTGGACGGGGTGCGGAGACGTCGTCGTCGTTAAAAAAGGGGTGGTGGCCTGTGATGACGGAGATAGTTTAACCCGAGAATATGTGGTGAAGGCCATGGTCGATTTCTTCAATTGCCCTCCCGTTTGGGAATTTTGGCAGTTGGCAGGACGCGAGAAGTGCGCTATGGAAAATGGAGTAATTCTAAATTAAATCTCTTCGTGGTGAGGGAAATAGTTGCGGTTTGAACTAGGCTCACATCAGAAGCTTGGAAAGCCAGGCCGGGAACACAAAACCCCAGCCAGTGGCCGGTGGACGCGGTAAATCACGTCCGCGTTTAATCGCTTCACTTACGGCTTTTCAGCCCTGCTGGAATCCGGAAAATTCAATATTCCGCGCTCGCTTAACCGGTGAGTGGGGATTCCATAACCACATTCATGGGGAGAGAACAATGCAGAAGATTGTCTATGGCGTGCTGGCACGGGTGTTTGCCGTTGTCCTGGTGCTCGTTGGCATCGGTGCCGTCTTTGGCGGGAACTTTGCGCACGGCTACGTCACCGACCAGCTCAGCCAAGAGAAGATCGAGATGCCCTCGGAGGGTGGCATCGATGCCCTTGAGTCGAAGGAATCGCAGGACAAGCTACGCCCATGGATCGGCCAGCAGCTGACCACCGGCCCGCAGGCCGAAGCCTTCGCGAATGACTACATCTGGGCCCACATGATGTCCTCTTCCGGTGGCAAGACCTACGAAGAAATCTCCGGAGAGTACACGGGCGCCCAGCGCTCCATGGATCCGGAAGAATTTGCCGCATCCGAAGACATGCAGAAGCTCGGCGCACTGCGTCAAACCCTGTTCATGGGTGACACCCTGCGTGGCGTGCTTCTTAATGCCTACGGCTGGTGGCTCGTAGGAACCATTGCCATGTGGGTTGGTGGCGCGGCCATTGCGGGTGGCGTCGTCCTGGGTGTGGTCGGATTTGGTCCACTGCGCACCAAGAAGGGTGCTGACGTCAGCAAGGCATGAGTGACTGAGAGCATTGGGGGAGCTTTGGGAGGGCGTTGGGCGTCCTAAAGGAGACGGGGAACACGCTACCCTCGCTTTGAAAAATTCCTGCTCCCCCTATAAGCTCTTACTTGCTGCAACTGGTAGGTGCATCATTGATGTGGCAACCGGTTGAAGTCACTGCTCAAGTGGCGGAATAGGCAGACGCGCACGGTTCAGGTCCGTGTGCCCGAAAGGGCGTGGGGGTTCAACTCCCCCCTTGAGCACCATATGTTGAAAGAGAACCGCGGAAATCCGCGGTTCTCTTTGTTTATGGGGTCGTGTTTGAGAGCCGCAACTCCAGTGTTCAACGACGGCGGCACGGAGGCCAGCTTAGCCCTTGACTAGCTGGGATACCCGTCCGCGCGAGACGCCCATGATGGCCGCAGTGTCCGTTACGGAGAACCCTGCCGCTCGGAGTTTCCGTGCGATTGTGCGCGACAGAAGGGCTGCTTCAAGCTGGGCTTCAACAGCCGACACTGTGGCTGCTCGGGCTTCCCTCACCTCATCCTGGAGTTCAATATTGGGGACGATGTGGATATCCCACCCGGAATGGTCAATATCCTCGTATGTTGTGTCCAGGTAATCGATGACTTGTTGATGAGCCTTGTCCAGAGTGGTGACCTGAGTATGGTGATCGTGTAGGTGAGTGGCGGGCGCCGTCGTCGTCAATCCTGGGAGCTGAGACTCAACCCAAACAAACTCGCGTTATTCCCCTGACTTCCCAGACTCATCCAACGGGTTCTTGCCAGCAGATTTGCGCGTCCGCAACTTCTTCGACAGCATCTGCCAGAAGATGAACGCGAGGTACACCGAGAACGCGACGTTGCCCCAGAACGGGTCGATCCAGGCGGCAAACAGCGAGCCGAACGGTACCGTCACGCAGGCGGCGATACCTACGATGGCCGCCGAGCGCAGGTCGACGTTCTGCCGCCGGACGTTGCCGAGCGTGCCCGAGATGGAGCCCGGGATCATCATGACGAGGGAGCTGCCTTTGGCGACGAGGTCGTTGGCGCCGAAGAAGAACATGAGAATTGGGACGACGACGATGCCGCCGCCCACGCCCAGCAGCCCTGACAGGATGCCGGTGATGAAGCCGGTCACGATGAGTAGGGCGCCGGAGAGGAGTTCGAGGGAGATTTCGTCGTCGCGCTGGGGGACAACGAACCACAGCGTCACGATGACGATGAGAAGAAATCCTAGGAACGCCCACTGAATGGCGCCAATCGGCAGTTTTTGAAGCAGATAGCTGCCGACCTGGGCTCCCGCGACGATGCCGACGGCGAGGCAGAGCGCGGCTATCCAGTCCACGTTGCCCTGCACGCCGTAGCTGATTGCGCCGGTAATAGCGGTGGGGAGGATGGCGGCTACCGATGTGCCGGCGGCTAGCTTTTGCTGCATGCCGACCCACAGAACGAGGGCGGGGACGATGATCGTTCCTCCGCCGATACCGAACATACCGGACAGCGCCCCGGCCGCGATACCGATGAAGATCAACGGCAATGTTCGCGGGCCGGGGGCGTGACGAGTTGATTGGGGGGTCATGCGTCCTTACCTGAAGGGGAGGTTGAACCTGAATGGCTTATGACTGGGCTCTTCATCCGGCGGCTCGCGCCTGATCGGCCTCCACTCATCGGTTCCTTGGCGCGGGTACCGCTGACGTGATCATCGGGTTCGTACGATTCCGGAGCGAGTGTGCCGCCGCTGCTGAGAACCTCAGCTTCGGCTTCCTGCACCTGGCGTGGGGGAGCTGCAGCGAGATCGCTCGGATCCTCGGGCTTACCGGGGAGCAGGACGTTGAAGAACAGGTTGAGCAGGACCGCCACGATGGCAGCGGAGCTGATGCCCGAGTGGAAGATGACGACGAACCAGGCCGGGAAGGAGTGCCAGAAGTCGGCGGAGACTACGGGGATCAGGCCGAAGGCGATGGAGGTTGCGACGATTACCAGGTTATTGTTGCCCTGGTAGTTCACCTTGGAAAGGGTACGCACGCCGCTCGCGGCCACCGTGCCGAAGAGTACGATGCCTGCGCCGCCCAGCACCGGCTGGGGGATCAGAGCGAATGCCGCCGCCGCCATCGGAGACAGGCCGAGAACCAGCAGAATCACACCGCCAGCGGCCACCGCAAAGCGGCTCTTGATGCCGGTGAGAGCCACCAGGCCCACGTTCTGAGCGAAGGCCGATGCGGGGAAGCCATTGAAGATCGGTGCAATGGCGGTGGAGATCATGTCCGCGCGCAGGCCGTTGCCAACACGACGGGCATCAACCTTCGTGCCCACAACCTCGCCTACGGCGAGGATGTCAGCGGTTGTCTCGACCATGATCACCAGGATAACGATGAACATTGAGATGATTGCGCCCATTTCAAAGAGCGGCATACCGAATGCGAAAGGCTGCGGGAAAGCGAAGATCGATGCCTCGGAGATCGGGGTGAAGTCCACGTTGCCTAGGGCTATCGCCACCAGCGTTCCGACGGCAAGACCGAGCAGTACCGCGAGGCGGGAGAGCACGGCGATCTTGCTGAGAATGAGGACAACAACAAGGGTGAAGAGTGCGAGACCGATGTTTCCTAGGGAAGCGAAGTTCGGGTTGGGTTGTGCGGCGCCGTCGACCATGATGGTGGCCTGGCCAGTGATCCATCCCGCCGCGACCGGCATTAGTGACAGTCCAATCACCGTAATGATGGACCCCGTGACCACGGCGGGGAAGAAACGCACGACCCGCGAGAAGAAGGGCGTAATAATAAGGCCCAGAACGCCCGCGGCAATGATTGCGCCGAGGACGTGCTGCATGCCTTCCTGTCCACGGTCGCCGATAATGGCGAGCATCGTCGACACCGCAGCGAATGACGTGCCCTGCACGAGGGGCAGTTGGGAGCCAAAGAAGGGGATGCCGAGCGTCTGGAGCAGGGTAGCTAGGCCGCTGATGAAGAGTCCGCATGCGACGAGTAGCGCGCGGTCGGCGGTGTCAAGGCCTGCGGCGCCGCCCACGATGAGGGGTACGGCGATCACGCCGCCGAACATGGCGAGAATGTGCTGCACTCCGTAGCCGAAGGTGCGGCCCAAGCCCAAGCGCTCATCTTCCGGACGGGTGCTCGGTGGGGTCGACTGTTGTGTCGCTTCAGCCGTCCCTGGGGAGGAGTCTGTGAATTGTCTGCGGGATTCGATGGTGGTCATGGTGCTTCTCCTAGCGTTGGCTCGCGGGGGACGGCCAAGTGTCGAGGGTCAGACGAGTTCGCTTCGCAAATGCACTCGCACGGCGGGCATCGTCGGAGTCCTCTCGATTCATTAAGCAGGGGCTTAGCTTCTAAGCTATTCGCCAACGATTCGGAGGGGGTTTCGCGGTTGTTACTATTCCGTAAATAGAATCGTTCAAGATAAATGGTGTGTTTCCACCGGGTGGTTTTGTGGGGCGCGGGTCACTTTTCTGTGCGTTTTGGCGGGTTTGGGCGATGGGGCGGGTGTGTCAGCTCCCGCGATATGTTGAGTAGGCGAAAGGGCTGAGCAGCAGCGGCACGTGATAGTGCGGCAGGTCGCCAACGGTGAAGGCAATTGTTACCGAAGGGTAGAACGCCTCGGTGCCGGTCGAAGCAAAGTAGGTGCCGGTATCGAACGAGAGCGTGTAATCCCCGGGCGATAGTACTTCAGGCCCGAGTGCGAGGCGACCGTCATTGTTGGTCACGCCGTTCGCGACCACCGTGCCGTCCGAGGAAGTGAGCGTCACGGAGACAGCTGCTGCGGGAGTCCCGGTAGTTGCGTTGAGAATGTGGGTGGTCAGGTGACTGGTCACGTCTGCTCCTTCGATAGGGTGGCCGCCGATTGCTGCTGGATTACCAACGGCATTCTGGGGTGGACAAGGACCGGTTGGCCGGGGTGACGACGCTGCTTTTAAGGTGCGCGCCGCCGGTTCGTGTGCATTAGTGGCTATGAGAGCGGCCCTTGTGCCTTTATAGGCAGCTAGAACGCTCTCATCGCCATAACATTGTGGCGCGCTCGCGAGCCACTCGATCCTGTGTGTATCGCGAGCCTAGTCGGCTTCGTATGTATTAGGTGTGGCTAGCTCATGTA